>JAIKYQ010000130.1 GCA_024683035.1 Eubacterium sp.
CACGCCGACATAGCGGTAGTGCCAAGGTTCGTCCCATCCGGTCAGAAGAAGCTTGCGAGTCGGATATCGCTTAATAAACCCGTATTCGGCACAGTGTTCATCGAGCCAGGTGAAGAACTCCTGATTCATATTCTCGTAAGAAACTGCCTGGTTGCGCTGTCTGTCCCAGATGTCCACTGCGAGGCCCAGCTGATGCTCGCTGCTGCCCGGATACATGACGATCTTCCTTGCCTTTTCCGCAGCTTTCTGATAGGTGGGATCCAGATAATCGGTGATCCCATATTCATCCCAGGCGATGTTGCTTGTCTTGGCGTTAAACATCTGCGTCTGGTACGAATAGGTGCGGTAGGACGCCGCAATGTATGGAGTAAAGCCGGCTTCCTCAGCGGCATGGAGCATCGCATTCAGATACGGCAATGCGTCGATGTCAAACATCATGAACTTGGTACCGTCGATTAGGCCGCAGACCGGTTCGAAGGAGGACGGCAGCAGAAACTCCGTCTGATCGTTGACCATGCGGTACTGCGCCTGAGTAATGTCAATCTCCGGCCATCCGTCATCGACTTCAACCACTTCGGGAGTAACAGTTGGATCCTTGTACTGATAGGTATCGGTGTGCACATAAGCACCATCCACACCGCCGAAGATGATCTCATCCCGGGACTCTATCCTCGATACGACAATCCCCGACAGAATCAGTGTCAGAAATGCCATGCAAATCAGCCAGGAAACCCTGTTTTTCAACCGTACTCGCCTCCTTCCTTTCTAAAATGCCTGCGTTGTGAGATTGTACACCAAACAAAAACCCGTTTCAAGTATAAACCGTAAACAATCATTTACGGGCAGCCGAATAGCCGGCATCCGTTTTCTGCCGTGATGCGGGCAACTTCCTCCGTGGAAAGTTCTTTCACCTCGGCGATTTTTGCGCAGATCCATGGGAGGTTTCCGGGGTCGTTGCGTTTGCCGCGCATCGGGACTGGTGACAGATAGGGGCTGTCTGTTTCGACCAGAATGCGTTCCAGGGGACAGATCAGCAGGACCTCCAATGCCTTGCGGGCATTTTTATAAGTCACGGGTCCGTCAAAGCCAAGATACCAGCCCAAGCGCAGCAGTTCCTCCGCCATCTCGGCACTGCCGGAATAACAATGGAACACGCCCCGCAGTTTCGGATGCTGTCTGACGGCGGCAAGGCAGTCGCCATGGGCTTCACGGTCATGAATGATGACGGGTTTATCCAGATCCAATGCCAGCAGCAGCTGGCGCTGCAGGAGCGCCTTCTGCTCCTCTTTCCGGGTGCTGTCCCAATAGTAGTCCAGACCGATTTCCCCGATTGCCAGGCACTTCGGATGCTGGGCCAGTGCGCATACGGAATCAAAGCTTTCTTCCGTAAGGCCGGCCAGTTCCTCCGGATGGAAGCCGGCTGCAAAACAGATAAAACTGTACTTCTCTGAAAGCTCCGCAGCCATCCGCGTGCTTTTTTCATCACAGCCCGGATTCAGGACGCGATCAACGCCTGCTTTTCGGATGCGTTCGATCACCTCATTCCGGTCTTCATCAAATGCTGAATCGTCCAGGTGCGCATGGGTATCAAAAAACATAAGCAGGCTCCTTCTCTGGTTTTATGGTATGCAGCATGATATCACAGAAACCGGAAGCATGCAACCGGATGGGTGTTTGCCGTGCATACGATAAAGCAGAACCAGAGCCCCCGCCCTGGTTCTGAATGCTTCTGTTCTGTTTTTCTCTTCAGGAAAAATCACGGGGAAGAGATTTCTCCCACATAATTTTTGTAAAACAGTTCACGGATCCGCACCGGATCATCCGTGTGGCCCAGAATCCACATGAGTTTGACCGCAATCGCTTCGGGTGTCATGGTGCCGCCGGACAGTGCGCCTGCGCGGGCGGCTTCCACGCCCACATCGTAGACGCTCATATCACAGCCCTCATAGACGCACTGGGTCGTTACAACCACCGGAATGCCCTGTTCAATCAGCTTCTCGATTGCCGGCAGCAGATTCCGCTTTACGTTCGGGATACCGCCCAATCCGAAGGCCTCAATGACAACCGCCTTATACCCCAGATTTTCGGCGGCCTCCAGAAGTTCCGGCCTGGTTCCGGGGAGCAGCTTAACCAGCAGCACGTTCGGATCCAAATCCGTGTGAAGAGCCATGGGTGCAGTATGCAAAGCCGGCGGATTCCCGTCCAGCACCACTTCGCCTTTTACGATCTTTCCTGCCAG
>JAIKYQ010000132.1 GCA_024683035.1 Eubacterium sp.
CTGTCCGATCTGGGCGAAGGAACGACCATGAATGACAATAGAGTGGAAGTAAGAGTGTATGGAGAGAATACAGTTTAAGCCGGGCAATATGCTGTATCCGGTGCCGGCGGTCATGGTGACCTGCGGAGAATACAGCGGAGAGTCCAACATCATCACGATCGCCTGGACAGGGACGGTTTCATCGGATCCGCCCATGGCCTATATTTCGGTACGGCCGGAACGGTATTCTTACGAAATCATCCGCAAGGCAGGCGAATTTGTGATCAACCTGGTCACAGAGGATCTGGCGCGGGCCATGGATTACTGCGGCGTCCGCTCCGGGAAAGAGTGGGATAAATGGAAGGAATGCCGCCTGACGCCGCTGCCCGGCCAGACAGTGCATTGCCCGCTGATCGCGGAGTCTCCGGTAAATATCGAATGCCATGTGGTTTCCGAGTCGGATCTGGGATCCCACCATATGTTTCTGGCGGAGGTAACCGCGGTGAATGTAGATGAAGCTTATCTGGACAAAAGCGGCCGGTTTGATCTGGCGGCAGCACATTTACTTGCCTATTCGCACGGCATTTATTATGCTTTGGGAAAACAGCTGGGTACATTTGGCTTCAGCGTAAAGAAGCAGGTAAAAAGAAAGAAAAGAAGGTAATTGTTATGAAGCAACCCTCTGCAGACTATAAACTGTTATCCGGTTTGTTCTTCCGGCTGCTGCCTTATCAGATCCTGCTCATCATCATTAATGCGGCCAACGGTATTATCGACAGTCTGTTTGCCAGCAACGCCATCGGGACAGATGCCATGAGCGCCATCGGACTGTTCGCGCCGTTGAATCATTATCTCTATGCGCTCAGCATGATGCTGGTCAGCGGTTCCCAGCTGCTTTACGGCAAGTATATCGGGAAAAAGCCGGAAGCCGTCCGGAGTGTTTTTTCCGTGGATCTGCTGTCTTCTGCAGGTGTATCGGTCCTGACATCGGTAATCCTTGTGATCGTTGCACTGACGAATGTCGCTTCCGGCAACGGGACAAGCCTGGTGGAGCAGGAAATGTTCAATCAGTATCTGATCGGACAGGCCATCGGTATTCCGGCGCTTGTCATGGGACAGCAGCTGTTTGCCTTTCTGTCACTGGAAAACCAGACCAAGCGGACGACGGCAGCCAGTCTGGCCTGCTTTGCATCCAATGCCGTGATGGACTATGTACTGATCGTAGCCATTCCGATGGGAACGTTCGGCCTCGGGCTGGCCTCGTCGATCAGTGAGTGGCTGTTTTTCGGTGTGATGGCAGCGTATTATTTTACAGGCCGGTCACAGCTGAAGTTTTCGCTGCGGAATGTAGACTGGCATATGATCATCGATATCATGAAACGCGGCTATTCCGGTGCACTTTCCCGTTTTGTGGAAATGTTCCGGTGTATTGTCGTCAACGCGCTGATCCTGAAATGCATCGGTGCGGTAGGACTGTCTTCGTTTGCAGCGTCCAACTCGCTGATGGCGATTTTCTGGTCCATACCCTTTGGCATGGTCGCGGTGGCCCGCATGCTGTTCAGCATCAGTATCGGAGAAGAAGACCGCCGGTCGGTTACGGATGTGATGCGGATCGCATGCCGGAAAGGCGTGCTGCTTATCTGCGGGGTGGCCCTGCTGCTTGTCCTGTTTGCCGTGCCGCTTACGCGGCTGTTCTACCGGGATGCAACGGATCCTGTCTATCACATGACGGTGATGGGATTCCGGCTCCTGCCGCTCTGTATGCCGCTGGCGGTGATCAGCCTGACGTTTGCCTGTTATGCGCAGGCAGCCGAAAAGAAACTGCTGTCCGTCGTACTGCCTGTTGTGGACGGGTTTGCCGGGGTTTCCTGTCTCAGTCTGTTTCTGATCCCGCTTTTGAAAATGAACGGGCTGTATATCGCGAATATCCTGAACGGGGTCATCTGCCTGCTGGTGATCATTGCTTTCTCGGTGAGAGACACGAAGCATGCGCCCAGGAACATGGAGGATCTGATAGCGCTTCCCGAAAGGATCGGCGTAGAAGACCGGGACCGGATCGATATTACGGTGCGAAATATGGAGGAAGTGGAGACGGTTTCGGAGCAGGTGATCGCCTTTTGCCAGGAGCATGGGATCGACCGACGCCGGGCGTACTTTTCCGGGCTGGCTCTCGAAGAAATGGCCGGCAATGTGGTGGCGCACGGTTTTTTGAAAGACAAAAAGAAGAACCACTCGGTCGATATCCGTGTGGTGCATAAAGGAGACGATATCCTGCTGCGCATACGGGATGACTGTGTGCCGTTTGATCCGTCCGAACGGGCGCGGCTGCTGGATGAGAAAGACAAAGTCAAAAACGCCGGAATCCGTCTGGTCTTCCAGATTGCGAAAGACATACAGTATCAGAACCTGCTCGGGCTGAATGTACTCCTGATCCGTATGTAAGACTGTGAGCCGCCGCCCCGGCGCATGGCCGTGCAGACACACGCTCCCCAGGGGCCCCGCTTCACTTGCTGAGCTAACCGCTGACTCCGACTAAGCGTCTGAAGCATTTGACGAACGATGTTCTCATACTTCAGCCGCAAAGACGGAGTAACCGGTGGATCTCAGCAGCGTTCCCGCGGAAGGCACCTGGGGAGCGTGTGTCTGCACGGCCCTGTGCCGGGTGGCGGAGAGGCCTTCCTTCGTTAACTGTACTGCTCCATGACCTGGATATAGGAATCCACGTTCTCGATCGTGACCGGTTCAAAGGGGATCCGGTACTCTTTTTCCGGAGGCGTGGTCCCCTGCATGATATCCTTGATGTATTCATACAGGACTTCCGCCTGTCCGATCGCATCGTGGTAGACTGTGCCGTCAGCACGGGCATTTCTTACGCTGTACAGCATGTTGATATCTCCGTCGACGCCGTATACCAGGATCTCATCTTCCTTGCCGGCTTCATAGACGGCTTCTACCGCGCCGAGGGCCATGTTGTCGTTTTCAGACAGCACGACGTCAAATTCTTTATTGCGGATCCAGTTCTGAACGATCAGATACGCCTCATCTTTCTGCCAGGCTGCCGTCTGTTCTGCCACGATCTCCATATCCGGATAGTTTTTCAATACATCCCTGTATCCACGATACCGTTCATACTGGGCACTGATCCCCATGACACCTTCCAGGACCACGATCTTTCCCTTTCCGTGCAGTGCATCGGCAGCCATCTGTGCCTCGATCACGCCGGATTCATAATGACTGGATCCGACCTTGTATCCATAATTGCCTGGATTGTATACGTCTGTGACAAAGACGATCAGCGGAATACCGGCTTCCTGCAGCATATCGACCGCCGGTGCACAGTCTTCATAGGAGATGGGGTCCAGAAGGACCAGGTCAAACTCATTGGAAATAAAGGACTGGACATGAGAGACCTGTGCATTGGCGTTGCGCTGTGCATTGTAAATTACGTACTCGATACCCAGATCCTCTGCGTTAAGCAGTGACTGGAGCCGTTTGCTTACGCGGATCACGAAGGGCGATTCGTCCTGCAGGGATATGCCGACACGGAAAGCGTTGCTTTCCGTGTCTGTTACTGTCTCCGTTTCCGGTTTTGAGACCGACACAGCTGTTTCCGGCTGTATTACCGGTATTTCTTTCGATACACAGCCACAACAGACAAATACCATTCCTAAAACAACTGCAGCGGCCAGCAGTCTATGTTTCATCCGAGCTCCTTTCTGCCTGCAGATAGGCATCTACATTGGCAGCTGTGACCAGCTCCGGTTCCAGCGTTACCGTATCCGGCGGCTGCTGTCCGTCCCGGATGATCCTTACAGCCAGATCCACGGCTTCTTTTCCACCGGTCGGACAGTATACGGTTGCCTGCAGACGGCCGTCCCGCACGGCCTGCAGATCACTGTTGGGAAGCGCATAGCCGCCGACGCCGATGATCACAACTTCTTTGCCGCGCTCTTCAGCGGTGATCGCGGCTGCGATCGCCATGGAGTCGTTATGGGCAAAAATTGCGTTGACAGTCGGTTTCAATGAAAAAAACCGGCTGTCGATCAGTCGTTCCTGTGTATCCACTTCGGTCCAGTATCCCGTCATGACGTATTCATTGATAATGTTGTCGTATCTGTCGATAGCATCCTGAAATCCGTACTGCAGATCTTTGCTGATACGTGACCGTGCTTCCCCGTAAATCTCCAGAACGGTGCAGTTCTCTTCCGGAAACAGTTCTGCCATATATTCGCCGGCTATACGTCCTGCGGCGTACCGGTCCGGTACGACATGGCAGCTGCATTCTCCGGTGACAGGGATACTGCCGATCAGAATGACCGTTATGCCGGCGTGATAGGCATTGCCGATCACATCAGCCATGGCTTCTGCATTATCGGAGGAGATGATCAGTGCATCGACCCCGATCTCGGTCAGCGTCCGGATATCGTTCCGCTGCTTCGCTGTACTCTGGCCGGCATCATAAGAGATCAGTCGGATATCTTCGGCAGCACAGGAGAGGGCGATGTCGTTATACAGTGCAAGCTGTGCATTATCGGACAGATCCGGCTGGGACAGGCCGATCAGATAAACATAACCGTCTTCTTTTGTATATTGCCGCAGACCGATAAACAGGAACAGGACTGCCGCTGCGATCGCCAGCACCGACAGAATCCGGATCCCTGTTTTTCCTGCTGCTTTTTCCGTGGAGTTTCTGCTCATTCTCTTTTCCCGCGGCTTCTGTATTTGCTTGGGGATATCCCCATCACATTTTTAAAGGCATCACAATAATAATGCTGCGAATTATAGCCTACCTGTTCGGCGATCTCTACGATCCGGAGGCCGGTGTGTTCCAGAAGATCGATGGAGCACCGGATCCGGTAATCGATCAGATATTCCATAAAGGTCACGCCGGTTTCTTTTTTGAAAAGGCGGCTCAGCGTACTGAGGGAAACACCGCTGTCCTCGGCAAACTTTGAAAGCCGCAGCTGCGGATCCCTGTAGTTATCCTGAACGTACCGTTTGATCTTGTTTACCATGGGAGAGCATTGTTCGTCTTCTTGTGCTTCTTTCTGCAATGCGGCAAACACCAATGGTGCATTTGTGATCAGATTGTCGGCTGTGCGGTGGTATACATCGGCTTTCCAGTTTCCGCTGCCGTTCAGTTCCCGGTTCGGAAGGAGCCGGCCGTGAGGCTGGTTTTCACCGCAGGAGGCGATCACAAAAAGGGAATCCAGAGATGTTTTGATGGCATAGTATTCTTCCGATACGGCGCAGGTGCTGCGGAAGATCGATTTGCACTCCCGGATGCTTTTTTCCATGTATTCCTCATCTCCCAGATCGGTGAGATGGAAATGCATGCGGATGTAAAACAGGTCGTATGTTCCGGAAAAGCGGATTCCGAAATCCAGCAGGTTTTCCCTTGCGGTTTCCGGATTGCTTTCAGAATGGATCCATTTGTACAGCGTTTCTGTCCGCAGTAAATCCCGGTTTCGTTCGAGCAGTGAATTTCGAAGTTTCTGCTGCTGGTTCATTTCCGCATTGGTTTGCAGGCGGTCCCGTATCTCCAGCATCATTTTCCGGAATTCCCGTTCGTCGATCGGTTTAAGGATGTAATTATACACGCCGAGCCGGATTGCTTTCTGTGCAAATTCAAATTCATCGAAACCGCTGATGATGATCTTGACAATGGAGCTGTCTTCCCGGTTGATCCTTTCGATCAGTTCCAGCCCGTTCAGAAAAGGCATTTTGACGTCGAGCAGGCATACGTTCGGGTGAAAACGTTTTACCATTTCCAGGGCTTCCAGCCCGTTTTTTGCCACACCCACGACTTCCATATCGAAATCCTGCCAGCAAAAAGCCTTCTCCAGTTCGGTCCGGATGATCTCTTCGTCATCTGCGATCAGTACTTTATACATTGTCTTCTCCTTCTATCTGATACTTAACCGGATACAGGATCCTGACGGATGTCCCGCCTTCTGCAGGAGAGGAGATACGGACACCGTAAGCATCTCCCCACCGGAGTGTGATCCGTTTGTTTACGTTGTACAGGCCATACCCCGTCTTGCCCGGGGATTCACCGTTCAGATATGCCTGCAGTTCCTGCAGGCGTTCCGGCGGAATGCCCGGACCGTCATCGGTTACTTCCAGGATCAGCACATCCTCTTCAATGGATGTCCGGATCCGTACCATGCCCCGGGAGGAACGGTTTTTGATCCCGTGGTAAATGGCATTTTCGACGAGCGGCTGCAGGATCAGTTTCTGCACAAACAGATGCGGCGCCTCCGGGATACTGCTGATCTCATAGTCCATGATATCCGAATAGCGTACCTTCTGAATGTACAGATAGTTGCGTACATGTTCGATCTCGTCTTCCAGTGTAATGATTTCGCTGCCCCGGCTGAGGCTGATCCGGTACAGTTTTGTCAGGGCTGCGATCAGCTGCGCAATGTCTTCGGCGTGATGCCGCCGTGCCAGCCAGTGGATCGTATCGAACGTATTGTAGAGAAAATGAGGTTTGATCTGTTCCTGCAGCGTGGCCAGATCGCTTTCCCGCATCTGCCGCTGGTTTTGAAGTACGGTATCGACCAGCCGTTGGATCTCATTGACCATGCTGTTGAAACCGGTACCCAGTTTGCCGATCTCGTCATTGGATTCTGCACTGAACTGCACGGAAAGATCTCCCTGTTCCACGCGGGAGGTGAGTTCCGTCAGTTCGGTAAGCGGTGTACTGATCGACCGGGAGAAACGGATGCCCAGAATGCCTGTGAAGATGACCATGACAGAAGCCAGAACGATCATGATCATGCGGAAATGCAGCACCTGTTCCAATGTCTTATCCATGGAAAACACACCGATCGTATTCCAGCCGGTATAGGAGGAATTCGTGCAGATGATCTGATAATTGGTCCCGTCTATGCGCTTGGCCAGAGTTCTGTCACTGCTGTCTTCGAACCATTCGGTCCGGATACGGTACGCGACGGCGTTTGCCGGCATATAGATCCCGGCACCGTCATGATCCTGGACCATCAGGAAACCGTCCTTTCCGGCATTGGTGGTCTCCAGTGCCTCGTTGAGGATCGAAGCGTCCAGATCGATCAGAATGACGCCGATGATCTCTTTGGTAACAGGATCCCGTACTGCTTTGGTCATGGAAATGATCCCGTCGGCGCTGACGGGTTTGTTATAGGAAATGCTGCGGTCAATGGGTTTATACCGGATATGAGTCGTATCCGGTTCGCGTTCACAGGTTTTATACCAGTCTTCATTCACCAGCGAAACGAGGATATTCCGCTGCATTTCATTACTGAAAAGGGTATTGTTTTTGCCGACCAGGGCAATCCCCGTGAAATATGGGAAGATCTCCATAAGACTGGCCAGATAATTCCCTGTGGAAAACACCGGGGATCCCGATGTTTCTTCTGCCGAGCCGTCCCGCTGCAGCATATTCTGGATCTGACGGTTGGCCGTCAGGACCTGCATGACGTTTTCTGTATTGATGAGATAGGCATCGATGGCTGCATTAGCCTGCCGGATCGACTGCAGGGTGGAGTTGGTGTCGGATGTCTGAAAGGCACGCGAAAAAAGCACATCTGCAAGCAGTGTGATAACGATAACAACCGTCAGCGTCAGAGCATATACGCCGATCAGTATTTTTGTACGCAGATTTGCGTTGTGATACAGAACCGATAGCCTTCCAAGTTTCATTTTCCGTCCTTATACATACTCTGTATACTGCAGAAAAAGGAAAGATCGGAAAATTCTGATACAGAATGCGTTCATCTCTATACTAAAGCAGAGGGAATTCTACTGTCAATTGTATTTTGCATTAGTACATTTTCGCGGGAATAATCTGAATCATGCTGCAAATAATCTGAAAAAGTGACTTTTTAGCCTAAAGAATCCTGTTTTTCTGAAAGATATAATGGTAATGGTCACAAATATTTCTGAGAAAAGAAGGGAAAAAACGGATAATCTCCACAAACAGAAAGCGTTCAGGTGACAGAAAAATGGAAAATACGATTCTGGAAATGAAAAAGATCAGAAAGGAGTTCCCCGGCGTTCTGGCCCTCAATGATGTGGACTTTGATCTGCGAAGCGGGGAAGTGCATTTTCTGATCGGAGAAAACGGTGCCGGAAAATCCACGCTGATGAAGATCCTGAGCGGATCGTACAAGCAGGATTCCGGACAGGTCCTTGTGGGCGGAGAAGAACTGAAGAACAATTCTCCTATCTATGCACTGCAGCACGGGATCGCCATGATCTACCAGGAACTGAATCCGATCCCGTACATGACGGTGGCCGAAAACATCTATGTGGGGCGGGAGCCGAAAAAAGGCATGTTCCTGGACCGTCTGAAACTGTACCGCGATGCACAGGAGATCCTGGACCGGCTGGGCATCGATATTTCTCCCCGTTCGCTCATGAAAGAGCTGAGCGTGGCAGAGACACAGATGATCGAGATTGCCAAGGCAGTCTCTTACAATTCCCGGATCATCATCATGGATGAGCCGACATCTGCCATTACGGACCGTGAAGTGGATAAACTGTTCAGTTTCATCAAGATGCTGAAGGAACAGGGTGTCGGTATTATTTATATTTCTCACAAGATGGAAGAACTGGCGCGTATCGCGGACCGTGTCACTATCATGCGGGACGGTGAAGTCGTCGGCTGTTACCCGATCGAAGAGGTCACGACCGATCAGATCATTGCGCTTATGGTCGGGCGTGAGATCGAAAACGTATATCCGAAGCGCACGCCGCAGATCGGAGAAGTGGTGTTCAAGGTCGAAAACCTTTCCAAAGCCGGTCTGTTCCGCAACGTCAGTTTCGAACTCCGAAAGGGTGAGATCCTGGGAATATCCGGCCTGATGGGTGCCGGCCGGACAGAGACGGTGGAGACGATCTTCGGCATCCGGAAAGCGGACAGCGGAAAATACTGGCTGAACGGCAAAGAGATCACGCTGAAAAAACCGAAGGACGCGATCAAAAACGGGTTTTCTCTCATATCCGAGGACCGGAAGAACGTAGGACTGAATCTGATCGGATCGGTCAGGGACAATATTTCTTTCCTCAAGCTGGATGAACTGTCCCGTTTCGGGTTTGTGAACAAGCGGAAGGAAACAAAGATCGTCCGGCAATGGGCGGAGGCACTGCGCGTCAAGACACCGTCTTATGATCAGCTGGTCAAATTCCTGAGCGGCGGAAACCAGCAGAAGGTTGTTATTGCCAAGTGGCTGACGCTGGCACCCGAGATCATCATCATGGACGAACCGACCCGCGGAATCGATGTCGGAGCGAAATCCGAGATCTATGATATCATTTCCGACCTGGCCGGACAGGGAAAGGCCATTATCATGATCTCATCCGAATTGCCTGAGATCATCGGGATGTGCGACCGCACCATCATCATGCACGAAGGCGATATAACAGGAGAACTGGACAGGAGCGAATTCAGTCAGGAAGCCATCATGCGGTATGCAATTGGCATTGAAGAGGAGGAGGTTAAACATGGGTAAAGAATCCGAGGCTGTGAAAACGCAGACAGGCGCTTTGAAAAAAGCGCAGGAGTGGATGGCAAAAAGCGGCGCATATATCTATATCGCGTTTATACTGCTTTGGATCATCATGGCGATCCTGGTACCAGGTTTCAAATCCGTTTCCAATACCATCAACGTTCTGAAGCAGGCATCGATCAACGGGATCCTGGCCATCGGCGTAACATTCGTCATCATAACCGGCGGCATCGACCTGGCACTCGGTTCCATTGTTGCGCTGACCGGAACGATCGGCGCGCTTCTGGCCTCGACCCGTGAGGTTCCGGGCGCCTTCTTCCAGCCGATCGAAGGCGGATTTCCGATCGTGGTCGTGGTGGTGCTTTCGATCCTGGTCGGTGTTGCCTGCGGGTTCATCAGCGGCGTTGTAACCGCAAAAGGAAACGTACCGGCTTTCATTGCCACGATGGGTATGATGACGATCGCCCGAGGCGCGGCGCTTCTGATGAGCCGGGGCGGTACGGTCCCGTATGTCACGGATGAATTCATTGCGCTGGGAGGCAGCTATGTATTCGGATCCATTCCGATCCTGGTCGTGATCTTCATCGCCGTTTTCATTGTTGCTTCCATTATCCTGTATTTCACCAAATTCGGACGTCATGTGTACGCCGTCGGCGGAAACGAAACGGCCGCGTACGTTTCTGGTATGAATGTGGATGCCGTAAAGATCGCCGTCTACGTTATCTCCGGTTTTTGTTCCGGTCTTGCCGGTCTTCTTCTGGCTTCCCGTATATCCTGCGGCTCGCCGGTCGTGGGCCAGGGGTTTGAGCTGGATGCCATTGCAGCCTGCGTCATCGGCGGCACGTCTCTTTCCGGCGGCAAGGGCAAGCTGCTGGGTACACTGGTCGGCGTGCTGATCCTCGGTGTTATGAGTAATGGTCTGGATATGCTGAATGTCAACTCTTACTATCAGCAGATGATCAAAGGTGTCATTACGATCGCAGCCGTGTGGTTTGACTCCAGAAGACCCGCGAACTGATACAGAATTTCTCGCACCTGCAGATGCGATGAAGTTGATACAACGTTTACTTAAGAGAGGAGGAAACTATGAAAAAATTTGTTGCACTGTTAACCTGTGGCATACTGGCGACAACGATCGCAGCTACAGCCATGACGGCTATGGCAGATGAAGAAAAGGTTTGGAAAGTCGGCGTTCTGTATCAGGGACTGGACAGCCCGTTCGTCATTGAGCTGCAGTCGGCCATGGACGCGCTGGATGCCGAGCGCGACGATATCGAACTGATCTCTCTGGACGGTCTTTCCGATGCACAGAAACAGGTCAGCCAGAGTGAGATCCTGATCGAGCAGGGTGTGGATATCATCATCCTCGACGGTATTTCGGTTGAAGGCTGCGCGCCTTGTGTCGACAACGCCAACAAAGCCGGTATTCCGATCTTTACGCTGATCGGCCCGACATCCAACCAGGATCAGTGTGTAACACTGGTTGGTTCTGACCATGCGGAGTCCGGCCGGATCGAGATGCAGATGATCGCGGATCGTTTTGACGGCAAGTGCAAGATCGCCGTTATCGAAGGACCGCTGGGACATTCCGCACAGATCGGCCGTATCCAGGGTTATGAAGAGATCATCGCCAACTATCCGGATATGGAGATCGTCGTACAGCAGCCGGCTGACTGGCAGAGAGACGTTGCCATGAGCCTGGTTGAGAACTGGATCCAGTCTGGTGTGGAATTCGATGTCATCGCTTCCGAAAACGACAACATGGCGCTTGGCGCTGTCAAGGCTCTGGAAGATGCCGGCCTGGCCGACAAGATCCCGGTCTATGGCGTAGACGGCAACGACGATGCGCTGGAAGCGGTTAAAGAAGGACGTATGGGCGGCACAGCTCTGCAGAGTGCCAAAGGCCAGGCAGCCAAATCGTTCGAGATCATCGACATGATCAAAGATGGCAAGATCGATGAGATCGATCCGCTCAGCCTTGTTCCGTTCATCGGTGTCAACGCTGACAATGTGGATGAGATCATTGCCAACAAGTAAGGGTTTTCAGAAACCATAAGATACCTTTCCCTCAAACAACAAAAAAGGCGGTTCCGTGCGTCGTAAGACAGCGGAACCGCTCTTTGTTTTTGTCCTGTGACTCTCTGGTGTTCTTTGACCGGCAAGATCAGGATTTCGTGTAAAGCGGACGTACGGAACTTCGTTCTTTCAGGAAGGTCTTGACGGTCACGTTGAGAGGAGGATGCCAGAGTGTATTGTCGGCTGCGTTCTGCCGTTCGCGGATGCGCCTGCTCATCAGGAGCAGCGCCTCCCGGCCCATGGTCCGTTTGGCTACATGGATCGTAGAGAGAGCAGGGAGGAATAATTCACATTCCGGCATATCGTCATATCCGAGCACGGAAATGTCATCCGGGACCCGCAGCCCCAGATGGGAAAAGGCCTGGATCGCTCCGAATGCGAGGATATCCGAATCTGCGAAGAATGCGGTCGGCAGGGTGTCTGCCGGCTGATCTTTGGCCCACGCGCAAACGGCGTCATGTGCTTCTTTTGTGGAGAAGCGCATGGGCACGGAGACCAGTTCCGCACCCGGACAGGCAGCAATGGCGCTGGTCACGCCGGCGGATCTTTCATCGAAGTTGCGGGCGGCCCGCATGGAAGAGGTGAAATAACCGATGCGCCGGTGCCCGGCAGCGAGCAGGTATTCCACGGCGCTGCAGGCGCCGCCGAAGTTGTCATTGGTAAAGCAGTCCAGCGGCGTATTGCGCAGGCGGGTGTCCAGTACGGTTACGGGACAGATCTCCCGGTCAATCCGGACCAGCTCGCTGCAAAGAGGGGAGTCTTCGTCAAATTCGGTACCGAAAAAGATGATCCCGTCCACACCGCTTTGCAGTTCCGTCAGAAGCTGGATCTCATCCGGCCCTTCCTGCAGATGACTCACAAGAATATTGTACCCCTGTGTCTTGGCAGCATCTTCCAGTCCTTCCAGTACAAGGGAATAGAAGGAAATGTTCCGGATCACGGAATCCGGAAACTGTCTCTTATAGACAATAAAACGGATCGTAAGATGTTTTTTGCTGTTGTAAGAAGCACGGGAAGGGGTATAATTATATTCTTTTGCCTTGTCAATAATCCTCTGCCGGACAGCGTCGCTGACACCCGGTTTTCCGTTTAAAGCCAGCGAAATGGCAGCTGGAGATACCTGTAATTCTTCGGCTAGTTCTTTGATCGTCATAGTGTTCTCCTGAAATGATCTGCAAGCAAATCAATCTTATACTATAAAAGTCAAAATGGCAAATTACAGTTTAGTAAAAAGAAACTGAATTTAATTCTTTTTAGCTATTTTAGCAGGAAGATTTAGATAAATCAAATGGGATAATATATGAAGATTGAGCAAGGAAATTGTGAATATTTTACTATTAAGAAGAAAATTACGAAAATATCCGTAAAATATTGAAAATATCCGGAAATTTTGATGCTTGATAAAAAGAGGAAAAACATTATCGACAAAAACACATAAACATTTTTGTATAAAATAACTAGTTGAAAATTAGCTAAATATTAGCTAAAATATTTACATAAACTGCGAAGAGGCTTTATAGGGAGGAAACAGTATGAGCAAACAGTCATTACTGCAGGATCAGCTGGACCGTTATGATGGCGTTGCCCGGTTTCTGCCGACATGGCTTCCCCGTAATTTTCTGCCCCCGGGACGCCGGCTGAAAGTCCATCCGGACGATCTGTATGCGTTCGGAATGGAAAAAGGCGGTATCGCCGAGCGGTGGTTCGTTTCCACAGGAGCGCCGATCTCCGGGGAGACCACGCTGGATGAGAGCACCATGAGCCGCTTTTATCTGGGCAAAGGGGAGGATACGATCACGTTCCCGGAGGCGATCGCGCTGATGGGCAATGTGCTGCTCGGAGAAGAGACCATGAAAACGCTTGGGACATTCAAAATGTTTGCCAAGCTTTATGACTATGGTGCGGCGCTGCCGTTCCATCTGCATCCGCAGGGAAAATTCGTCAATCATCTGGGTTTGAATCAGAAACCGGAATCTTATTACTTCCCGGTAGAGTACAATTCGATCACGCTTAATCATGACTATACCTTCTTCGGTCTGAATCCGACGGTCACAAAAGAAGAAGTCCTCGAATGCATTAAGAATTTCGACAAATGCGACAACAGCATCCTGTCTCTCAGCCGAGCCTTTAAGATTAAGCTTGGGACCGGATGGTTCCTTCCGGCCGGCTTCCTGCATGCCCCGGCTTCGGTTGTGACGTACGAACCGCAGTACATGAGCGATGTCTCTGTCTGGTATCAGAATCTGATCGAGACAAAATATGTTATTGACGATCATCTGAACGATTTTGTCATTCCGGAAGACTGCCGTGCAGACAGAGATAAGAGGGCGGAAGTCCTGCTGAACATGTTTGACTGGGACGCCAACGTGGATCCGGATTTCCGCGAGAAATTCTATCACGAACCGATCCCGGTAAAGAACATGGACGACATGATCGCGGACGGCTATATCGAGCGGTGGGTCTCCTATGGTTCGAAAGATTTCGCGGCAAAAGAACTGCGGGTCCTGCCGGGCCGCACCGTCACGATCAAAGACGATGCCGCCTACGGTTTCATCATGATGCAGGGGTACGGCACGATCAACGGCATGGAGATCAATACACCGGTCATCATCCGCGTCGGCCAGCCGACGGCAGACGAAGGTTTTGTCATCCGCGGCGCTGCCGAAAAAGGCGTGGTGATCGAGAACAAGAGTGAATTCAGCGAAATCGTAATGCTGAAACACTTCAACGGCGACAGTAAGGCGGCTTTGGCCATGGTTCAGAAGGAAGGCGAAGAATAATGGAAAACATTCTTGAGATCAAAGGTGTTTCGAAAAGCTTCGGATCGAACCGGGTTCTGGACAAGGTCGACATGACGGTCCGCAAGGGCGAGGTACATGGTCTCTGCGGGGAAAACGGCGCGGGAAAATCCACGCTGATGAATGTCGTGGCCGGGATCCATAAACGTGACGAGGGAACGATCATCTTTGACGGAAAAGAGATCAATTTCAGTTCTCCCAGAGAAGCGGTCTTTAACGGGATCGCATTCGTGCACCAGGAGCTGGCTCTCTGCCAGCATCTGACGGTAGGCGAAAACATGTGGATGTGGAACATTCCGCGCAAGGGCGACATGATCGACAAACGCGAGATGTACCGCAAGACAGATGAAGTGCTGGCCCGTTTCAATACGGAATTCAATGCCCGCAGCCGCGTCGGCTCCCTGAGTGTGGCGCAGCAGCAGATCGCGGAGATCGCGAAGGCGCTCTCCATGAATGCAAAAATGATCATTCTGGATGAGCCGTCTTCTTCGATCACGGATTCCGAATCAGAGAATCTGTTCCGGATCGTTCGGGAGCTGCGTGACCAGGGGATCGGTTTTGTGCTGATCTCACACCGCATGAATGAAGTGTTTGCGTACTGCGACCGAGTCACGGTGCTGCGGGACGGCAATATGGTCATGACGGAAAATGTGTCGGATGTCGAAGAGAACGTCGTCATCAACAGCATGGTCGGCCGGGAGCTCACCGATTTCTTCCCGCCGAAAGCCACGACCGAAGGCGGCGAGGAGCTGCTCCGTGTCGAGAACTACACCGGCAAGGGGTTTGAAAACATCAATTTCACATTGAAAAAAGGACAGATCCTCGGTTTTTCCGGGCTGATCGGCGCAGGCCGCAGCGAGGTCATGCGGGCGCTGTGCGGGCTGGGCGGCTATAAATCCGGTGATCTGTATTTGAAAGGTGAAAAGATCTTTAACCACAATTACGGTGAAGCGATCGCACGGAAGATCTGTTACGTCTCAGAAGACCGGAAAAAGAACGGGGTGTTCAAGACCATGACCATTCAGAGGAACATGGTCGTGGCCATTCTGGACAAGATCAAAAAGGGCGGATTGCTGAACAAGGGTCTGGAACAGAAATACGCGCTGGAGCAGATCGAAGCCATGAAGGTCAAATGTACCGGGCCGAAACAGAAAGTCGGTTCTCTCTCCGGCGGCAACCAGCAGAAGGTCGTCATCGGCAAGTGGATGAACTCCGAACCGCAGATCATCATTTTTGACGAGCCGACCAAGGGTATCGACGTCGGTGCGAAATCGCAGATCCATTTCATGATGCGCGAGCTGTGCGACCAGGGGATCGGCGTTATTCTGATCTCCTCCGAAATGCCGGAAGTCATCGGCATGTCGGATGAAGTCATCGTCATGCACGAGGGACATCAGACCGGTTCTGTTTCCGGTAAGGATATTACAGAAAGTAACCTGATCATGCTTTCATCCGGGAAAGAAATCGCCTGAAGGGAGGAAAAGTTCAGTTATGAAGGCATTGAAAAAGTTTTTTGAAATCCGTGAGGCATCTATCCTGTTGATCTTCATCGCGTTCTGTGTGGTGATGATGATCGCCTCCCCGTTCTTTTTGACGCAGTCCAACCTGACGGCGACTATCCTGGGCGCGGCCTGCAACATGTTCCTGGTCACGGCTATGACGGTCATCCTGGCCTGCGGCGGCATTGACCTTTCGGTCGGTTCCACGATGTCCCTGGCCGGTGTCGTGCTGGCGTACCTGTCCATGCAGAAGGGCGTTCCGGTCGCGGCGGCAGCGATCATCGGCATCCTCTGTTCGGTCGCGATCGGCGCGGTCAACGGTCTGATCTGTTCCAGGACAACGATCGCTCCGATGATCTGTACACTGGGTACCATGAGTATAGCCAAAGGTATTGCCATGGTCCTGTCCAAGGGCGCCGGCATCAGCGTGGCCCAGCTTCCCGCGAGCTTTCTGAATCTCGGCAAAGGTATGATCGGCCCGATCCCGCTTCTGATCCTGCTGGGTGTGATCGTGGCGGTCATCTTCGGGTTCCTGCTCCGCAATTCGAGTATCATGCGGAAGGTCTATTATGTCGGTTCCAATGCACAGGCTGCCGACTATTCCGGTATCAACGTAGCCAAGGTCAAAATGGGCGTGTATATCCTGTCCGGTCTGCTTTGCGGTATTTCCGGCGTGCTGGCCGCCGCCCGGTTTACGGTCGCTTCTCCGATCATCGGTGACGGCCAGGAAATGACAGCGATCTCCTCGGCGGTCATCGGCGGTGCTTCGCTGAACGGTGGTATCGGCTCTATCCTGGGTTCCATGCTGGGCCTGCTGCTTCTTTCCTTTATCAACAACGCTCTGGTGTTGCTGAACGTTAATGTATATTGGCAGGAGTTCATCAACGGCGTTATCCTGCTTCTCGCCGTGTTGATCGACTACTTCAGCCACAGAAACGAAAACTAATTTTAAGGAGGACTATCATGAAGAAGAAAATCCTTGCGATGCTGCTGACCGCTGTTCTGACACTGGCCATGGCCGCTACGGTTGTTCCGGCGGAAGAAGAGGCTGCTGCCGAAGACGGGACCTATTACATGATCACTTTCCTGTCCGGTATCGATTACTGGACCGGCTGCTGGGCAGGCATGCAGGCAGCGGCTGAAGAGCTCGGCGTCAATGTAGAATATACCGGCGCTACCACCGGTGACTATGTCGATGAAGCGACTGTTCTGGAACAGGTCATTGCCAAACAGCCGGCCGGTATCGCGATCACGCCGGTCAATGCGGACGGCATGACACCGTCCATCGACAAAGCGATCGACGCCGGCATCCCGGTCGTTCTGTTTGACTCCAACGCTCCGGCGTCCAAAGCGTACACCTATCTCGGCACAGACGGCTACAGCGCCGGCTGGGAAGTTGCCAAGACCATGGCGGAGCAGATGGGCCACAAGGGCAAAGTCGGCATCGTTATGAAACCGGGCCTGCAGAACCAGGAAGACCGTTCCAGCGGTTTCGAAGCCTATATGGCTGAGAACGAGCCGGACATCGAAGTTCTGGAGAGAGCCAATGCCGGCGATACTGAGCAGGAGAGCGCTTCCGCGACTGCTTCCATGATCCAGGCGAACCAGGATATCACGGGTATCTTCTCCGTGGCCGCTTTCGTCGGTCTGGGTTCCGCGACAGCCATTGAGGAGTCCGGTCTGGCCGATCAGATCACAGCGATCGCATTCGATACCGATGAAGGTGTTCTGGATGCTGTTGACAGAGGCACCCTGTACGGCACTGTTGCACAGGGAACACGGCAGATGGGTTACTGGTCTCTCTATTTCCTGTATGCGCTGAATCATGAGACGGTCATCCCGGGCTGGGCAGAAAAAGGTCTTGCCCCGATCCCGAAGAGCGTCGACACCGGTGTTTCCATCATCACAGCGGATTCCACCGCCAGCGTACGCTGATAAACAAGAACAATCATCTGTAATTAAAATACCGAAGCTTCAAGCATGAAGTAAAAGTATCCCCGGCCTGTAGCAGGCGGGCCGGGGCTCTGCCGGCTGGATCCGGCCGGCAGAGCGTAATGCAGCAACACAGACGTTCATTATTATTTGGGTTTTATACGTTATTTAAGGAGGCTTAGCAATGCTGAAAAAAGTAAGTCCAAGAATCGGTATCCTTGCCCTTATGCAGGGACTGTATGATGAATCTCAGCCGGAGATTCCCGCCCATCAGACAGAATATGTGAAAGAGGTCATTGCACAGCTTTCGGATGTGGCGGAATTTGTTTTCCCGGGGCTGTCCAAAGAACGCCCGGATACAGAACGGATCATTAAACAGTTCAATGATGAAGATCTTGACGGCATCATGATCATCAACACCCTGTATTCCCCGGGCCTGAGGATCGTGCAGGCGTTCAAGAAGAATCGGCTTCCGGTCATGCTGGCCAATATTCAGCCGCTTCCGAATGTCACACCGGACTGGAACTGGAGTCTGCTGACGACAAACCAGGGTATCCATGGGATCCAGGACACCTCCAATATGCTGATGCGCCTGGGCTATAAACCGGCCATCATTACAGAAGACTGGAAGAGCGACCGCTTCAAAAAATTTGTGGAAGACTGGGCGCTTGCGGCAGCGGCGGCCAAGGCTCTGACGAAGGTCCGCATTGCTGTTATGCAGAAGATGCAGAATATGGGCGATATCCTCGGCGATGAAGTGGCATACTTCCAGAAATTCGGAATTGAATGCCTGCATGAAGGAATCGGCCAGGTATATAGATGCCTCGAAGAGGTTACGGAAGAAGAGATTGACGCTCAAATCGCAGAGGATGAGAAGAACTTTGCGGGATGCGACAAGGTTCCGGAGAAGTATCACCGCTATGCGGCCAAGATCCAGCTCGCATTCGAGAAATTCTGTGAGAAGAAGAATTACGATGGCTTCAGTGCCAACTTTGATGCGTTCGGAGATGACGGCCGCTTTGAACAGCTGCCGATCCTGGGCGCCTGCAACATGATGGCGAAAGGCTATGTGTACGCGGCGGAAGGCGATGTCCATGTCATGGCACTCGAGGCTATGGGTCATCTGCTGATCGGCGACCCGCACTTCACCGAGATGTATTCTCTGGACTTCGGCCGTGATGCGTGCATGTTTGCACACATGGGCGAAGGCAACTGGAAGGTCGCCCGCAAAGACCGTCCGGTCACCCTGATCGACCGTCCGCTGGATATCGGCGGTCTGGACAATCCGCCGACCCCGATCTTCTCGGCAGAAGTCGGCGTGGCAACTGTTGCTACACTGATCCCGATCAGCGGCGACAAGTACCGGATCGTTGCGATGCGCGGCGAGAACCTGGACGAGCCGATCATTCCGGGCATCCCGATGAACCATACCTTCTTCAAACCGGACAGCGGCGTGAAGGCTGCTATGGACGGCTGGCTGAAGAACGGCGGCACCCATCACGAAGTGATGTGGATCGGCGATCATATGAACCGCCTGGAGCAGCTCTGCAACATCCTCGGCGTCGAGTTTGTAGCCGTATAAATCCTGTCTCAAAGCAGCTGCGGCAGGCATGCTCGCATGCAGGACCGCAGCTGCTTTAGAGACGATAACGGACATAAGGATGAAGGGCGGCAGCCCGGCATCCGCATGTCCGGAGCACGGAGGGAGCTGCGCAGCAGCGGAGCTGTGCGCAGGATTGAAAATGAAATAGTAAAAATTGCAGGGGCTGTCGTATAGGATTCGAGTGCGGCGGCCCCGCTTTTCAGAAAGGCGGGAAGCAGATATGAGAAAGGTAAAATGGGGCGTGCTGGGTACAGCCGGTATAGCCGCGTCCTGCACGATCCCCGGGATGCAGCAGGCGGAAAACTGTGAACTGTATGCCATCGCCGGCCGGAACCCGGAAAAAGTGAAGGAGTTTCGTGAACGCTTCGGGTTTGAAAAAGGCTATGACAGTCTGGAAGCGCTGTTGGACGATCCGGAGGTCGAAGCCGTCTATATTCCGCTTCCCAATCACATGCATGCGGAATATGTGATAAAAGCCGCAGAGAAGGGAAAACACATTCTCTGTGAAAAACCGCTGGCGCCGAGTGCGGCGGAATGCGAGGCTCTTTTCCGGGCGGCAGAGGAAAACGGGGTCATTCTGATGGAGGCTTTTGCCTATCTGCACAGTCCGTTCATCGCTGCGGTGAAGCAGGAACTGGACAGCGGCGCGATCGGAGATGTCCTGTATATGGAATCGGCCTTTATCACGTCTACTTATGATCCGGCCAATATCCGGCTGCGCCGGGAAACGTTTGGCGGCAGTTTGTATGATCTCGGCTGTTACAACACCAGTGAGATCCTCTGGATGCTGGGAGAGGAGCCGGAAGAAATCAGGGCGACCGGTGACTTTTCGGAAGAAAAGATTGATCTGTTTACACAGGCATCTTTCCGATTTGCCAGCGGCAAGCGGGCGTCCATGCGCTGCGGGATGATCCTGAAGAAATCGGATGAGCAGGATCCGTCCTATCACAGGCTGGACAGCCTGGCGATCTTTGGGACCAAAGGATCGCTGACCAGCGTGACTCCTTTTAACGCAGAGGGGGAATTGTCCTATACCGTCCGGGTCGGAGAAACAGAAGAAATAAAGAAGGTCACAGCGCCGCAGAATTACCGGCTGGAAGCGGAACAGCTCGGACGGTGCATTACGGACGGAGAAACGCCCCATGTTTCCCAGGCCTTTACACTGAACAATGCCCGTACCATGGACCGTATTTTGAAAGAGATCGGATACTGATCGATTCCGGTAAAGGCCGGTCACAGCCGCTGATGCGGCAGCCGGCAGCAGTGAAAAAGAAAGACGAGGATACAACATGAAAACAGAATCATTCGGATACTCAAAAAACGCGGGAAGAGAAGCGACACTGATCACGGTGGAAGGGAAGAACGGCATGTCCTTTTCCGTCACGGATTACGGTGCCGCCCTGGTCTCCATCTGTGTGCCGGACCGTTCCGGAAAGCCGGTGGACGTATGCCTGGGCTATACGTCGGTAGAAGGATTTGAGAAGAACTGGGGTTATCTGGGAGCTGTGATCGGCCGGATCACAAACCGGATCGACGGGGCGAGATTTACCTTCCAGGGGAAAGAGTACCTGCTGGAAGACAACAATGACGGTATGACGCTGCATGGCGGCGAACGGGGACTGGACAAGAGGATCTGGGAGTATCAGCTGCTGGAAGACATCAATGCCGTTGCCTTTTATACCACCTGCCCGGACGGAGATCAGGGGATCCCCGGAGAAGTGCATATCTGTGTGACCTATCGTCTGACTGACGACGGCGGGCTGCGGCTTTCCTATACGGCGGTGCCGGAGCAGGATACCCTGATCAACATGACGAATCATACCTATTTCAATCTGAGCGGACATACGGCCGGGGACTGCCTGGATCATACGGTCTGGATCGATGCGGATTTCATGAACGGCGTGAAGAAGGGTGTCTGTCCGAACGGCGAGATCGTTTCCGTCAAGGGGACTCCGTTTGATTTTACCGAGCCGCATAAAATCGGAGAGAGGATCCATGATGAGAACAGCGAAGCGCTGGCGATCTGCGGCGGGTATGACGGCAATCATGTGCTGAATCATTATGATGGTTCCGTCCGGAAAGTTGCCATGGCACATTCCGACCAGACCGGTATCACCATGGAAGTGTATACGGACCAGCCGGGCATGACTTTCTACAGCTCTAATTTTGTAGACGGGTACACGGACGGCAAGGATGGCATGACCTATCAGAAATATGCGGGGTTCTGCATGGAGACACAGCATTTCCCGGGGTCGCCGAACCATCTGCATTTCCCGTCGATCGTGTACAAAAAGGGACAGGCATTCTACAGCGAAACAACCTACCGGTTTTCTGCGGAATGACCGGATATGACCAGCCCGGACTCCTGCATCTGACTGCAGGAAGGATCCGGTAAAGAATACAGGAGAGAAACAGAACATGAAGAATTTTACATTTTATATTCCGACTCGATTTATTTTTGGCAAAGACGAAGAAAACAATGTAGGGACATACGTCAGAGAAGCCGGCGGCACCAACGTGCTGATCCACTATGGCGGCGGCAGTGTTGTACGTTCCGGCCTTCTGGACCGTGTAAAAGCGTCTCTGGCTGCAGCCGGGATCGCATATGAGGAACTGGGCGGCGTACAGCCGAATCCCAAGAGCGGCCTGATCTATCAGGGAATTGACCTGTGCCGTGAAAAAGGGATCGATTTCATCCTGGCGGTCGGCGGCGGCAGTACGATCGACTCTTCCAAAGCGATCGCGGCCGGTGCCGTATACGACGGCGACTTCTGGGATTTCTATCAGGGAAAATGGATCGAAAAATCGCTTCCTGTCGCCACGATCCTGACGATCGCTGCTGCCGGCAGTGAGGGAAACGGCGATACCGTGGTCACCAGAGAAGAAGACAAAATGAAGCGGGAT
>JAIKYQ010000143.1 GCA_024683035.1 Eubacterium sp.
GACCTGACCCATCCGTTCAGCCCTGAGATCCCGCGCTGGCCGTATTTTGACAAACCGATGATCGACAATGCCCATACCATGGCCAAGGGCGGCGTGCTGACACAGCGCATCATGTGCACCATGCACACCGGCACACACTGCGACGCTCCGCGTCACGTCATGGAGTATGAGTTCGACGGAAGAAGAGCCCGTTATACACATGAGATGCCGGTCGATGCCTACACAGGCAAAGCTGTTGTCTTGCCGATCGATGTCGAGCCGTGGGGCCTGATCACCGACAAGCATCTGGATGAAGCCTGCAAGAAGATCAACCTGAATCCGAAGAAGCTGAAAGGCATGGTCGTCTGCCTGAACACCGGTATGCATCGTCTGTTCGATGACTCCAAGGCTTACTATCATTATGCAGCCGGCACAGGCGTAGAAGCCGGTAAGTGGTTCGTCAAATACGGCGTGAAATGCGTCGCTATGGACAGCCAGGCTCTGGACCATCCGCTTCATACGGCCATGGGCAACAACGGTATGACCAGAATGAACCTGCTGGGCGCCACCGGCAAACCGATCACCGAAGAGTACAAAGAGCTGTTCGGCGAGGAAGCCTATGCGAAGTTCGATAAATTCGAATACATCCGTATCTTCGGCAAGGAAGCCTATGACAAACTGTATGGCGAACTGGAAGAGATCGGCATCTGGGGAACCTGGGAGCCCTGCCACAAGACCATGCTCGGCCATGGTATCGTTGGTGTTGAGAACCTGGGCGGCGACCTGGATCGTATCCCGGCCGGCGAGATCTTCCGCTTCAACTGCTTCCCGCTTCGCTGGTACATGGGCGACGGCTGCATGGCCCGCTGCGTGGCAGAGATCGACGAGGACAAGGTTCTGTGGGATGTTCCGGAACGTACTTACACGTATGGCGGAACCGGTTATGCACCGGCAGAAGGCAACGGCGGATCCGGTCTGGAATACATGCAGAAACTGTTCCACCGCAACGATTAATTCTTAAAGTACGCGCCGGAGTCCGGAATTGTCTGGATTCCGGCGTTTTAATGGAGGAAGTATTACATGAAGAAATTGGAAACTGATGTTGTCGTCGTGGCAGCCGGTCTGTCCGGCCTGGCCGCCAGTATTGCAGCCGCCGAGAATGGTGCCCGTGTCATTACACTGGAGAAGAGCACCACAACCGGCGGTGCTGCTAACATGGGCATGGGCCCGCTGGGTGTCGGTTCCCGTATCCAGAGAATGCAGATGGTGCAGCTGTCTCCGGGTGAGGCTTTCCGGAAACATATGTATTTCACACATTATCGCGTAGATGCCAGAACGGTCCGGGATTATTATTTCAAATCCGGCGATACGATCGACTGGCTGATGGATATGGGTGTGGAATTCGTCGGTGTCCAGAGAGCGTTCGGCGCACCGGAAGCAACCCGGCCGTATTCGGACGGTGAGTTCACCTGGCATGTTGTCCGTCCGGAAGACGGCGGGATCCCGGGACCGCGTGCTGCGACTGCCATGACCAAAAAAATGACAGAGCGCGCCAAAGAACTCGGCGTGGAATTCATGTTTGAGACACCGGGCAAGAAGATCATCATGGAAGACGGCAAGGCTGTCGGCGTCATCGCTGTGGATAAGGACGGCGAAGAAGTCGAAGTCCGTGCCACATCCGTGATCGTCGCCACCGGCGGCTTCGGTGAGAATCCGCAGATGATCAAGGAAGAGACCGGATATGAATTCGGCAAGACGATCTTCAATTTTGCTGTTCCGGGCATGAAGGGCGACGGCATCAAGATGTGCTGGGAAGCCGGCGCAGGTCATGAACCCTGTTCCATGGAGCTGATGTATCAGCTGCCGGACAACATGAACCACTTCATTCTGGACGGTGCGTTCCGTCAGCCGTGCCTGTGGGTCAACCGCAATGGCCAGCGGTTCATGCCGGAAGACCAGATCGGCAATACGACCTTCACCGGCAATGCAATCTCCGCACAGCCGGGCAAAGTTGCCTTTGCCATCTTCGACAGCAAGCTGCTGAAGAAGTATAAAAAGAAAGGTCCGGATCTGGTATCCCATGTCCATCCGCATGATCTGTATGATCATTTCGATGAGCAGTGGAACCGGGATATCGAGGAAGGATACGAACCTGCCACACAGGCGGATACGATCGAAGAGCTGGCCGAGAAGGCCGGGATCGATGTCGACGGCCTGGTAGAACAGATCGAAGAGTACAACGAGATGTGTGATGCCGGATGGGACGAGATCTTTGAAAAAGACCGTGCCTATATGCAGCCGATCGAGAAACCGCCGTTCTATTGCTGCCGTCAGCATGTCGGTGCCTATGGTTCTCTGGGCGGTGTCCGCATCAACCATAAGATGCAGGTCCTGAACGAGGAATCCAAGGTGATCCCGAATCTGTACTGTGTCGGTACGGATGCCTGCAACATCTTCGGCGACAGCTATCCGTTCATTCTTTCCGGAAATACGATGGGCTTCTGCCTGAACAGCGGCCGCATCGCCGGTGAGAACGCAGCGGCGCAGCTGGATGACTTCGACTACTAATTACAGCCGCAGTCAGAACGTGCCTGCCCGCAGCCGGCGCGGCTGTTGGCTTTGCAAGCGAACATTCTGACAGGAACGAAGCTGAGATCTACTGCATACGCAGACCTGCCGTCCGGGATGAGAACGAATCGTTCGGTGAACATTCCGGACGGCCGGTCGCAGTTGGCAGTCAGCTCAGCGAAGTGGGTCAGGTTCGCGGGAAAACCAACAAGCCGGAAGGCTGCGACCATTTTGTATTATGAGGAGACATGGATGCGTATAACGATTGATGGAAAAGAAATAGAGGCAAGAGAAGGCCAGTCTGTTCTGGAAGCAGCTCTTGCCGCCGGTGTATTTATTCCGCATCTCTGCAGTCATCCCGACCTGGAGGCGAAGGGCGGATGCCGTCTGTGTTCCGTGGAAATTGAAGGGACGGAAGGTGCCGTGCCTTCCTGCGAAACAGAGGCCAAAGACGGAATGAAAGTCACCGTAAACGGACCGGAGGCCGATAAGGTGCGCCGGACCGCCATGGAACTGATTCTGGCAACCCATCCGGAAGACTGTACCGGCTGTCCCAAGTATGGAAAGTGCGAGCTGCAGTCCATGTACCAGTATCTGGGCGTCAGCCCGGCCCGGTGGCGCAAGAAAGCCAGAAGTGTAGCCAATGACGACAGCAATCCGCTGATCTCGCATCTGTTCACCAGATGTGTGCGCTGCGGACGCTGCATTCGTGCCTGCCAGGATCTGCGCGGCGTGAAGGTGCTGGATTACATCCAGACACCGGCCGGCATGCGGGCGGGTATCCCGGACGGAAAGAGCCTGAAGGAAGCAGGATGCCGTTTCTGCGGCGCCTGTATTGAAGTCTGCCCGACAGGTTCGATCATGGATGCCGTCAAGATCATGAAAGAAGACCGGACGTATGCAGAGAATATCGTTCCCTGCAAGGCGACATGTCCGGCTCATATCGATATTCCCCGGTACATCCGGTATATCAAAAACGGTGAATTTGAAAAGGCAACAGCGGTCGTACGTGAAAAAGTACCGTTCCCGGAGACGCTGGGCAGTATCTGCAATCATGCCTGCGAAGAGGAATGCAAGCGAGGTGAGCTCGGGAAACCGGTCTCGATCTGCAAACTGAAACGTGCGGCGGCCGTGGAAGATAACGGAAGCTGGAAGGAGAAAGCCGTCAAGCTGCCTCCGACCGGAAAGAAAGCGGCTGTCCTGGGTGCCGGCCCGGCCGGACTGACAGCGGCCTATTATCTGGCCAGGAAGGGTCACGCCGTGACTGTGTTCGAAAAGAACGAAAAGGCAGGCGGCCAGTGCCGTTACGGCATTCCGGCCTATCGTCTGCCGGACGAGATCCTGGATAAGGAGATCGCAGAGATCCTGGAGACCGGGATCGATCTGCAGCTGAATGCACCGGCCAAAACACCGGCAGAGCTTCTGGCGGAAGGATTTGATGCCGTTCTCGTGGCGATCGGTACCCATCAGGGTGTCAAGCTGCCTCTGGAAGGCAACGATCTTCCCGGTGTATACATCAATACCGAATTCCTGAAAGCGGCCAGAAGCGGATCCCCGCTTCCCGTGGGTGAAAAGGTGATGGTCCTGGGCGGCGGCAACGTGGCATATGACTGTGCCCGTACGGCACTGCGGCTTGGCGCCAAGGAAGTCCATATGGCCTGCCTGGAAAACGAACAGCAGATGACTTCTACGCCGGACGAGATCGCGGAAGGTGAGGAAGAGGGCGTCATCCTTCATTCTGCCCATTCCTTCCTGAAGATCACCGGCACAGACAAAGTCGAAGGTGTGGAACTGCAGAAGGTCGAGAAATTCTACTTTGACGAAAACCGCAAAGCGGTCATCGACCTGGTGGATGGTTCCGATTTCGTCGTACCGGTCGACAACGTGATCTTTGCGGTCGGACAGAAGCCGGAAGGCACCGAGGCTATGGAACTGGAGCTGACACACGGCCCGTATATCCAGGCCAACAGCAAGCTGGAGACCAGCATGGCCGGCGTCTATACGGCCGGTGACGTGCTCACAGGCACTCAGTCGGTCATCAAGGCGATCGCCGGCGGCCGTCTGGCAGCCGAGCAGATGGATCTGTATCTCGGCGGCGACGGCAACATCGACGAAGAACTGCTGGATGTGGAAACACCGGATCCGTACATCGGACACATCGACGGGTTTGGCGATCTGGAACGGGTCGCACCGGAGATGGCAGAAGCACCGGGACGCGCAGCGGACTTCTCGCTGGTGGAGAAGGCCTTTACCTGCGAACAGGCGAAATGCGAAGCGACCAGATGCCTGCAGTGTGACCTGCGTCTGATGCTGCAGCCCGTGAAACTCTGGAATGAGTATTAGAAAGGAGGACGATGATGAGTATCACAGAAACGATCCGCGGGATCAAAGAAAATCAGTGTGCCGTTGACGTCCTTCTGAAAGAAGTGGCTGCGCATAAATGCAACACCTGCGGAAAATGTGTCTTCGGTTATGAAGGCGCGACGCAGATCGGCATGATCCTGAAAGACTTTACGGAAAAGAAAGCCCGCAGCGGCGATCTGGACCTGATCCGGGACGCGTGCTATATGATGAAGACGCAGTCTCTCTGCGAGGACGGCGAAGAGCTGGCAGATGCCATCACCGAAGCGGTGGAAACCTGGAAGCAGGATTTCGAAGAGCATGCGGCCAAGAAGGCCTGCCGCGCCGGCGTCTGCAAGAAGTTCGTCACCTACCATATCCTGGCCGACCTGTGTACCGGCTGCGGAGACTGTGTGGACGAATGCGAAGACGATGCGATCCTGGGCAAGAAACGGTTCGTACATGTCATTGACCAGGACGAATGCGTGCAGTGCGGCAAGTGTATGGACGCCTGCGACGAGGATGCGATCGTAACGGCCGGCGCCGTAAAACCGCGCTGTCCGAAGAAACCGATCCCGTGCAAGCGGAGATAA
>JAIKYQ010000170.1 GCA_024683035.1 Eubacterium sp.
CATCGGGATTGAAGGCGATGCGGATATCTCCGTGCTTAATCTCCGGATGGTCTCTCAGCCAGCACAGTGCCTCCACGATCTCTGCGATGCCCGCTTTGTCGTCAGCCCCCAGCAGCGTATGCAGGTCTCCGTAGCTCAGCAGGATAGAGCGTCCGCCTCCTAAGGTTATAATTGAGCATCCGCCTTAGGAGAAAAAGCGGAAGGTTATCAGTCCAAAAAGGATGCTCAAAAATTTAATAAGTCCCAGTACCTCAGTTGGATAGAGGGTCCGCCTCCTAAGCGTGAGGTGCCCCTTCCGCCAACTTCCGAGATGGAAATTGACTGCTGAGTTCGAATCGGGACATGTATGTTACAGTGGCAGGTTTACCTATCCGCCAAAATGGCGTTAGGGTGAACATGCCGCAACAACGGAGATCGGAGGAAGTCCATTAGATGAAGTCCGAAAATCCGGTCTCCGTCGGGTGGCTCCCGAGGGTCAAAAAGCCCAGTTAATAAGCCAAAAATTGAATACGTCTCCGTAGCTCAGTAGGATAGAGCGGTCGCCTCCTAAGCGACAGGCCGGAGGTTCGAATCCTCTCGGGGACGCCAGAAAATCCCGGAATTCCATTAGATAATCGGCAACGATTTTAGATGATGGAATTCCGTTTTTTTGTTTCAACGGGTTTTCGATCCGATAAGGATCCGGCAACCCTGTCTAATATGATTAGATGAAATCGTGATTCTGTCTAATGAAAACACCCTTCTGTCTAATCGGCCAAATACCCCGATTATTTGTCAATATTGACGGAAGGGCGTCTAAAAAAGGCGGATGGGCGATTCTGCCGTAAAATACGGCTGTGCTCAACTGAGCATAGTTGTTTCGGGAAAAGAGATCCGAAGAATATCTAAATCGAATTAGAAACTTCATCTAATGAATCTGCGGAGGTGGTTTTAGAAATATTCCCTTCCGCTTTATTTGACTGGTCCATATCTTACTACATAGCACGGCATTTGAGAACCCCTCTATTTCGGGGATCACGATGCCGTGCTTTTTTCGTTTCCGGAGTTTTTCCGGATCATCATTTATGGATATGGAGGATCCCTATGAGAAAAGACAAGATCATTATCATTGACGGCGTGAGCTATCACAGCGACCGTCCTTCAAACTGCCGGGCCTGCTACTTCTGGAAGAACCGGAAAGTAGGCTGCACCCTCGGCAAGGAAAACTGCTACTACCTGGCTGAGTCCCCAAAAAAGAAAAGCCCTTGTGAAGGCTGCTGTTACGGCCCCTGCGTCAGCTTCTGCATGAAGAAGGTCCTGGGGTACAAAGGTGAGGAGGTACCTGCCTGTGTGCGCTGAAAATGCAAAGCTGAACCGCTGTAAAAAGCTGCTGGAAACCCCTGTGAAGGTAGATCGAAACAGGGAGCCGCCGAAATGCAGGCTTTGTCCCTATTACCAGCCGGACTTCCGATACCGTAAGTGTCTTTTTTCCGCCTGCCCCTATGGGAAAGTCAGGCACATCGCCTTCCGGAAAAAGCCGCTTCGAAATGAGAAAATCATCGGCAAGGAGGTGGGTGGTATGGATGCATGATTATTTCCACGGAGCCCAGTCTGACCAGTTCTCCTTTATCCGCGTTCCTTCAGTCCTCTTCACTGATGACCAGTACAAAAACGCATCTGCAGAGGCAAAGATCCTGTACGGGCTGCTCTTAAGCCGCATGGAACTGTCCGCGAAAAACGGCTGGATCGATGAGAAGGGCCGGGTCTTCATCATCTGTACTACGGAAGAGATCATGGAAAAGCTGAACTGCGGCAACCAGAAGGCTGTGAAGCTCATGGCTGAACTGGAGAAGACCTGTGATCTGATCGAACGGAAACGCCAGGGGCTCGGGAAGCCGAACCTGATCTATGTAAAGAACTTTCTTCCTGTCGATAACCCAGTGGATAATGCTTCTCCATCACATTTCTTGAAATGTGAAAATCACACTTCTGGAGATGTGAAAACCACACTTCAAGAAGTTCGGAAATCACACACAAATAATATAGAAGAAAAATATATTGATCTCAGATATACAGAGAATCCTATCTCTTCCGGATGGGGTGCCGATGGGATGAGCGACTATGAGCGTTATAAGGAATGGTTCCAGACAGAACTGGAGCTCGATATCCTCTCCCAACGCTATCCAACAGAAACGGAAACTTTGGACGGTATTCTGGATCTGCTTGCCGAGACCTGCAGTTCAAAGAAAAAAGAGATTCGAATTGCCGGGGATGACAAGCCCCGGGAAGTCGTGAAAAGCAGATTGATGAAGCTGAATTCCCTTCACATCCAATATGTCCTGGACTGTCTGAAAGAGAATACTTCCGATGTCAAAAATATCAAGCAATATCTTCTGACAACCCTTTTCAATGCCCCTGCCACCATCAGTTCTTACTATCAGGCCAAAGTGAACCATGACTTCCATGCCCCGGACAGTTCCTTCAGGTTATACAGTGGCCGCAGCAGTCCCTTCGAGGACTATTCCTACAGCGGCAACGACAGTTTTTAAGGAGGTGATCCAACCTATGTCAAATAAGGCCGTGATTACGGCAGTAACGAACCAGAAAGGCGGCACCGGCAAGACCACCACCTGCGAAAACCTGGGGATTGGTCTTGCCATGGAAGGAAAGAAGGTCCTTCTGGTCGATACGGATCCGCAGGCATCCCTTACAGTTGCCCTTGGTTATCCAAGGCCGGATGACCTGCCGATAACGCTTTCCGATCTTATGACCAAAATCATATCAGATCAGCCATTCACTCCCGGAGAAGGGATCCTGCATCATCCGGAAGGAGTGGATCTGTTGCCTTCCAATATCGCTCTTGCCGGAACTGAAGTGTCCCTGGTAACTGCAATGAGCAGGGAAACTATTCTGAAGCAGTATCTGGATACACTCCGGAAGGATTACGATTTCATCCTGCTGGACTGCATGCCTTCTCTCGGGATGCTGACAGTCAACGCCCTGGCAGCAGCTGACCAGGCTCTGATCCCGGTACAGGCGAATTACTTGTCGGCGAAAGGGCTGGAACAGCTTCTGAATACTATCAACAAGGTCCGCAGGCAGATCAACCCAAAGC
>JAIKYQ010000136.1 GCA_024683035.1 Eubacterium sp.
CCGCCAGCTCTATGCCGCAGGACTTTAATGCGGCTGCATGTACTTCACCGGCAAAGCCTGCGCCAAATAACGCCGCCTTCATAGGGCCACCCGGATGATCGACTCCAGTGCGATCGTTATGGCATCTTCTTTCGCTTTGGCCATCCCTTCCGGATAGTGGTCAAAATCATCCTTGCCGACAAATTCAAAACAGGGACCGTCTGCCGCAGCAATACAGCCGGCTTTGACTCCCTTCAGAGAGCAGGTCACAAAAAGCATCGCCGCTTCGTTTTCGAAAGCAAGGCAGCCGGCATCAGCCATGACCCGGTTATTTGTTGGAATGAGACCCTTGTAGAATATGCCGCCCGTTGAAATGATACCGGCTTTATACCAGGCATCCGTTCTGGCTGCTTCTTCCAGCATGATCTGTACGACATCGTAGGAGGCGACAGCCGGATAGGACAATGGAATGAGCTGCTGTGTCACGCCGTCTTCCCGGCATGCAGCCGTTGCGATGATAAGGCCTCCCTGCGGGATATCCTTCTGATAGGATCCGCAGGTTCCGACCCGGATCATGACTCTGGCCCCGCCTATGATCAGGCCTTCAAAAGACACATGTGCGCCGGCGGCGCCTACCCCGTGGGAACTCACAGTGACCGGAACACCTTTATAGGTTCCGTTGAACGTCCAGTACTCTCTTGTCCTGCTTACTTCTTCAGCATCTTCCAGTCTATTTGCTATTGCTTCTGCCCGATACGGATCACCGCATACCAGAACCCTGGGAGCGATCGTGTCATAAGGCAGATCGATGATGGGAATGACTTCAGCCATAAAAACCTCCTTCGCTGTACATGTTTTCTATCTGACTGGTTATTCTATAGTATACAGAAAAAACGGCGGTTTGTCGCATTCCGATTCCGGATATACAGGAAAGGATCCCTGTTTACCGTATCCGGATACCGTCCAGATATATCTGCTCCCGATTCCAGTTTTCATCACAGACGATAAAATCCGCCTTCTTCCCGGGTTCCAGACTTCCGAGATCGTTTTCCACACCCGCTTCTTTCGCTGGGATCAGGGATGCCGCCAGAATAGCCTCTTTCGGACAGATCCCACATTTCATGGCATATACCATATCCTCATACAAATTCGAAACCGCTCCTGCCAGAGTACCGTCCGGCAGCCGTGCTTTTCCGTTTTTCAATGTGATCCGCTGCCCGCCCGCTTCATAGTCCCCATCAGGCATACCGCTGCATCGCAGTGCGTCAGAAACCAGGCAGATCCTCCCGGGGAACAGTCGGAATGCCATACGGACTGCACTGGGATGCACATGCAATCCGTCGCAGATCAGCTCCGCGGTTATGCTTTCATTTTCACTGGCGGCACCGATCACCCCCGGTTCCCGGTGATGAAACGGTGTCATGGCATTAAACAGATGTGTTACATGGGAAGCACCTGCCTGAAAAGCACGTACTGTCTCCTCATAGGTTGCATCCGTATGTCCCACAGACACCCTGCTGTCTGCGGAAACACGGCGAATAAACTCTTCTGCTCCTGAAAGCTCCGGCGCCACATCTACCAGGCAGACCGCATGCCCGCATCCTTCCTGCAGCCTGAAAAACGCCTCTGCATCCGGGTGTTTCAGAAAATCTCCGTTCTGCGCACCCTTTTTCTTTTCAGAAAAAAACGGGCCTTCCATATGGATGCCGACAATCTTGGCTCCATCGGCCGGACGTTCACTCCTGTACGCTGCCGCTGTCCGGAAAGCTGCCTCCAGTTTTTCATAGGGAAGCGTCATCGAGGTGGGAACAAACGAAGTGATCCCATGAGCAGCCAGGTATTTTCCCATCACATGCAGGCCTTCCTGGCTTCCATCAGAAAAGTCACAGCCGGAATTGCCATGCATATGAATATCTATGAGCCCAGGTATTACATATTTTCCGGGAAGACGGCTGCTGTGTGCAGTGCAATCGTGTTTTTCCCCGGATTCAGGCACGACCGTCCGGATCCTGTCTCCGGCTATGTACAGACTTCCCTTTATAAATCCGGTTTCTCCTTGAAATATTTGGACATCTGTAATTGCGAAATCTCCCACCTTTTTCCTGCCCTTCATCCCTTACTGTATCTTTCTTTTCCTATCGATACTATATCTTTACTTCCATGAAAAAGTTACAAGTCCGAAAATGTAGAGAAATAGGATCGCGGCAGGCACAATATACCGGAACAGCGGCTTCATCCAGCTGCGTATCCTCATCCCTTTGCCCGCATTGGCTTCCTGAACAAAACGATCCCACCCCCACCCGGACGGATTGCAGCAGAACAGGACAAAAAGGAGGGCCCCTATGGGAATGATATTGTTGGAAACGATAAAGTTCCAGAAGTCCAGCCAGACTGTCCCTTCCGCAAACGGCTGGAAATGGAAAATGCTGGATCCGAGAGCCGTGGTAAGGGAAAGACTGAATACAACACAGCCACAGACAAGGCTGCCTTTGGGTCTATTCCAACCGGTAAGCTCACGGATCATAGCCAGTATGTTTTCACAGACAGCCAATACTGTTGAAAAAGCGGCAAATACCATGAACAGAAAGAAGAGCGTACCCCACCAGCGTCCTGCCGGCATATGCCTGAAAACGACGGCCATGCTGTCGAACAGCAGGCTGGGGCCGGAGGAAACCTCAATACCGTATGTCGAACAGGCCGGAAAAATGATCACTCCCGCGATAATTGCCACAATTGTGTCGAGAACGACCACCTGGACTGACTCTCCCAGCAGCCTTCGTTCTCTGTTGATATAACTGCCGAAAATAGCCATGGATCCCATGCCGACAGAGAGTGTAAAAAAGGCCTGATTCATGGCGCCGACTATGACGGTGCCGGTAATTTTCTCTGTGTCGGGGACAAGATAAAAAGCCAGTCCTTCCGCGGCACCCGGGAGAAAGAGGCTTTTCACGGCAAGGAGCAGCATCAGAACAAGGAGGGAAGACATCAGGTATTTGTTTACACGTTCCAGTCCTTTCTGCAGATCAAAACATAGAATGACAAAGGTAAGGGCAACGGTCACTGCCGTAAAGATCACATTTACAGAAGCATTGGAAATCATTCTGTCAAAGCCGAGAGAAGCATTCTGACCGGTCAGGAATTCAAAAAAGTAATAGAGGATCCAGCCCGTAACCACGGTATAGAAAGCCATGAGCCCGAGACTGCCGATGAGGCATAAACCGCCATGGATATGCCATTTCTGTCCTGGCTTCTCCAGTTTCTGATACATGAATAAAGGACTGGCCTGCGCGGCACGCCCGACAGAGAATTCCATTGTCATGATCGGAAGCCCCAGAAGGATCAGAAATACAATGTAAAAAAGAACAAAACTGCCGCCGCCGTTCTGTCCGCACATCCAGGGAAATTTCCAAATATTTCCACATCCGATCGCACAGCCTGCGGAGAGCATGATGAAACCAAGCCTGCTCCCCAGCCGTTCTCTTTCTTTCATAACTGCGTCCCTTACACTTAATAAACAGGATCTGCCCGTTTTTCCAAGACATAGTCATTATATGCTCACAGAACGTGCTGTGACAACCGCACAAGGCAAAAACAGGCAGAAGAAAAGCCTCATGCCGCAGCGGCATGAGGCACCGAAATGTTTTTTTCCTTCCCTGTAATAGTATTACAGGATCACCTTTTCTTATTGGATGTCCTGTTACTGACCCAGCACCGAATACCGGTGATTAATGGCAAGAGCCGGATCTTCCGGTACATCCACAGGCACTGTACCTTCCGGAATGACGATCGTATCGAGTTTCCGCAGATCATCCAGATTGAACTGCGGCAGCCATTTTTTCTCTGCCTCGAACATCTCATTCACCATATCGCGGATCTCCTTCAGCGTGCAGACAGCACTGGTAAGCGGATCCATGGCGATCGCCCAGAATGCCAGCTCCACGTCTCCGGTGATCGCCGCTTCGGCAGCCAGATCCTGTGCCGTCAGATTGCTCATGTTCATGGCGGCGCACTGCCTGGGCAGATCCCCGATAAAGGTAGGATGGAGACCTTCCTTATCGGCATATACCGGCACTTCTACCGTGGCATTAGCAGGAAGATTGGTGATATACCCTTTGTTCGGTACGTTGCCGCTGAATTTAAACGGTTTCCCAGTAATAATTGCTTCCATGATATAGGAACAGTATTCTTTGGAACGGGGCTCCAGATCGCCGCTTTCAATCGAAAGCACGTCTGTGTTTTTGAATTTCTCCTGAATCATCCGCTTGAATTTCAGATAGGCACCTGTTTCACCGCCGAACATCGGCTCGTCACAGTAAAGATCCAGGGCTGCTTTATTCTTGCGGAACCAGGGCAGATACTCCGAAAGATGCCCGGTGGACTCCGTCATGAAATACCCGCACTGCCGCATCACTTCGCCGCGGACCTTTTCATTCTTATAATACTCCGGTTTCTCCATGTTCGCTTTCAGGATCGGATAGAGATCCTCACCGTTATGTTCCAGCTTCAGGAACCAGTCCATATGGTTGATCCCGGCATTGACATAGTCGATCTCATCTTTCGGAACCCCGGTATAGGCCGCGATCAGATCCATCGTAGTCTGCACACCGTGGCACAGGCCGACTGCATTC
>JAIKYQ010000187.1 GCA_024683035.1 Eubacterium sp.
ATGCTGTGACATGCCGACCGCACAGGGCGCTCTGGTTGCCTATCCGGATATGAAGATCCTGGATTTCACAGGCAGCGATGATGATTTCGAAGTCTCTGATGAAGAGATCAATATCGGAATCTCCGTCCGTAAGGACAACACAGTTCTGAAGGATGCCATCAATGCGGTTGTCGGTGAGATGACAGCGGATGACTTCAACGAGATGATGGCGGAAGCAACAGCCATTCAGCCGCTGAGCGAAGACTGAACGAAATGACTGTATCCGGAATTCCGGCTGGGCGAAAAAGCCGTGACAGCCGGGATTCCGGATATTTCTATGTGTAAGGAGTGACTATGAACGTATTTGCACAGCTTTTCGCAGATATGGCGAAACTGTGGGCAAAGTATGCCGGCATGTATATGCAGGGTGTGGCCAATACCCTGATCCTGGCACTGGTAGCTACGGCGATCGGATGCCTGATCGGTTTCCTGTGCGGCATCCTGACGACGATCCCGGTGGCCAAAAGCGATCATCCGCTGAAGAAATTCTTCCTGGGTGTGATCCGCGTGATCGTGCGGGTGTATGTAGAAGTATTCCGGGGAACACCTATGATCCTGCAGGCTGTTTTCATTTACTACGGCCTGCCGTATTTTACGTCCAATGCCGTACAGTTTACCAATAAATGGGCTGTGGCGATCATTGTCGTATCGATCAACACCGGCGCCTACATGGCGGAATCCGTCCGGGGCGGCATCATATCCGTAGACCGCGGACAGACAGAAGGAGCCATGGCCATCGGTATGACGCACTGGCAGACAATGGTCAATGTCGTGCTGCCGCAGGCACTGCGCAACATCATGCCGCAGATCGGCAATAACTACATCATCAACGTCAAGGACACATCGGTCATGTTCATCATCGGATTTGCGGACTTCTTCTCCATGCACAAGTCGGTAGCCGGTGCGGTCTATGCGTATTTCCCGTCGGCGACGATCGAAATGATCGGATATCTGGTCATGACGCTGGTGGCCTCCTTCATCCTCCGGTATGTGGAAAAGAGGATGGACGGCAGCAGCAATTATGAGCTGGTGCAGAAGGATGCGCTGACGCAGGTGGCCGGCAATTACAACTACCCGGATAAAAAAGGCAAAGACGGCGAAAACGGGGAGGTGAAGAGATGACGGAAAATACGGATAAGAGAGAACCGATCCTGCGAGTCGAACACCTTTCCAAAAGCTTTGGAAGCCATCAGGTCCTGCGGGACATAGATTTTACCGTGAAGCGCGGCGACGTCACATCCATCATCGGCGCGTCCGGTTCCGGGAAATCCACGTTGCTGCGCTGCATCAACCTGCTGGAAACGCCGACTTCCGGAGAGATCTATTTTCATGACCGGTGCATTACCTCCGGAGAGGAAAAAGCGACCTCCTACCGGGCGAAGGTGGGCATGGTGTTCCAGTCGTTCAATCTGTTTGAGAACATGAATGTGCTGAAGAACTGCATGACCGGCCAGGTCAAGGTACTGAAGCGGCCGGAACAGGAAGCGAAGGCAAATGCGCTGAAGTATCTGGATCATGTGGGCATGCTGGAATACATCAATGCCAAGCCCCGTCAGCTGTCCGGCGGACAGAAACAGCGCGTAGCCATCGCGCGTGCACTGGCCATGGATCCCGAAATGCTCCTGTTTGACGAGCCGACATCGGCGCTCGATCCCGAAATGGTCGGCGAAGTACTGGACGTCATGGGCACACTGGCCAAAGAAGGAATGACGATGCTGGTTGTAACGCATGAGATGGGATTTGCCGGCGAAGTATCGAGCCAGATCGTGTACATGAACGACGGCGTGATCTGCGAACAGGGCACGCCCGAACAGGTGCTGCACAATCCGCAGAAGCAGGAGACCAGAGATTTCCTGCACCGCTTCCGTCATAACTGAAACCGGTCATCAGGACCGGGCAAGATCGAAACGGCACAAAGAAAAGCTCCCCGCACAGGTTTCCGGCGGGGAGCTTTGTTATTCCGTTGTTTCATCAGTCTTTCAGGAGGCCGTCAGCCCTTCAAAAGTGTTTCATCAGTCTTTCAGGGACATTTCTTCGAACAGCCGCTTCTTCATATCATACAGCTTGTCCGACAGGTCTACATAGACTTTGTGCGGATTGACAAAACGCTTGGATTCTTCCCACAGCGTGTCTTTTTCCCGGGTGCAGTTTTCACGGATCTCCATGACGGAAGGAGAGTCATAGACGCAGTAGCCGTCTTTAAAAACGGGGACCAGCAGTTCGCGGACCGTGAAGGTGCCGGCGTGCAGTTTCGTCTTTTTCCAGGTGGAGTCCGGATCGAAGAGCATCAGGTCCTGATCGGGATCGACGGTTTCCCCTACGAGGGCGATCAGGTCGGCGCGGATTTTCCCGGTTTCCTTGTCATACAGGCGGAAGATTGTCTTGTTCCCCGGATTGGTAACTTTTTCCACGTTTTCGGAAAGCTTGATCTTGGGAACGAATTCTTTATGCCAGGAAGTTTTAATGGCAACCAGTTTGTACACACCGCCAAAGGCAGACCAGCCATTGGAGGTGATCAGGTTGGTGCCGACGCCCCAGGCATTGATCTTGGCGCCCTGCTGCTTCAGGGAGTCGATCAGGTATTCGTCCAGATCGCTGGAAGCGGAAATGATCGCATCTTCAAAGCCGGCTTCCGCCAGCATGGCATAGGCTTTCTTGGAAAGATAGGCCAGGTCGCCCGAGTCGATCCGGATGCCGTATCCCTTCATTTCAATGCCGGCTTCGCGCATCTCGGTAAAGACCTTGATGGCATTGGGCACCCCGGAGCGGAGCACGTCGTAGGTATCGACGAGCAGGATGCAGGCGTTCGGATACTGCCGGGCATAAGTCCGGAACGCGGTAAGCTCGTCCGGGAAGCTCATGATCCAGCTGTGGGCGTGCGTACCCTTGACGGGAACGCCGAACAATTCGCCGGTCAGGACGTTGGACGTGCCGGTGCAGCCGCCGATGACCGCTGCACGTGCGCCCAGATTGGCGGCGTCCGCACCCTGTGCACGGCGCAGACCGAATTCCAGGACCGCGTCACCGCGTGCGGACTGCGCAACACGTGCGGCGCGGGTAGCGATCAGCGACTGGTGATTCAGGAAATTCAGCACGGCCGGTTCCACCAGCTGCGCTTCCATAATGGGGGCCACGACTTTCAGAAGAGGTTCCTTCGGGAACACAACGGTTCCTTCCGGAACGGCGTAGATATCGCCGGTAAAGTGAAAGCCCCGCAGATACTCCAGAAAATCGTCCTCGAAAAGGTTGAGGCTCTTCAGGTATTCAATGTTGTCGGGAGAAAAATGCAGATCCCGGATATAAGAGATGATCTGCTCCAGACCGACACAGATGGCGTAGCCGCCGTTGCAGGGGTTGGTCCGGTAGAAGGCATCAAACACAACGGTCTGATCCGACGGATTTTTGAAATAGCCCTGCATCATGGTCAGTTCATACAGGTCGGTCATCATGGTCAGGTTGCGGTCAGTCATGAAATATCTCCCTTCACAGCTGTGTAAACAGCCCTGCAATAAAGGGCAGCCAACGGGCGGCTGCCGGAATTTAGCTGAGGAAAGTATAGCATTTACAACTTGATTATACAAGGCGCATTCACTTGCCAACGGATAGGAAATATGCTATGATGTGCAACAGGTGTTCGGACCTTTAGCTCAGTTGGTTAGAGCAGTCGGCTCATAACCGATCGGTCCGGGGTTCGAGTCCCTGAAGGTCCATTGTGCCTGGCCCAGTGGCTCAGTTGGTTAGAGCGCCGCCCTGTCACGGCGGAGGTCGTCGGTTCGAGTCCGATCTGGGTCGTTTCAAACAGACGTCAGCCTAATGTCGGCTGGCGTCTCTTGTGTTAGAGGAGAGGATATGGCAGCAGATCAAGGATGGTACAGGCTGGATAATGCAGCCAAGATCATTCCTTCCAGTGTGGAAGGAGCGGATACGCGGGTCATGCGTCTGACCTGTGAGCTGAAGGAAGAGGTGGACCCGG
>JAIKYQ010000140.1 GCA_024683035.1 Eubacterium sp.
GATCAGTTCGGCGGCAACAATGACAAGGAGCCGGTTCTGACCGCTTACCGGATGGGCTGTGCCCACATCGGGGAAGAGGCCATGCGCAAGCGGATGGAGGAGTCGGCCAGAAGACTGCTGCTGAACCTGTTCCGCCCGGGCCTGTTCGAGAATCCCTATGTGGATCCTGCCTGCAGCGAGGAGGAGGTAGGCAAAGCGGAGTACATGGAAGCCGGCTATGAGGCTCAGAAGAAATCCGTTGTTTTACTGAAAAATAAGGCTGGCGTTCTGCCACTGGCAAAAGGCATAAAAGTGTATATTCCGGACTGCCCGGAGACCATGCTGTATGGTATGCCGGCACTGTTCGCGAAGGATCTGCGGATCCCGGGCCATCCGTGGCTGGAGGAAGGCCAGGCGGATAAGTTTGTGACGGTAGTTAAAACGCCGGAGGAGGCAGACGCGGCCATCGTTTTCATGGACAATCCCAAGTCCATGATTCCCGGATATTCTCATGATACCGGTTATGTGCCCGTCACACTGCAGTATCGTCCCTACACTGCAGAGACGGCCAGGGAAAAGAGCATTGCTGCCGGCGATCCGTTTTCCGCTCAGAATCCGGATCGTTCCTACCGGAACAAGACGAATACCTGCGCAAACGAAAAACAGTTGGATGTACTGCTGCAGACGAAAGCGGCCATGGGTGGCAAGCCTGTCATCGCGGTTCTGGATGTGACCGGTCCCATGGTCATCGGCGAAGTGGAGCCTGCGGCGGATGCCATCCTCATGGGCTTTGAACTGCAGAAGCAGGTATACCTGGAAGCCGTCACCGGACAATTTACTCCCAGCGGATTGCTGCCCTTCCAGATCCCGGCGGACATGGCTGCTGTGGAAGCCCAGAAGGAAGACGTCCCAAGGGATGCCGTTTGCTATGAGGACGAACTGGGCCATGTATATGACTATGCATATGGTATGGACTTTGAAGACGTCATTAAGGACGCGCGGGTAGAGAAATACCGTTAATCTCATCGGGCACGTGATTTCCATCATATTGCGGGGCCGTATTTCACTGGACAAATAATGTTCATTTCATTAGGCGTGTGATACCTGTGAGATCAATCAGGGCTGCTGTACGAATCCGATTTTCCCAAAAAAACAGGCTGGCTTTTTTGCAATGCTTGCTTTTTGAAGGATCGGATCTGTGCGGCAGCCCTTGGTGTTAGAACAGCCGCGTCTGATCCATAGAACATACATTTTTTGAACGTCGCTTTCAGGGCGACCTTTCGCCTGCAGGCCTGTGATAGGATTACTTCAGAAACAAAGAACGGCCGGCAGGACGTTCTGAAAGACCAGGCAGCGCGGCCGCGGCGAAACCGGAATCTTGGGAAAAGGATGCCGTCCGGAAATCTGGTTGAAATGATTCCGTTTCAGAAGATTTACCGGAAAACAGCGGCCGCCATGAAAGAAAGGAGTGTACATCATGGGCAGAAGAGAAATCAACGTAGAAATATTCCGGGATACGGCAGAGATGATCAGGGAATCGGAACAGATGAAAACGGCCGCGGCGGGAAATGAGGTTCTGATCCTGGGCGCTTTTGGATGCGGATCATTCCGGAATCCGCCGGAGCTCGCGGCACTTGTGTTCCGGGAGATTACAGAGGAGTACCGCAGGAATTTTGAAAAATAACCGGCGCATTCTCGTGACTTCAGTCGTGAGTTAGCCGGGAGAGAAATAAAACAAATAGATAGAACAAATGTTCGATTTCTCTTGTAATCTCTTTTTCCGTATGATATAATAAGCATATGGAAAAAGAGATTTATTTTACCAGCAATAACGATTTATCATATGGTCGTGGTTACGTTTATTCTCTCCAGTATCATATCGTCTGGTGCACCAAGTATAGAAGGACTGTTCTGACAGATGGTGTGGATGCGGACTGTAAACGGCTGCTTTGTGAGCTGGCAGAGGAGTACGGGTTTCAGATCACTGCCATGGAGGTGATGCCGGATCATGTGCATCTTCTGGTAAACGCGAAACCGCACTTTTTTATTCCTGATATGATCAAGATTATGAAAGGCGGTCTGGCGCGGAAACTGTTTTTACTGCACCCGGAGATGAAACAGAAGCTGTGGGGCGGTCATTTATGGAATCCTTCCTACTGCGTGGTGACCGTAAGTGAAAGAAGCAGGGAACAGATCGAGCAGTATATCGAGAGCCAGAAGGAGAAAGCCTGGGGAGGCAGGGGACGT
>JAIKYQ010000133.1 GCA_024683035.1 Eubacterium sp.
TGCCGGATCACGCCGGAGGAGATTTTTATTTCTGACGGCGCCAAATGCGACTGCGGGAACATTCAGGAGATCTTCAGCCTGGATAATACGGTTGCGGTCTGTGACCCGGTCTACCCGGTCTATGTGGACTCGAACGTCATGGCCGGCAGGACCGGTTCTTACGATCCGGAGACCGGACGGTTCCATGATGTGATCTATATGCCCTGCACAGCAGAAAACGACTTCGTTCCGGATTTTCCGGAAACGGTTCCTGATCTGATCTATCTCTGTTTCCCCAATAATCCGACCGGGACAGTCATGACTGCCGGGCAGCTGCAGGAGTGGGTCGATTATGCCAACAGGCATGGCGCGGTCATTCTGTATGATGCAGCGTATGAAGCCTATATAGCCGAGCCGGACATTCCGCACAGTATTTATGAGTGCGAGGGGTCGGAAACCTGTGCGATCGAGATCCGGTCCTTCTCGAAGACGGCCGGTTTTACAGGCCTGCGGCTGGGCTTCACCGTGATCCCCAAAGAGCTGGAGGCAGGCGGCGAAAAACTGTGGCCTCTGTGGGCCAGAAGACACGGGACGAAATACAACGGCGCGCCCTATATCGTGCAGCGGGCCGGGGAAGCGGTCTATTCCGAACAGGGCCGCCGCCAGGTGAAGGAGCAGATCACATATTATATGGAGAATGCGGCGTATATCTGCGGTGGATTGAAAAAGGCGGGTTATGAGGTATCCGGCGGCGTGAATGCACCGTATATCTGGCTAAAAACTCCAAGAGATATGACAAGCTGGGAGTTTTTTGATTTCCTGCTGGACCAGGCACATGTCGTGGGCACCCCGGGTTCCGGATTCGGTTCCCGTGGAGAGGGTTATTTCCGCCTGACCGCCTTCGGCAGCAGGGAGAGCACGGTCGAAGCAGTAGACCGGATCGTAAGACTATAGGTTTTTATACAATAGGAAGCAGCCGGCGGACACATATTTTTATCGCTTGCCTGAACCACTCCGCTGAGCTAACTGCCAACTTCGACCGGGCGGCCGGGATGTTCACGAACGATCTGTTCTCATCCCGGCCGCTGGGTCTGCGTAAGCAGTGGATCTCAGCTGCGTTCCATTCAGAATGCGCGCTTGTAAAAGTATGTGTCCGCCGACTGCCGTCCACAGCTTGAAAAACCAGCATTCCGACGGGATACAGGTCCCCATAAGCCGACTGTCGGCGATGGGGTTCTGTATCCGGGAGGAATGCGTCCTTTTTTATTATCCTGGAACCCATGTTTTTTATAATGCAACGTTCCCGGAAGTCTGCTATTCTGTATGTGCAGGAGGAGGAAATCGTGCATGTACCAGATTTTCGTAGTGGAAGACGAGCTTCTTATAAGACAGAGCATCCGGAATACCATTGAGCAGATGCAGGGGCCCTATGCTTTTTGCGGGGAAGCTTCTGACGGAGAAATGGCACTATCCATCATGCAGGACCTGATGCCGGACATCCTGGTGACAGACATCCGCATGCCGTTTCTGGACGGCTTCGGATTGATCCGTCATGCCAAGTCGATCATGCCCTGGCTGAAGGTGATCATCATAAGCGGATACGGGGATTTTGAATATGCCAGGAAAGCCATCACGCTGGGAGTGGATCAGTATCTGCTGAAACCGGTACGGTCTGCCGAACTGATCCGTGTGATCCATGAAACAGCGGCGCAGATCGAAAAGGAAAAATCAGATAAGACACTGCCGGCCGGATTTGATGAAACCGAGGTACAGTATGCGCTCCGGAAACACTTTATGCAGCAGCTTCTGTACGGCGGAACGGAAACCGATGTCCTGCTGGAACAGGCAGCGACGCTGAAGCTGGACATGATCCGGTCCTACTATCTGGTCAGTGTCTGCCAGTTTGAGACCAGCGATCAGGATCACGGCAGGCTGGCGAGCATCGTACAGAACGTGCTGCGTGACCGCGAATCGATCCTGTATTTTTTCAATGCGGCAGATCAGCTGACGCTGCTCCTCTGCGAGAACAGCGAAGAAGAACTGAATGAGCAGACCTATCAGCTCCTGCAGATCCTGAAGCATGAGCTGCAGGATGTAAGTCCGGTGGTTACGATCGTGATCGGGGAAACCGTGCAGCGGATCGGGGCCATTGCCCGGAGTCATAAAAAGGCAGTGGATCTTCTGAAACACGCCCGGGGACTTGCCGCCGGCCAGATCCTGCACGTGGACGATACGGTGCAGCTGACGGCCGATGTGATCCAATTCGACGGTCCGGTTAAAAAGGAACTGCTGCAGAAGCTTTCCGCTGCTTCTGCTTCTGATGTGCCTGCGCTTCTGGAGGAAATGCTGACCGGAGAGGACAGCGAACAGTTCGGGAGTAAGCTGGTGCGTTATTACACCCTGGTTTCTCTTCTGAAGATCGCGGTGCGCAGTATGACGCTTGGAGGACAGGAAGGTTCGGAAAAAGAAACAGCCGATCAGCTCAGCAGCCGGTTCGATGTGTTTGCCGCTTCCGGCCAGTATGATACATTCCGGCAGACAGCCGGGGAACTGCTCCGGTTGATCGTGGACTCCCGCCAGCTGCGTCCCGCTGCAGACAAATACAGTCATGTGATGACACTTGCAGAGAATTATGTGAAAAAGAATTTCTGTGATCCGAACATCTCGCTGATCAGTGTGGCGCAGCATGTGGGCATGAGTGCGGCGCATTTCAGCACGGTGTTCTCCCAGCAGGAAGGCAGGACCTTTATCAGTTATCTGACAGCACTCCGTATGGAAAAAGCGAAAGAACTCCTGACCACCACCAACGCCCGGCTGGCGGACATCGCAATGGAGATCGGATACAACGAACCCAACTATTTCAGTCATGTTTTCCGGAAAACTGTGGGGATCACGCCCAAAGAATACCGTAATACAGGCGGGGCACACTGAACGAGCAGCAGCCCCGCTTTTTTTATCAGTACCTTTCGAAGATCAGTATCCGCGCCCCTCGATCACGGACTCCAGCAGATTGGATGAATCAAAAGAGACTTCCTCTACATAGGTGTATTTAAGAGGTGTTTCGCCCTGCTCCAGCTGCTCGATGATCTTCCGGACCCGCGGACCGTGAAGAGGATTGCATTCCACATCGTAATTGATCTTCCCGTCCAGGATCAGATGCAGTGCCTTGCTGCTGGCATCAAAAGAAAGAATGGTGATATCTTTTCCCGGTTCGATACCGGCGTTTTCCAGTGCTTCTATGGCACCGTAGGTCATATTGTCGTTCTCAGAATACAGAACATTGAATCCGGAATCTGAAGACAGGAGTTTTTCCGTCATTTCCTGCCCTTTGGCCTGCGTGAAATCGCCGGATTCCCGGAACACCAGATCCCAGTCATCATGCACCCCGATTCCGGCGTCGAGACCGCTGGTCCTGCCGATCTGGGCGGAGGAACCGATACTTCCCTGTAAATGTGCGATACGCAGCGGTTCACCGGCCAGATGATCTTCCATCCATTTGACCGCTTTATCTCCTTCACTGCG
>JAIKYQ010000160.1 GCA_024683035.1 Eubacterium sp.
GCCTTCCCCGTAGATCTTTTCCACAACAAGGTTCAGCGTCGCCTTCAGATCCGACATGGTAACGCCCTTGTCGATCACCATGCCCTCGATCTGATGGAACATCGGCGAATGCGTGGCGTCCACTTCATCCTTGCGATAAACACGCCCGGGCGCTATCATTCGGATAGGCAGCTCTTTGGTTTCCATCGCGTGCACCTGCATGGGAGAAGTCTGTGTGCGCAGACAGATACTGCTGTCTTCGGTAAAATAGAACGTATCGGTCCATTCGCGGGATGGATGGCTTTCTTCGATGTTCAGCTTTGTGAAGTTATAATCGGAAAGCTCCACTTCCGGTCCGTCCACGATCTCAAACCCCATGCCGATAAAAATATCCTTGATCTGATCAAGAACGTTATACATGGGGTGTTTGTGACCAAGAACCGCTTCTTCTCCGGGAAGCGTCACATCGATGGCTTCCTGTTCCAGCTTCTTCTGCATCAGAAGTGTTTCCAGCTCCTGACGCCGGTTTTCGATACTTTTCTCGATTTCCGCACGAATCAGGTTTGCCATCTGCCCCATCTGCGGGCGCTCTTCCGGCGACAGTTTGCCCATCTGACGCAGGATATTGGTCATCTCACCTTTTTTGCCGAGATACTTCACGCGCATGGCTTCCAGCGATTCGGCATCCTCCGTGGAAAGGATTGCCTGCAGTGCGTTTTCTCTCAGCTTCTGCATCATTTCTCTCATTGTTTCTTCTCCTCAAATAAAAATAAGCTTCCGTCCCACAAGATATAGGACGAAAGCAAAACTTCCGCGGTACCACCTATCTTCGGCAGATGATCTGCCGCCGCTCAAAAAGACTTAACGCGTTCCTTACGCCGGGTATTGGCCGGAGCTCCCGGGCGAACCAAACATCTCTCTCTGAGGAGGCTTCCAGCCGCCGACCTCCACTCTCTTTCAGCCGATCCGATGTTATTTTCCCATTCACAGCGTTTTACAGCCTACCACAAACCGCAAAGTTTTTCAAGAGATATTTAAAAGAAAGATAAAATGAGCCGTCTCCGAAGAGACGGCTCACTGAAACTATGAATTCAGGAAATGAACTCTTATCCAATTGCGGAAATGATCAGGCTTTCTTTTCCTTTGCCTGTGCAGACAGAGTCTTGAAAGCAGTGACTGCAAGGATCACAGCCAGAACGACAAGAACGATGGACCAGATGACCTGGAAGTAGGTGCCCCACTGAGCGCCTGCAGCAATCGTCTTGAAGCCGTTGATGATTGTGAAGCACAGAGCAGTGATGGTGGCGACCAGCATAAAGCACATCGGGAAGAAGAACATCTTGTTGTTCCTGCCGATCTTGCCGAGCCATGTGCACACAGCCAGCATGGCAACGCCGGCAAGCAGCTGGTTGGCAGAACCGAACACGCTCCAGATCTGGCTCAGGCCCATGAAGCCCATGCCGCAGCCAATGATGACCATGATCAGAGTGGACACGATCGGAGTGGAGAAGAACTTCGCAGCACCGGTCAGATCCTCATGGGTCTTTCCTACCGGAGTCAGCAGCTCTGCGAACAGATAACGGCAGAGACGGGTCGCGGAGTCCAGAGAGGTCAGAGCGAAGACGGAAACAGCAAGCGTGAACAGGTTGTAGATGACCTTGTAGCTTGCCTCACCGGCAAAGGAAGCAAACATGGTGGCAATACCACCGGCAAAGATGGTGGGAGGTGCGGACAGCTGATACAGATCGCCGCCGCCGGCGCTCGTCTTGCTCCACACAACGCCGATGGCGATGAGTGCGATAACGGCAAGCGCAGACTCAATGATCATGGAGCCATAGCCGATGATCTGAGAATCCTTCTCGTTGTTGATCTGCTTGGAGGAAGTACCGGAGCTGATCAGAGAGTGGAAGCCGGAGCATGCGCCGCAGGCAACCGTGATGAACAGGAATGGGAACAGGGGCTGGCCGGCAGGATTCTTCCAACCAGTGAAAGCGGGAACTTCCATCGTGGCAGCACCGGTAAAGGAAGCACCGATAATGGATATCAGAGCCAGGATCATCATACCGTAGAGCAGGAAGGAGCTCAGATAGTCACGCGGCTGGAGCAGGATCCAGACAGGAAGCAGAGAAGCAACCGTGACATATACCGCGATGAAGAGCACCCAGAAAGTACGGCTGAAGTGCAGACCGGCAAACTGGCCAAGGAAAACGATGGCGATGATGCCGATGATGCCGACGATCGTGGCAGGACCGATCTTGGCATTCTTGCGGTACACAAAGAAGCCGAAGATGCAGGCGATAACAATGAAGAGAATAGAGGTCATGGCCGTGGAGCCGTTTGCGGAATACGTGGCGGCGGACGGATCCACTGACACGAAGGTACCGGCAACGACCGCCGTGAAAGAGGCGATGACCAGGATCAGAACGGCAAGGGCAAAAATGATGAACAGACGCTGGGATTTGACACCCATGGAGTCCTTCATGATCTCGCCGATGGAGCCGCCATTGTGACGGATCGATGCAAACAGAGCACCGAAGTCATGCATGGCGCCAATGAAGATGCCGCCGAATACACACCACAGAAAAACGGGGACCCAGCCGAACACGGCCGCCTAGATCGGTCCGTAGATCGGGCCTGCACCGGCAATGGGTGAGGAGTGGTGACCCATCAGCACGGCGGGGTTAGCAGGAACGAAGTCCTTGCCGTCGTAACTGGTGTGGGCCGGGGTTTCGCGGTTGGGGTCAACGCCCCACTGCTTGGCAAGCCAGCTGCCGTAAACAACGTAGCCGATGGCAAGCAGCACAACTGCGATGATTAAGATTAGTAACGCGCTCACACTTTTTCACTCCTTAGATGAAAAATTTGGTTTTTATCACTAATTGCGGTCAGGATTCTGCCCTGGCAGCAAATAGCTTCTTGAAATAGGGAACGAGCTCGTGCCCTTCGCGGTTGGTCACAGTCTTCTCCGTACTCAGATCCGTGATTCCGGCAAGCAGATTGGTGAAACCGTAAAGACCGTGCCTGTAGTTTTTGGTGAAACTTTTCTTCCTCACGGTTTTTGCTGTTTCATCGTCGACTGTCTCCGCTATGAACACCACTTTCACGTTCGTACACTGATGCTCCTTATGCGGCTTCACACGCGGAAGCATGTCCTGAATGGCCCATTCGATACAGGCATCAGCGACAGCCGGCGTAAAAGATGGTGCCGCAAAGATATAGGCATGTTCGTTCTTTTCATTGCCCCAGAACTTAACGCTTCTGGTAAGAAGATACAGCTCATCGCGGGAAGCATAGTCAGCTCGGAAAGCCAGCGGATACTCGCACTCAATGTCATCTACAATCGTATAGTACGCGCTGTAGGAATCTTTCAGGACATCCAGAAATTCAGAAAGTTCGATTGCCATAAACGGTAAGCCTCGCCATGCGCACGGAAAGAAGGCGCTGTAATACAGGAGATACTATACTGCTAACGTCTCAAAAAATCAATAGTTTATTCAAAATTTTTTCACAATTTATCTACGGCTTGTTCAATTATTTCCGGACTGGCACAAGATATTCCGTTTTTATCAGATTCTTTCCCCCAATCCATGTTTACAAGTCTTTCTTTTTGATGTATGATTTGTTCGACTTTTTTCCTCTCTGAGGTGCTTTTCATGTCATTTTCGTTCTGTATCCCCTGTCTGTTCGGTCTGGAAGGCCTTGTGGCCGATGAGCTTAGGCGAATGGATATCGAAGACGTCCGTCCGGAGAATGGCAGGGTTTTCTTTTCCGGGGTGGCTGCCGACTGCGCAAATGTTAATCTTAATCTGCGCTGCGGAGAACGTGTCCTTCTTGAACTCGGATCCTTCCCCGCTGCCGGATTTGACGCGCTGTTTGAAGGAACCCAAGCCCTCCCCTGGGCTGACTTTCTCCCACGTGACGCCGCCTTTCCGGTCACCGGCTACTGTCTGGAATCGAAGCTGTTTTCCGTGCCCGACTGTCAGCGCATCATTAAAAAAGCAGTCGTCGAACAGATGAAAACGCGGTATCATCTGGATCATTTCCCAGAGACCGGTACAGAATACCGGATCCGGTTTTCCATCCTGAAAGACAGGGCTTCCCTTTTTCTGGACACCTCCGGTGTCGCTCTCCACAAACGCGGCTACCGGCCGGCACACACCGAAGCCTCCCTGCGAGAAACTCTGGCCGCGGCCATGGTAAAGCTCTCGCGCTACAAAGGCAAGGGCGATTTCTGCGATCCTTTCTGCGGCAGCGGTACCATCGCCATAGAAGCAGCGCTCGCGGCACTCAACCGCGCGCCGGGCCTCAGCCGCGGCTTTGCAGCCGAGCAGTGGCCGTTCTTCGGTAAATCCATCTGGGAGGAAGCTCGGAATAAGGCAATCGCTTCCGAGTATCATGGAGAATATCGCATCTTCGCCTCGGATATCGATCCCCATGCAATTCAGATCGCGAAAGAAAACGCAGGCCGTGCCGGCGTTGCCGGGCTTATCACCTTTGAAGCGTCAGACGCCTCTTCTTTCTCCCGCCGGACCGAGCGCGGCGTGATCGTCACCAATCCGCCCTACGGCGAACGCCTGCTCGACAGGCAGCAGGCCGAAGAGATCTACCGCGCGTTTGGTTCAGCCATGAACCGGCTCCCCGGATGGCAGCTCTATCTTCTTTCCTCCCATCCGGAGTTTGAGCGCTGTTTTGGCACTCCTTCCGACAAAAAACGCAAGCTCTACAACGGCATGATCCAGTGTTATCTTTACATGTATTTCAGGCAACGCAGTTCGTTCTGATTCTTTAAATATATGAAGAAAAGAGAGAAATAACATGAAACATCTTTTTATCGTGAATCCGAAAGCCGGTTCCCAGGATCGTACCGTGGAAGTGGAAGCCCGCGTGAAAGAGGCGTTCCTTTATCGCGACGAGCCTTATGAGATCTACCTGACGAAAGCGCCTCTGGACGCGACAGAAAAAGTCCATCGGGAAGCCGAAAAAGGAGAACCCCTGCGTGTTTACGCCTGCGGCGGAGACGGAACATTCAACGAATGCTTTTCCGGCGCTGTTTTTCACGACAATGTGGCGGTCTGTCCGTTTCCTCTGGGAACCGGAAACGATTTTTGCCGTGCATTCGATGAAGACAAAGAACTCTTCCGGGATCTGTACGCGCTTCTGGACGGAGCCGAGGAGCAGATGGACGTGATAGACTGCAACGGCCGCTACAGCGCCAACATCTGCTCGGTCGGCATCGACGCCCGCATCGGCACCAGCGTCCATGACTACAGCAGCATTCCACTCTGTGACGGACCGATCGGCTATGTGGTGTCCCTGGTGGCCAATGTGATCAAGGGCATCAGCACTAAGATGAAGATCACCTGCGGTGATTTCCAGGCAGAGGGAAAGCATGCCCTTGTCTGTGCCTGCAACGGACGGTTTTACGGCGGCGGCTTTAATCCCTCACTGGATGCCAGTATCAATGACGGTCTTCTGGAGATCCTTGTCGTGAAAGATGTCTC
>JAIKYQ010000178.1 GCA_024683035.1 Eubacterium sp.
CAGCCATACCAGTAAGTCTGACAATGATAGCTGCCATCAGCGGCGTTGCCACGGAAAATGTCGTTGCTGTTCCCGCAAGTAAAGCAAAAAGTGCAAACAGATCGATGACCCGCCCCAGCAGTCCGTTGGCATGTCGGTCCCCGATCACCGGCCGGCATGCTTCCGAATACCGCTGCCGGTTTCTCTTCCTTACATGCAGCATGAAGCCAAACGCCACCGCCAGCACCAGGTAGAACGCCCAGGGGATAAAACTCCAGTGGAACAGCGGAAAAACGCCCGCCCATTCTGTAACAGATCCCATTTCTTCAATATGCGGATTTGTGGCATACATGACCCACTCGGCAAAGGAATAGAACAGGATATCCGCTGCCAGTCCGCAGGTGAACATCATGCTTCCCCAGGCAAAGAAAGAATACTTGGGCTTTTCACCGGGACTGCCCAGGACAATGTTTCCGTACTTTGAAAAGGACAGATAGATCGAGATCAGCAGGATCGCTATGCCGATCAGCAGATAATAAATGCCCAGCGTGTCTCCGAAGAAAAACCGGACCTGCGATATGACCACATTCGACTTCTCCGGCAGGGCAAAAAGAAGAGCGCCCAGTCCCATGATCAGAATAAAGGGCACCAGCGTGATCAGCCAGTCTATTCGTTTCTTATTCACTTTGTTTTCCATGTCCGTTACACCTCTGCAGAATTTATTCCAGTGAACCGATCAGCTGCTCTGCATTATTTCTCGGCTCGATCAGTCGCATTGCATTATTTCTCAGGCTCGATCAACTGCATTGCATATTTGTAGAAATCTTTCGCGTACCGATACTGCCTGAGACTGTATTCTCCAAATTCCACGCCAAGCTGCCTTTTATACTCACACCAGTTGGACCACAGCAATCCGCACGCCGCAATATAGCAGTATATTTTTGCCCGTACGCTGTCCTCGCAGCTTCCGCTAAAATAAAGATCGATCAAGGCGTCGCATTGCTTTTTGTCAAACAGACTATAGATACAGAACATGGCTATATCCACATGCGGATCCTGCATCCCCGCATACTCCCAGTCTGTGAGCTGAAGCCGTTCTTCCTCTTCGTCTTCCGGTTTGTAAAAAAGAAAATTGTCACACACGGCATCGATGTGCGTAAGTGTCCATTCCTTTTCCTGCGAATCTATAAATCCTTTTAAGCGGAAAACCTGTTCTTTGACACACGCATAATCCCGATAGACCGATGGATTTCCTTCCCAGAGCGTCTCGTAAAATCCGATCTGTCCGAACAGATCAAAGGAATGCGGCACCCTGAGATGAAGATCATGAAAAGCCCGGAGTGTATGCATGCACCGCACAAGATCTTCTTTCCTGTTCGTGTCGCAGACGCGGACATGCTCCAGATAACGGGTGATCTTATAGCCGTTTTCAGGATTGATATACACCGGATCGTCACATAGACCCAGACCGCTGATCGTCCGGAAAACCTCTGCCTCCTGTTTCCGGTTGATGAGATGATCCGTGCCTTCGCCCGGTATGCGCATGATATATCTCTGACCCCATACTGAAAACACAAAGGAACGATTCGTCATTCCTTTTTTCAGTACCTCGATCTCATTTATATCCTTTTCCCTGCATCCCAGGGCTTCCGTTATGGTATGGATGGCCTCGCTTTTCAACTGGTTCGATTCTGAATCCAATTCTCGTAACTGCTCGTATGTATTGATCTCCACCACTTTTTCGGACGATACGACCCTCGCCGGTACGATCATCCGGTCCTGCTTGTAGAGAGCAATCTCCCAGAAAGTATTTGCATACCTTTCCTCTTCAGAAAACTGTTTTATCTGTTTTTTTACGTACCCGGCTTCTTCTTCCAGGAGATACGCGATCCCGATCATACGGTTTCCCGGCTCTTTTCCCTGTGTGGAAATGAGTTCCTTCTTCCGGTTGACCCGGACAACGCTTTCCTCATGCGGCCGGTCTGCCACCATGTACCAGCTGTATAACTCACGTGCATGAAAAGGATTCTCTTCGCTCCAGGTATCGCACGGGATGATGTAGGTATTCCCGATCCTGTCCAGCACCAGCCTGAGCGAACTGATATTGTTCTTCTGTGCATACTCCGGGTTCACGACCAGATCCACGCCATACGCGTCGATCAGATACTCAAACGCTTCTTTCAGAAAACCCACGACGATCGTAATGTCTGTAATGCCTGCCTCATGAAGCTGCCGGATCGTTCTCTCAATCAGACGCTCCCCCTTTACTTCAAGCAGCGCCTTGGGAGCCATCAGATTGATCGGGACCATGCGCATACCGACACCGGCTGCCAGGATCACGGCGTTCCGCGGCTTTCTGTCCCGCAGCAGGGCACGGGCCTTGTCTGTCAGATCCGTCTGTTCATCGAGATACCCCGCTGCTTTCAGCGCTTTGATGCTGCGGTTTACGACCCCCAGTGAATGGCCTGTGGTTTCAGCCAGTTCGCGCTGACCGGAAAAGGAGGTTTCCGATAATTCAGTAAGGATATCCAGTTCCTGTATCTTAAAGGCAGGTTTGTTCATTTTCAAGAACTCCCAGTTTTCTATTTTCGTGAACATCCGGTGACAGTATACCACATAAGAAAGACGACATCACACTATTTACGCTCTTTTTCTCTATGTGATGAAACGCCGCTGCTGTGTTCCCAGTGAAAGCAGACCTCTTCTTCTGTGTCCTTAGCCGTACAGACCGAAAGAAGAAACTCTTCAGATTCCGGGATCTGGTCTTCCCCGGTACCGGCTTTGATTTTTCCCTTCCGGAGCCGATACTGTCTGCACACCGTCTGTCCTTCCGGCCCGTATACCGGAGCATCCCAGTCTTCCGGTTCAAGATCAAAAAGGATTTCCTGGGGTTCACGCGTCAGGCCGCAGCCGTCCCGTTTCAGATAGCTTTCTTTCAACGTCCAGTACCGAAAGAATACCCGGTCGTAGTCCCGTTCTTTCATCGGGTCGGAAAACACGGTTACTTCTTTTCCGTTCTCCGTCCGGATCTGTGCTGCCTCCCGATAACGGTTCAGTACAGCACGTTCTTTTTCATGAAGCACCCGGCGCACCAGCGGATCCCGGACCGGACGCACGGTTTCCACATCCACGCCGACCGGCACGTCTGCAAAGGCGCAGACCACAAGGCCGTCACAGTGACTGATGTTAAAGTGTATATCCGGATGCTCTTTCAGGAACGGTTTCCCGTTCTTTTCCGTTTCCAGGAGCATTTCACCTTCCAGAGTTTTTTCTGCTTCTGTCTTGCCGCCAGAAAGCGGAAACAGATCATACAGTTCCCGGAGTCCAGCCAGCAACAGTCTGCGGCCGGTCAGATGCTCCTGTTTTTTTCTGGCAGCCGGAGTACCCTCTGTTTTCCGCTCTGATGCAGCACTCTGCTCTGTTCCTGCCTTCGCAGCCGGATTGAAAAAAGATGCAAAGATATGGATCATTTTCCAGGCTCTTTCCTGCTTACACCAGCCGGTATTTATCCGGTTTTCTCTTCGGAGCCTGCGGCAGCAGATCTTCTTTCGCATATCCCAGTGCGGCAACACAGAGCAGATTGCCATGTCCGCGTGCAAACGTATCGCGGATGGTTTCGGCCATCTGTGCCTGCACAGGAGCCGTCATCCAGCAGCTGGCTATGCCGAGATCATACGCCCGCAGGACCAGATTTTCCATGGAAGCCGCAATACTCTGTACCACGCCTTCGTCCGGCAGGACCTCGCTGTAATCCGGCTTGTCCCGGAAAGCCAGTACTACGGCCGGTGCATTACCCAGCGACCGCAGAAAGGACAACGTATCCGAAACCACCTCGGGATGATTCTGGAACCGGGCTTCCAGATGTCCCCGGTTCTTCTCCGACACTTCCCCCATGATCTCCCGGAAACGGCGCATCTCCTCCCAGCTGCGGATCACCACATAATACCAGGGCTGCAGATTTACGCCGGACGGTGCCCACATGGC
>JAIKYQ010000164.1 GCA_024683035.1 Eubacterium sp.
TATGATTACAACGCCAAAAGTCCTGACGCCATGCAGGCCTGCCTGCTGATGGTTGTAAGGATTTATCATTTTTCAGGATCATCATTCCAGGGAGGCTTTTATGCAGAAAACCGGATTTGACAACGATAAATATCTGAAGACACAGTCGGAGCATATCCGGGACAGGATCCGGAAATTCGGCGGTAAGCTGTATCTCGAATTCGGCGGCAAACTGTTTGACGACTACCACGCATCCCGTGTGCTGCCCGGTTTCCAGCCCGATTCCAAGATCCGGATGCTGAAGGAGCTGAAGGACCAGGTAGAGATTGTGATCGCCATCAATGCAGCCGACATTGAAAAAAACAAAGTCCGGGGCGATCTGGGCATTACCTACGATATCGATCTGCTGCGGCTGGCCGATGCCTTTACGAATCAGGGACTGCTCGTCGGAAGTGTGGTCCTGACCCGTTTTGCTGAACAGCCGACCGCTGTTGCCTATGAACAGAAACTGACCTCCCTGGGACTGAAGGTGTACCGCCATTACCCGATCAAAGGATATCCTTCGGACCTTCCTCTGATCGTGAGTGACAACGGATTCGGAAAAAACGACTACATTGAGACCTCCCGGCCGCTGGTGGTCGTTACGGCTCCCGGCCCCGGCAGCGGGAAAATGGCCACCTGTCTTTCCCAGCTGTATCACGAACACAAACGCGGCGTCGAAGCCGGTTATGCCAAATTCGAGACATTTCCGGTCTGGAATCTGCCGCTGTCCCATCCGGTCAACCTAGCCTATGAAGCAGCCACGGCCGATCTGGATGACGTCAATATGATCGACCCCTTCCATCTGGAAGCCTACGGAGAAACCTGTGTGAACTACAACCGGGACGTGGAAGTATTTCCGGTCCTGGACGCTATTTTTGAGAAGATCAGCGGTACCTCTCCGTATCAGTCGCCCACCGACATGGGTGTCAATATGGTCGGATTCTGTATTTCCGACGATGATGTCGTGCAGAAAGCCGCCAAACAGGAGATCATCCGGCGGTATTATCAGGCCATGTGCGACAGCCGTAAGGGAAACGGCAGCGAAGATTCCATCTATAAGATCGAACTGCTGATGAAAAAGGCGCACATATCCGTTTCGGACCGTCCGGTCGTAATGGCTGCCAATATCAAATCCGAACAAACAGGCGGCCCGGCGGCTGCCATGGAAATGCCGGACGGCACGATCCTGACCGGCAAGACATCTCCCCTTCTGGGAGCTTCTTCTTCCCTGCTGCTGAATGCCCTGAAGCATCAGGCCGATATCGATGATGCCATCGATCTGCTGCCCCCCTATGTCATCGAACCGATCATGGAAACAAAAGTCCGATATCTGGGAGGCGATGAAACGTCCCTGATGCACCTGAACGAACTGCTGATCGCGCTGTCCGTGGCAGCGGTAAATGACACCAACGCGCGGCATGCACTGGATCATCTGGGAGATCTGTACGGACTGGAAACGCACTCCAGTGTGATCCTTTCACAGATCGATACGGATGTTTTCAAAAAACTCGGCATCAACCTGACATGTGAACCGCGCTACGAAAGTAAAAAGCTGTATCACAAATAAAAAGGAAATGTCATGTTCACGATCGGATTTATCGGCCTGGGCCTGATCGGCGGATCACTTGCCAGAGCCATTCGCAAAACAGAACTGTCCATTCAGCTGATGGCGTATTCAGCCGATCCTTCGGAAACGGAGGAAGCCCTGTCCATGGGGATCATCGACAGGATCTGTAAGGAGAACGATCCCGATTTTTTCGAATGCGACATGATTTTTCTCTGTGCGCCGGTCCAGACGAACCTCCACTATCTTCCGATCTTAAAAGAAATCATACGTCCGGACTGCATTCTGACCGATGTGGGAAGCGTCAAGGGCATTATGGCAGATGCCGCAAAAGAGTATGGTCTCTCCGGCAGCTTTATCGGCGGGCATCCCATGGCCGGCTCGGAAAAAAGCGGCTTTATGCACTCTTCCGAATATCTTCTGGAGAATGCATATTTTTTTATCACGCCTGTTCCGGAGTCTTCGGCTGAGATCATCCTGTTCTATGAAAAACTGGTCCGGGCGATCCATGCCATTCCTCTCGTGATCTCTCCAAAGGAACATGACCGGATTGTTGCCGGCGTAAGCCATCTGCCACACATCATCGCTTCCTCCCTGGTCAATACGGTGAAACATCTGGATCACGAAGAAGAATATATGCGGATGGTCGCCGCCGGAGGGTTCCGCGACATCACACGGATCGCCTCTTCTTCTCCCGATGTCTGGGAGCAGATCTGCCTTTCCAATAAAGAAGCCATACTGGATTCTCTGGATTCTTATATCCGGATGATGCAAACCATGCGGGACTGTGTGCAGGATGAAGACGGACCTGCCCTGCATGAACTGTTCACCTCATCACGCGATTACCGCGATTCTCTGGACGACACCAGGCGCGGCTCCGTCTCGCGTCAGTTCCTGCTGTATGTGGATATCTGTGATGAACCCGGAGGGATCGCAACGATCACTACACTGATGGCCATGAGCGGGATCAACATCCAGAATATCGGCATACTGCATAACCGGGAATTTGAAGAAGGGGTGCTTCGTATTGAATTCTATGAAGAAGAAGCACGAAACCAGGCAGAAGAAATCCTGCTGAAACGAAACTATAACGTACGGAAAAAAGGCTGATCATCTTATGAAGAATCCAGTATTGTCCTTACAAAAACCCCATACGTCTCTCCGCGGTGAACTGACGATTCCCGGGGATAAGTCCATCTCGCACCGGGCCGTCATGTTCGGAAGTCTGGCTGAAGGCACAACGGAAATCACCCATTTTCTTGCCGGCGCCGATTGTCTTTCAACCATTGACTGTTTTCGCAAAATGGGGATTGCCGTCGATATTTCCGGTGAAACAGTGCGGGTGCACGGAAAAGGCCTGCACGGTCTGAAGGCTCCGCAGGAAACACTGGACTGCGGCAATTCCGGCACCACCATGCGTCTGCTGGCAGGCGTTCTGGCCGGCCAGCCTTTTTTATCTGAACTGACGGGCGATCATTCTATTCAGAAGCGGCCTATGAACCGTGTGATCACGCCTCTGCGGCAGATGGGGGCTACGATCTGCAGTCATGAAGACTCCGGCTGTGCGCCGCTTACCATACAGGGCTGTTCCCTGCACGGGATACACTATGATTCTCCGGTGGCCTCCGCACAGGTGAAATCCTGCGTCCTTCTGGCCGGCCTCTATGCCGATTCTGTCACCACTGTAACAGAACCGGCACTGTCCCGGGATCATACGGAACGTCTGCTGCAGCAGTTCGGTGCCGAGTTGCAGGTTGGCGCATTATCAGACAGTGCAGACCCGGATGCCTGTCCTGCCGTATCCATCTTTCCGGATCCTTATTTGACTGCTTCTTCCGTATGTGTGCCGGGCGATATATCTTCTGCCGCATATTTTCTCACGGCTGCTTCGCTTGTTCCCGATTCTGAGATCGTACTGAAAAACGTCGGGATCAACCCGACGCGTGACGGCATTCTGCGTGTACTGCAGGATATGGATGCGGATATTTCTGTGGAAAACGTACGGATGGGAACAGAACCCTCTGCCGACCTGATCGTACGGCACGCTTCTTTACATGGCACGACGATCGCCGGTGACCTGATCCCGTCTCTGATCGACGAGATCCCCATCCTGGCTGTCGCAGCCGCCGCAGCAGAAGGAACGACCGTTATCCGGGATGCTGCCGAATTAAAGGTCAAGGAATCCGACCGGATCGCCCTTGTTGTAAACGGACTGCAGCAAATGGGTGCCGATGCCGAAGCCACGGAAGACGGCATGATCATCCGGGGCGGGAAGCC
>JAIKYQ010000165.1 GCA_024683035.1 Eubacterium sp.
TATGATTACAACGCCAAAAGTCCTGACGCCATGCAGGCCTGCCTGCTGATGGTTGTAAGGATTTATCATTTTTCAGGATCATCATTCCAGGGAGGCTTTTATGCAGAAAACCGGATTTGACAACGATAAATATCTGAAGACCCAGTCGGAACATATCCGGGACAGGATCCGGAAATTCGGCGGCAAGCTGTATCTCGAATTCGGCGGAAAACTGTTTGACGACTACCATGCATCCCGCGTGCTGCCCGGTTTCCAGCCCGATTCCAAGATCCGGATGCTGAAGGAACTGAAGGACCAGGTAGAGATCGTGATCGCCATCAATGCGGCCGACATCGAGAAAAACAAAGTCCGGGGAGATCTGGGCATTACCTACGATATCGATCTGCTGCGGCTGGCTGATGCCTTTACGAATCAGGGACTGCTCGTCGGAAGCGTGGTGCTGACCCGCTTTGCCGAACAGCCGACCGCCGTAGCCTATGAACAGAAGCTGACCTCCCTGGGACTGAAAGTGTACCGGCACTACCCGATCAAAGGATATCCTTCGGATCTTCCTCTGATCGTAAGTGACAACGGGTTCGGGAAAAACGACTATATCGAGACCTCCCGGCCCCTGGTGGTCGTAACGGCTCCGGGCCCCGGCAGCGGCAAAATGGCCACATGTCTTTCCCAGCTGTATCATGAACACAAACGCGGCGTCGAAGCCGGCTACGCCAAATTCGAAACATTTCCGGTCTGGAATCTGCCGTTGTCCCATCCGGTCAATCTGGCCTATGAAGCGGCCACGGCCGATCTGGATGACGTCAATATGATCGACCCCTTCCATCTGGAAGCCTACGGCGAAACCTGTGTGAACTACAACCGGGATGTGGAAGTATTTCCTGTCCTGGACGCTATATTCGAAAAGATCAGCGGCGCCTCACCGTATCAGTCGCCCACCGATATGGGTGTCAACATGGTCGGATTCTGTATTTCCGACGATGCTGTCGTGCAGAAAGCTGCCCGACAGGAGATCATCCGGCGGTATTACCAGGCCATGTGTGACAGCCGCAAGGGAAACGGCAGCGACGATTCCATCTATAAGATTGAGCTGCTGATGAAGAAGGCACATATTTCCGTATCGGACCGTCCGGTCGTCATGGCTGCCAACATCAAATCCGAACAGACAGGCGGACCGGCAGCTGCTATGGAAATGCCGGACGGCACGATCCTGACCGGCAAGACATCTCCTCTCCTGGGAGCTTCCTCTTCCCTTCTGCTGAATGCCCTGAAGCATCAGGCCGGTATCGATGATTCCATCGACTTGCTGCCCCCCTATGTCATTGAGCCGATCATGGAAACAAAAGTCCGGTATCTGGGGGGCGATGAAACGTCCCTGATGCACCTGAATGAGCTGCTGATCGCGCTTTCTGTGGCAGCGGTAAATGACGCCAACGCACGAAAGGCGCTGGATCATCTGGGGGATCTGCACGGGCTGGAAACACACTCCAGTGTGATCCTTTCACAGATCGATACAGATGTTTTCAAAAAACTCGGCATCAATCTGACATGCGAACCGCGCTATGAAAGCAAAAAACTGTATCACAAATAAAAAGGAACTGTCATGTTCACGATCGGATTTATAGGCCTGGGCCTGATCGGCGGATCACTTGCCAGAGCTATTCGCAAAACAGAACTGTCCATTCAGCTGATGGCGTATTCGGCCGATCCTTCCGAAACGGAAGAAGCCCTGTCCATGGGGATCATCGACAGGATCTGTAAGGAAAACGATCCCGATTTTTTCGAATGCGACATGATCTTTCTCTGTGCGCCGGTCCAGACGAACATCCACTATCTTCCGATCTTAAAAGAAATCATACGTCCGGAATGCATTCTGACCGATGTGGGCAGCGTCAAAGGTATTATGGCAGATGCTGCAAAAGAATACGGTCTCTCCGGCAGTTTCATCGGCGGACATCCCATGGCCGGCTCGGAAAAAAGCGGCTTCGTGCACTCTTCCGACTATCTTCTGGAAAATGCATACTTTTTTATCACGCCTGTTCCGGAGTCTTCGGCTGAGATCATCCTGTTCTATGAAAAACTTGTCCGGGCGATCCATGCCATTCCTCTCGTGATCTCTCCGGAAGAACATGACCGGATTGTCGCCGGCGTAAGCCATCTGCCGCATATCATCGCTTCCTCCCTGGTCAATACGGTAAAACATCTAGATCACGAAGAAGAATATATGCGGATGGTCGCCGCCGGAGGGTTCCGCGACATCACACGGATCGCCTCTTCTTCTCCCGATGTCTGGGAGCAGATCTGCCTTTCTAATAAAGAAGCCATACTTAATTCTCTGGATTCCTATATCCGGATGATGGAAACCATGCGGGACTGTGTGCGCGATGAAGACGGACCTGCCCTGCATAAACTGTTCACCTCTTCACGCGATTACCGCGATTCTCTGGACGATACAAAGCGCGGCTCCGTTTCGCGTCAGTTTCTGCTGTATGTGGATATCTGTGATGAACCGGGCGGGATCGCCACGATCACCACACTGATGGCCATGAGCGGGATCAACATCCAGAATATCGGCATCCTGCATAACCGGGAATTTGAAGAAGGGGTACTCCGTATCGAATTCTATGAAGAAGAAGCACGAAACCAGGCAGAAGAACTCCTTCTGAAACGGAACTATAGTGTTCGGAAAAAAAGCTGATCGTCTTATGAAGAATCCTGCATTGTCCTTACAACAACCCCATACATCTCTCCGCGGCGAACTGACGGTTCCCGGGGATAAGTCCATCTCGCACCGGGCCGTCATGTTCGGAAGTCTGGCAGAAGGAACAACGGAGATCACCCATTTCCTTGCCGGCGCCGACTGTCTTTCCACCATTGACTGTTTTCGCAAAATGGGAATTGACGTCGATGTTTCCGACGAAACGGTGCGGGTGCACGGAAAAGGCCTGCATGGTCTGAAGGCTCCGCAGGAAATACTGGACTGCGGCAATTCCGGTACGACCATGCGTCTGCTGGCAGGCGTTCTGGCGGGCCAGCCGTTTTTATCCGGACTGACAGGCGATGATTCCATTAAGAAGCGGCCCATGAATCGTGTGATCACACCTCTGCGGCAGATGGGGGCCTCGATCCGCAGTCAGGAAGACTCCGGCTGTGCACCGCTTACCATACAGAGATGTTCCCTGCACGGGATACGCTATGATTCCCCGGTAGCCTCCGCACAGGTGAAATCTTGCGTCCTTCTGGCCGGTCTCTATGCCGATTCTGTCACTACCGTCACGGAACCGGCTCTGTCCCGGGATCATACGGAACGCCTGCTGCAGCAGTTCGGTGCCGAGCTGCAGGTCAGCGCGTTATCAGACAGTGCAGACCCGGATGCCCGTCCTGCCGTATCCATCTTTCCGGATCCTCATTTGACCGCTTCTTCCGTATGTGTACCGGGCGATATTTCTTCCGCCGCCTACTTTCTCACGGCGGCTTCGCTTGTTCCCGGTTCCGAGATCGTACTGAAAAACGTCGGGATCAACCCGACGCGTGACGGTATTCTGCGTGTACTGCAGGATATGGATGCGGATATTTCTGTGGAAAACGTACGGCTGGGAACAGAACCCTCTGCCGACCTGATCGTACGGCACGCTTCTTTACATGGCACGACGATCGCCGGTGACCTGATCCCGTCTCTGATCGACGAGATCCCCATCCTGGCTGTCGCAGCCGCAGCCGCAGGAGGAACGACCGTTATCCGGGATGCTGCCGAATTAAAGGTCAAGGAATCCGACCGGATCGCCCTTGTTGTAAACGGACTGCAGCAAATGGGTGCCGATGCCGAAGCCACGGAAGACGGCATGATCATCCGGGGCGGGAAGCC
>JAIKYQ010000012.1 GCA_024683035.1 Eubacterium sp.
GCTGCTGCGACAGCCTTTGTGCCGGCTGCCAGGATCGGGTTCTCGAAGACACCCATCGGTCCGTTCCAGACAACAGTCTTGGCGTTTTTCACGGCGTCTGCGTACAGTTCGATCGTCTTCGGACCGATGTCTGCGCCTTCCTGATCTGCAGGGATCTTGTCCGCGTCAACCACGATCGTATCAACCGGAGCGTCGATCGGGTTCGGGAAATCCGGGATGCAGACAGTGTCGACCGGCAGAAGGAGCTGCTTGCCGAGCTTTTCGGCCTTGGCGATCATCTCGCCGCAGTACTCCACTTTGGATTCATCCAGCAGGGATTTGCCGACTTCGTAGCCTTTGGCTTTCAGGAATGTGTAGGCCATGCCGCCGCCGATGATCAGTGTATCGCATTTCTCCAGCAGGTTGTTGATGACGTTCAGCTTATCTGCTACTTTCGCACCGCCCAGGATCGCCACGAACGGACGGACCGGGTTCTCAACAGCGTTGCCGAGGAAGTCGATCTCTTTCTGCATCAGGTAACCGACGACGCAGGTGTCGATGTATTTCGTAACGCCAACGTTCGAGCAGTGGGCGCGGTGGGCGGTACCGAATGCGTCATTGACGAACACTTCTGCCAGAGAGGCCAGCTCTTTGGAGAACGCTTCGCCGTTCTTGGTCTCTTCGACACGGTAACGGGTATTCTGCAGCAGGATCACATCCCCGTCCTGCATGGCTTCGACAGCCGCTTTGGCGTTCGGGCCTACCACGTTGTCGTCCGCGGCAAACTTCACTTCCTGGCCGAGGAGTTCGGACAGACGGACCGCGACAGGTGCCATGGACAGTTCCGGTTTCGGCTCCCCTTTCGGTTTTCCCAGATGGGAGCAGAGAATGATTTTTCCGCCGTCAGCGATCAGTTTTTTGATCGTGGGCAGAGCGGCAACCAGGCGGTTCTCGTCCGTGATCTTTCCTTCCTTCAGCGGAACGTTGAAATCACAGCGGACCAGGACGCGTTTGCCTTTTACATTGATATCGTCAACACTTTTTTTATTCAGACTCATTTGTTTACCTCATTATACTTGTAAAAAAACGGGTCCGGTCCTGTGGGCCGGACCCGCGTAAGGTCATCTGACTCAATTATTTGTTCAGCAGCTTCGCGAAGTATTTGATCGTCCGGCACATATTGGATGTGAAGGAGTTCTCATTGTCATACCAGGAAACAACCTGAACCTCGGTCTTGTCTTCGCCGACCGGCAGAACCATGGTCTGGGTGGCATCGAACAGGGAACCGTATGTCATGCCGACGATATCGCTGGAAACGATCGCATCTTCATTGTAGCCATAGGACTCGTTCGCAACGGATTTCATCTTGGCATTGATCTCTTCGACAGTGACTTTGCCGTTGACAACAGCTGTCAGCATTGTGGTGGAACCGGTCGGGGTCGGAACACGCTGTGCGGCGCCGATCAGTTTGCCGTTCAGTTCCGGAACAACCAGACCGATCGCTTTGGCAGCACCGGTGCTGTTCGGAACGATGTTCTCTGCGCCGGCACGGCTGCGGCGTTTGTCGCCTTTGCGATGCGGGCCGTCCAGGATCATCTGGTCGCCGGTGTAGGCGTGGATCGTGCACATGATACCGGACTCGATCGGAGCCAGATCGTTCAGAGCTTTGGCCATCGGAGCCAGGCAGTTCGTTGTGCAGGAAGCAGCGGAGATGATGTCATCATTTGCTGTCAGGGTCTCATGGTTGGTATTGTAAACGATAGTAGGAAGATCATTGCCGGCCGGAGCGGAAATGATAACTTTCTTGGCACCGGCATCGATATGAGCCTGTGCTTTCGCTTTGGAGGTATAGAAACCTGTGCATTCCAGAACGACGTCGATGTCCAGATCTTTCCACGGAAGGTTCTTGGCATCAGCCTCTTTGTAGATGGTGATCTCGGTGCCGTCGACAATGATGGAATTCTCCGTGCAGGAAACCTTGTCGCACAGTGCATATCTGCCCTGTGTTGTGTCATATTTCAGAAGATATGCAAGCATATCTGCATTGGTCAGATCGTTGATCGCAACGATTTCAAAACCTTCTGCGCGGAACATCTGACGGAATGCCAGACGGCCAATACGTCCAAATCCGTTAATCGCAACTCTAACTGCCATAATAATTATCCTCCTACTACGTTTTCTTTCTGTTTTTTATTTAACAACATGTTCATAATACTCAATTCAATTGCCGATTGCAAGAGCCACTTTACACAAATACACAGCCGTTTTGGGCATTTGTATGGGTATAATGCCAAAGATTGTCTTCTTATGTTTATCCGGCTTATCCATCATGTCATATCCAGGGGGATCCGGCTCTCTTCTTTTCCGTGAAAAAGTGTCAAATACCGGAACCCGAGCGCCTGCAAAAGCTCCGCTGCTGCCTTGAAATCCGCACCGACATGCTGCGGCATATGGGCATCCGAACCGAGCGTGATCTTCTCTCCTCCCAGATCCCGGTAGCGCCAGAGGATATCCGGGTGCGGATTGGGAAAACCGAGTCCTTTACGGAAGCCGGCCGTGTTGACCTCCAGGGCAATATCCCGGCTGATCAGACATGTCAGGATCTCATCCAGCACGTCCCTGTATTTTTCATAGGAATAGAACCGGTCCTTCTCATAACCGTAGCGCACAATGTAATCCAGATGGCCAAGTGCCTGGAAACCGCTGTTTTCCTGTATACTTTCCAGCGTCTGTTCAAAATACAGCCGGTACAGTTCTTCATCTGTCTCTTCAAACTCCTGGCGGTAATAGGGATCTTTCCCATTTATCATATGAATGGAGCCGATCACGTAATCGAACTGCCCGGCTTCTGCAAACCGTTCGATCCGCCGTTCCTTTCCCAGATACGGCAGCAGTCCCAGCTCCACTCCGCAGAGCATCTCGATCCGGCCGGCATATTCTGCCGCCAGGGAAGCCATCTGCTGCTGATACGCCGGCACGTCCAGCTGGAATTCCCCGTCCGGAAAATCCATATCGTGATGATCCGTAAAACAGATCAGCGGCATGCCCAGGGCGATCGCCTGTTCTATGCAAGCCCGCGGATCCGCATCGCAGTCACTGGAAAACCGGGTATGTATATGGCAGTCCGGCAGACAGGTCCCTCTTGTTATCTTCATCGTCTTCCATCTTTCTGTCTGTGTTCATAAAAAGACACCGATCCCGTCCAAACGCAATCGGTGTCTGTTCTCTACATAAGGTTATCTCAAAGAAGCTGCCTGTACATCTGCGTCGTGGAGATGTCGGCATGCCCCAGCATGTGCTGCACGCTTCTCAGATCTGCTCCCCGTTTCAGCATCTGTGTAGCAAAGGAGTGCCGCATCGTATGCGGTGTGATGTCTTTCCGGATCCCGGCATCGGACGCATATCCTTTCAGCACCTTCCAGAAACCCTGCCGGCTCATCGGCGTTCCGGAGCAGTTGGAAAACAGATACTCGCTCTCTCTGCCGCGCAGCAGCCGTTCTCTGGCAGAGGTAAGATACTCTGTCAGGGCTTTCTGCGTTTCCGCATCGAGCGGGATCTCACGCTCCCGGTTTTTTTCCGAACAGGAAAGATGGCTCATGTCTTTGCTGACATCAGCCGTTTTCAGGTGGACCAGCTCGCTTACACGGATTCCGGTGGAATACATCAGAAACAGCATGGCCCTGTCGCGCAGGCCCTTGTCTGTTTTGGTATTCGGTTCTCCCAAAAGACGTCCCGCTTCTTCCTCTGTCAGTATTTCCGGAGCCTTCTTTTCCACTTTCGGCGGTTTCAGCCCCGCAGACGGATCCTCCTGGATCCGGCCTTCTCCGAGCAAATACTGATAAAAAGAATGCAGGGAAGCAATATTCCTGGAAACAGTAGCAGGCGACATCCTGCCCTTTTCCAGATATAACAGATAGGATTCCAGGTCCGCAGTCGTCGCTTTCGTCAGATCTCCCGCTTTCTGACCGGCAAAGTATTCCGCTGCTTTCTGCAGATCCCTCTGATATGAAATCTCGGTGTTATATGAAATTTTTCTGATATCATGCAAATACGATATGTATTCTTGAATTGCATTTATCATCTGCACATGTACCTCGCCATGATTGGATTCTAAAAAGCAATTCACCCTTCAAAGCATGTTTCATTATACGCACGAACCACCAAAAAAGCAAACGCGGATTTTTCGGAAAGCCCTGTAAAACCAGCCCTTCCGGGGCGCTGTTCCACAAAATATCGTCCCCCGGAAAGCACCCGTTTCAACATCTTGTGCCGAAAAAAATTATGTTAAATTTGTGTTTCATAAGGCGGCTGCGCATCCTGAAACAGGTCCCCATCTCAGGAAAGAGGTTCGTTTTCCTCTTCGTTTTCTTCTTCTGTCTCTTCTTCCTCCGCCGCATTTGCCAGCATGTTGGCGCGGGCAAACAGCGAAGTCGGGCCTGCCGGTGCTGCTTCGTCCGGCTCTGATTCCCGGACTGCTTCGGCTTCCACGATCTCTTCTTCTGCTCCTTCTTCAGGTTCTTGGCTGCTCTTAAATCCAAACATGAGGGCATGAACGGCTATGAAACCGCCGAACCCGATAAAGACGGCCCCGAACACGATCCCGAGGATACGGGCTCCTCCCTGCATGCTCCCGGTCAGGACTCCGTCTTTGATCAGCCGCACGCCCAGAAACGCAAGGTACGCTCCGGCCACGATACGAATAACCGCCGAAAGGTTGTTTCGATACTTCATACTGCTTTTCCTCCCAAAAACTGCCGTACTCTATGCTTCCCGTGCCAGCAGAGCCGCGCCGATGGCACCGCAGAGCTGGGCATATTCCGATACATGGATCTTTCTCCCGAGTTTCTTCTCCAGAACCTCCACCACACCGCGGTTCTGTGCCACTCCCCCGGTCATCATCAGGGCATCTTCCGCCCCCACGCGGCGCAGCAAAGCCGCCGTCCGGGAAGCAACGCTCTCATTCAGGCCGTGGATGATATCCTCGGGTGCCGTGTTTCTCGCGATCAGCGATACAACTTCTGACTCGGCAAAGACTGTGCACATACTGGAGATCTTAACATTCTCTTTCCAGTTCAGACCCCGGGCGCTCATTTCCTCCAGCGTCATGTCCATCGTGCGGGCCATCATTTCCAGGAAACGGCCGGTTCCGGCTGCACATTTG
>JAIKYQ010000019.1 GCA_024683035.1 Eubacterium sp.
TTACAGTACTGTTTGTATACGCACATATTTACTCCTTGATGACTGCACTGACCGCTGCCTTCATCCTCTGATGACTGCGTTTGTCCCTAACCTGCGGAATCTGTCATAACGGTTCTGCGTCAGTTCTATGTCGCCGGACAGATCCTTGAGTTCTTCCGCCAGGAGATCCCGGATACGGTCATAAAATTCCTTTTTGCCGATTTCATTTTCAGAAAGAATGCGTTCGATCACGCCAAGGCTTTTGCCGTCCTCAGCGGTCAGCTTCAGGCACGCGGCAGCGGTATCCGCTTTGGCAGAGTCCTTCCAGAGAATGCTGGCGCAGCCTTCAGGAGAAATGACGGAATATACGGCGTTCTGCAGCATCCAGACCCGGTCGGCAGCAGCCAGAGCAAGGGCGCCGCCGCTTCCGCCTTCGCCGATCAGAATAGAGATGATCGGGACACAGAGGGACGACATTTCGAGCAGGTTCTCAGCAATCGCCTGTCCCTGACCCCTTTCTTCAGCATCAATTCCACAGTAGGCGCCGGATGTATCTACAAAACAGATGACCGGCCTGCCGAATTTTTCTGCCTGCTTCATCAGGCGCAGGGCTTTCCGGTATCCTTCCGGGGACGGCGCGCCGCAATTGCGGTAATTGCGTTCCCGGAGCGTGTGGCCTTTTTCCACCGCGATCACCGTGACAGGAAGATCCTGCAGGCGGGCGATCCCGCCGATCACGGCCGGGTCATCTCCGAAACGCCGGTCGCCGTGCAGCTCTATAAACCCGCGGAATACATTCCGGATATAATCCCACCCCGTCGGCCGTTTATTGCTGCGGGCCAGTTTTACTTTATCATATGCTGTGGCATTCATCATACCATATCACCTCACATTGTGCAGATAAAGAATGTACGAGATAAATTTTTTCTGCTTTTTCCGCGGCACGATGCAGTCCAGAAATCCGTGTTTCTGCAGGAATTCCGCTTTCTGGAAGCCTTTCTGAAGAGGTTTCCGGGTGGTCTGCTCGATCACTCTGGCTCCCGCAAAACCGATGGTCGCGCCGGGTTCCGCCGCGATGATATCCGCCTCCATGGCAAAGCTGGCCGTCACGCCGCCCGTTGTGGGATCCGTCAGGATCGCCAGGTACAGCAGGCCGGCATCGCTGTGCCGCTTGACGGCGGCACTGGTCTTTGCCATCTGCATCAGGGAAAGCAGGCCTTCCTGCATCCGGGCACCGCCGGAAACGGTATATCCGATCACCGGATACCGGTATTTCACCGCATACTCGAACAGGGCCGTGATCTTCTCCCCGACGGTGCATCCCATGCTGCCCATCATGAAATAGGGCTCCATGGCAAAAATACAGACCCGGATCCCCTGTATGGACGCCGTGCCGCAGACCACGGCTTCTTCTTCCCCGCTGATCTTCTTCACCGACTCCAGCTTGTCCCGGTAGCCGGGGAAGTCCAGCGGATTGCCGGCGCCTCCGTCGGTTTTCAGCTCCACGAACGAGTCCGCATCGACCAGGCCGAGGATCCGCTGGCGTGCTTTCATCCGGAAATGATAGCCGCAGGAGCAGACCATCTGGTCCGCCCACAGGTGGCTGAGCGGGATATGCTTCCGGCAGTTCGGACACACTTTTTCCGGTTCTTCCGCGTCCAGCTGCGTCGGCGCCATGGACCGCCCGCCTTCCTCCAGTTTGTTTTTGGGTTTGATAAAATGCAAGATTGCTGCCATGATCGTCACCTGTTATCCATGAAACGCAGGTCATACTGACCCGATAAAAACCGTTCGTCTCCCAGAATCCCCAGCTGTTCCGCTATATTGGTCGGCACGCCTTCGATCACCAGTTCGCAGAGGGCCGCCCGCATTTTCCGCAGGGCCTCTTCCCGTGTGCCGGCATATACGATCAGCTTGCCCAGAAGCGCATCGTAATACGGCACGATCTCCGTATGCGGCACCAGGTACGTGTCAAACCGGACCGCCGGACCGCCGGGCACATGCAGCATGTCGATCCGGCCGCATCCACCCGCGTTGATGCGGCATTCAATAGACGACCCCCGTGTGCGCACCTGCTTATGCAGCGTGCCGAGAGGGATCCCTGCCGCCAGGCGGATCTGCCATTTCACGAGGTCTATGCCCGTCAGCATCTCCGTGACACAGTGTTCGACCTGCAGACGCACGTTCATTTCCATAAACCAGAGCCCGCCGGCGCCGTCCAGCAGGAACTCCGCCGTCCCCAGTCCCGTATAGCCGAGTGTGGATACCGCTTTCTGCAGCTCGGCGCTGACTTTCTCCCGCATGTCCGGCGTGACCGCCGGCGAGGGCGACTCCTCGATCAGCTTCTGATGCCGGCGCTGCAGGGAGCAGTCTCGCTCTCCCAGGATCAGCACATGCTGTTCCTCGTCCGCCAGGATCTGGAACTCGACGTGCCTGGCGGGAAAGATATATTTCTCGAGGTACAGCGACCCGTCCCCGAAAGCACTCTCCGCCTCGGCCCGGGCCTGTGCAAAGGCCGCTGCCATGTCCGACGCGGTCCGGATCAGCCGGATCCCCCTGCCCCCGCCGCCGGCACTGGCTTTCAGCATGACGGGATATCCCAGTTCTTCCGCCCTTTTCGCCGCTTCTTCTGCCGTGGACACAGCCTGCGTACCCGGAATAACCTGCAGGCCAGCCCGCTTCATTTCCTCTTTCAGGCGGGCCTTGTCGCTGAGCCGCTTCATGCAGTCCGGGTCGGGACCGATGAAGACGATCCCGTTCTTCCGGCATAACGCCGCAAAGTGTTCGTTTTCCGAAAGAAAGCCGTATCCGGGATGGATCGCCTGTGCGCCGGCCAGACAGGCCGCACTGATGATGCGTTCTTCCTGCAGATAGCTGTTCGACGCTTCCGGCCCTCCGATGCAGTAGCTTTCATCCGCCAGGGCAACCGGCAGGGTGCCGGCATCCGCCTCGGAATAGACAGCCACACTGGCAATGCCCATTTCCTTGCAGGCCCGGATGATCCGCACCGCGATCTCTCCTCTGTTAGCAATCAGTATTTTAGAAAACATCGTTTAACCTTCCTTCAGTGCAAAGGAAAAATCCGCCGTGACGCATAACCGGTCCGCTGCATGGATCTCTCCTTTGGCAAAATAAAACGGCCCTTTGGAGCGGACGATCCGGCACGTGGTCTGTACCGTGTCCCCGGGAAATACCGGCGCCTTGAATCGCACATGATCCAGACCGGTATAAAGCGGGAGCTGTCCGTTCGCACTGTCTTTCAGCAGGACGCAGGCGGACTGGGCCAGCATTTCACACAGGATCACGCCCGGTACGATCGGATGTCCCGGAAAGTGGCCTTGCAGAAAAAATTCGTCTCCGCGCACCTTATAGAAACCTCTGGCGCACTCTCCGTCCAGAACGACTTCGTCCAGCAGCAGCATCGGCTCCCGGTGCGGCAGGATATTCTTCAGTTCTTCCCGATCCATACATTACCTCCTGATCCGGAACAGTTCCGTTCCGTATTCGACTACCTGGCCGTTTGCAACGCAGATCTCCTGGACTGTCCCGCTGCATTCCGAGCGCACTTCATTCATCAGTTTCATGGCCTCGATGATGCCGACCGTGTCCCCTTCCGAAATCTCTGTTCCGGCTGTCACGAAGGGATCGGCATTCTCCGCAGGCGCCGCATAGAAGACGCCGACCATCGGGGATTTGATGCTGATATAGTCATGGTGTTCGGCAGGTTTCGGTTCGGAAGCCGGCTTCTGCACGGACGCAGCAGACTCTGCCGGTGCCGATATCGGTGCCGCTGCTGCCGCATCCTTTTCCAGGCAGACCGTGGCGCCGTTTTCCGTTACCGTCAGGCGCTGCAGTCCCCAGTCCTGCATGATCTCGGCATATTCCCGTATGTCATTGCTTTTCATCCTCATACCTCCCGGAACGCCAGACAGGCATTGTGTCCGCCGAACCCAAACGAATTGGAAAGCGCCAGCGTGGCTTTTTTCTGTACCGCCTGCTGCGGTATATAGTTGAGATCGCAGACCGGATCCGACTCACACAGATGGATCGTCGGAGGCAGGATACCGTTCTTCAACGCCAGCAGGCTGACCAGCGCCTCCACGGCACCCGCCGCGCCCAGCATGTGTCCCGTCATGGATTTCGTGGAACTGACAAAAGCTTCCCGCGCCTT
>JAIKYQ010000020.1 GCA_024683035.1 Eubacterium sp.
GGTGGGGAATGAGACGTACGGTGTGTATGATCTGCAGGAGGAGCAGACGATTCCCATTAACGATACCAATGTGTGTGAGATCCGGGACGGGAACGTACAGATGATCCAGGCCAAATGCCCGGACCAGACCTGTGTCCACATGCGGCCCATCAACGAACAAGGCGGAACGATCGTCTGTCTTCCCAATCATGTTGTCCTGCGTGTGATCGACGCGGACTCTGCGGAGCGGGAGGTGGATTCGATTGCCGGATAACCATGACCGTAAAAAAGAAGACTCTGTCCGCAAACTGGCGCATCTGGCCCTTCTGATCGCACTGGCGGTCCTGATGGGATATGTGGAGTCTCTGCTCCCGCTGCACTTCGGCATACCCGGGATCAAAATCGGACTTTGCAATATTGTCATCCTGATCGTGCTGCTGCTGTATTCTCCGAAAGAAGCCCTGCTGGTTTCTGCTGCCCGTATTCTGGTGATCGGGTTTCTGTTCGGCAGCCTGTTCAGTATCCTGTACAGTATGGCGGGAGCAGTGCTGAGTATCCTGGTCATGGCCGTCCTGATGCGTACCGGCAGATTCGGCCTCATGGGCATCAGTGCCTGCGGCGGTGCGGCACATAACATCGGGCAGCTGCTGGTGGCCAGACTTGTCCTGCCGGGACTGCCGCTGCTCTGGTATACACCTGTTTTAATGATTGCCGGTATACTGACCGGCGTGCTGATCGCGTTTCTTGTTTACGAGGTTATGAAGCGGATCGGGAATGGGAGAACCATATGAAACTGATACATTGTGCAGATCTGCATCTGGATGCAAAAATGACGGCCCTGCTGGATCCGGAACAGGCGAAAGAACGGCGTGCGGAGATCCTGCAGACGTTCCTTCGTATGGTCGATTATGCGGAAAAGGAAGGCGTGCAGGCTATTCTGATCTGCGGGGATCTGTTTGACCGCAGGAAGATCTCCGCCATGGCACGCAATACCGTGCTAAAGACGATCGTCGGTCATCCGGAGATCAGCTTTTTCTATATCACCGGGAACCATGAACAGGACGGTTTTCTGGAATCAATCCAGGAGAAGCCGGATAACCTGAAACTGTTCGGGAAAAACTGGAAGACATATGAGGCCGGTCCGCTGGCCATTACCGGAGCGGATCCGGGTGACGGAACAGCACTGGATCTCTGCCGTTCGCTGGTGCTGGATCCTTCCTGCTTCAATATCGTGATGCTGCACGGACAGATCACGGAATACGGCACTTCCGAAGCAGAAGAGATTCCCCTGCGGGAACTGCGCGGCAAACCGGTCGATTATCTGGCGCTGGGTCATGTGCATGCGTATCAGGAAGGGACGTTCCCGCCCCGGGGTACCTGGTGCTATCCGGGCTGCCTGGAAGGCAGGGGATTTGACGAATGCGGTGAGCATGGATTTGTCCTGCTGGATATCGATACCGAACAGCATCGTTTTACGAAGCGTTTTATTCCGCTGGCACAGCGCAGGTTCCTGGAGATCCCGGTCGATATCACCGGATGCCTGACTACACCGGAGATCGTGGCAAGAATAGAAGAAACCATCCGTGAACTCCGGCAGCAGGGATATGCCAAAGAAGATCTGTGGAAGCTGGTTCTGTGCGGTGTTACGGATATAGCCTGTGAGAAGGAAGTAGTGTATCTGCAAAAGCGTTTTTCTGCGGCAAGCTACTATGTCAAGGTGGAGGATGCCACACGTCTGGTAGTGGATTACAGCGGTTATGCACGGGATGCATCCCTGAAAGGGGAATTTGTCCGTCAGGTGGAAATGGCTGCGGAACTGGATGAGCAGGAGAAAGCAGAGATCATCCGGTGCGGCATACAGGCGCTTTCCGGAGAGGAGCTGACGATATGAGGCTGTTTACCTGTCATGTGGAAAATTTCGGCCGGCTGCAGGATCTGGATCTGGATTTCCGCAGCGGTCTGCATACGGTTGAAGAGCCAAACGGCTGGGGGAAAAGTACGCTGGCTGCTTTTCTGCAGGTCATGTTTTATGGTTTTGCCAATGAGAAAAGCCGCAGCGAACTCGGAAATGAACGGAGACGTTACGCTCCCTGGCAGCAGGGAGTCTATGGCGGCTCGGTGACTTTTTCATGGAGAGGACATCTGTACCGGATCGAGCGGGTTTTCGGACTGAAAAACGCGAAAGAGGATCATACGGCGATCTATGATGCCGAAACCAATCTGCCGGTCGAGGATCTGCCGGACAATCCGGGAGAAACACTTTTTGCCATCGACCGGGATTCCTTTGCCCGGACCGTTTTTGTGGCGCAGCAGGATTGCGGCACGGAGGCGACCTCCGGGATCCAGGCCAAGATCGGGCATCTGGAAGGGGAAAACGCCGATATGGCGGATTATCAGACGGTGCAGGCATCGCTGAAGAAACAGATGGATGCCCTGACGCCGGTCCGGAAAACGGGAGAGGTCCACCGGCTGCGTCTGGAAAAAGCACAGTGTGAGTCAGATGCGGCGAGAAGACCGATCTGTGAAGAAACTCTGGAAAAACTGCAGGAACAGCTGGATAAGCGGGAGCTGCGGGTGAGCCGTTTGAAAAAGGAAACGGCGGTCAGCCGGGAAGAACTGCGGCAGCTGTCCGTTACGCAGCAGACGGCCGCCAATTTTCTGATGGAAGACGCGGAGCTTCTCCGTCTGCAGCAGCTGGATGCCGTGTTTTCGGACGGACAGCCGCAGGAACAGGAGATGGAAGAAGCGGAACTCTGTCTGGCGGAGATCCGGAAGATGCGGAGTGATTTTGACCGGGAACAGCGGGAACTCTACGATCCTCATGACGGCCGTACGGATGACCAGCCGGTCCGGAGAGGGACATCTCTGGCGTCGGTTCTGGTCTTTGCCCTGTTTGCTTCCGCTCTGCTCGCCTTCTTTGTCAATCGGTATGCTGCGGCTGCGCTGGCCGCGCTGGCCGTTGTGATCATGGTCGTGGTCGTACGCCGCGATATGAAGGAAGAAAAAGAAGAAGGACCGCAGAAGCCGGTGGTCGTTGTGAAACAGAGGACTTCACCGCTGGATAAGGCAGAGGATCTTCGCAGGAAGAAGGAGGAACTGAAGGAAGCGCGCAGCAGGATACAGGAAGCGGAAGAGGAACTGCTGGCGTTTTTGCGTCAGTATTATCCGGACCTGACCGAGGAGGAGGATCTGTCCAGAACGCTGCAGCGGCTGCAGTATGAAAAAGCGGAGTACACAGTCCTTCTGGAGAAAAAAGAAAAGGCGGACGCGGCAAAAGAAGCCTGGCAGGAAAGCATGCGCACCGCGCGGCAGGCACTTGCCGAAACGGGCAGCAGGCAGGGAGTGCTTTCCGTTGCCGATCTGGAGAACCTGATCGCGGAGAATACAGAACGGATCGAGCAGGATGAAGATGAGATCGCCGGGATCTGCCAGCAGATCAGCGATGTGGAAGAGGACCTGGACAGACTGTCCGATACGGAAGAGCGGCTGCAGGATCTGGAAGAACAGATACAGAACAAGCAGCACCGCTATAAGGTGATCCGGCAGACAAGTGCGTATCTGGCCAAAGCCAGAGCCGCGTTTACCGCGCGGTATATGGAACCGGTGAATCAGGCGTTTGACCGGTATTACCGGATGTTGACCGGTGAAGAACGGAAGGATTACCAACTGGATGCAGATCTGCAGATCTCAGTCCGGGAATGGGGTGTGCTGCGCGATCCGGCTTTCCTGAGTGAAGGCTGGCAGGACCTGATCGGGCTGTGCCGGCGGATGGCTATGATCGATGCCATGTATGAGGCAGAGAAACCGTTCCTGATCTTTGACGATCCTTTTGTCAATCTCGACGGAGAGAAACTCGAAAAAGCACTGGCCTTTCTGAAGCAGGTCGCTGAAAGGTACCAGGTACTCTACTTTACCTGTCATGAGAGCCGCGTACCGAGATAAAGTGCTGTGCTCCTCATTCATAGTATAGCAGGAAGGTATCTTCCTACTGTTTCACGGAAGGCTTCTGGGAAGAGGCCTTCTTCTTTTTCAGCTGGGCAATGAATTCCGCGGCATCGTCCGGTATTTCATCGAGGTCTTCTCCCACGTCAACAGAAAGCGGAGGCTTGCGGAAGAAAAGGTCATAGATGACGGGGACTATGTACAGCGTCATCAGGGTGGCGTAAGCCAGTCCACCGGTAATGACGACGGCCATACCGTTGCCCAGCTGGCTGCCCATGCCGCTGCCGAAAAGCAGCTGGGTCATGGCGAGGATCGTTGTCAGCGCGGTCATCAGGATCGGACGCATACGCGTTTTTCCGGTGGCGACCAGTGCGTCGCGCCGTTTCATGCCGCCGATCCGGAGCTGGTTTGCATAGTCTACGAAGACGATCCCGTTGTTGACGACAGTTCCCATCAGGACCAGGAATCCCATCAGGGAAAGCAGGGTCAGCTGCTGGCGTGCGAGCAGCAGGCCGAACATACCGCCGGTGAAAGCCAGCGGGATCGTGAACAGAACGATAAACGGAGACAGCAGACTCTGGAACTGGGCTACCATGACCAGATAGATGAACAGAAGAGCCAGAACCAGCATACGGCTCATCTGCCGCAGCATGTCAGAGATCTGGTTGGTTTCGCCGCCGAAGGAGATCGTATATCCGCGCGGCAGGGTCTTTTCATAAGCACGGAGCTTTGGTTCCAGTTCGCGGGAAAGCAGTGTTATGTTGTAGCCGGGCTGGAGCTGTGCGGTCACGGTCAGGAAATGGGCCATGTTTTCCCGGTTGATGGAAGGCAGTGAGGTGGTTTCTTCCACTGTGGCGAAATCCCGCAGCAGGACCGTTTCCGGGAATTCTTCCTCTTCTTCTGTTCCGGTATCGCTGTCCGTGCCGTTTTCTCCTTCTGTCTGCAGCATCGAAAGCATGTCGCCGCTTCCGAAAGAGGCAGCAGACAGACCGGAGGTACCGGATCCTTCCGGATAGACGCCGGACATCATGGTCTGATCCATGTTGTTGGTGGCAAACGTCATATCCAGCAGGTTTTCCTTAGTCAGCGGATCCATCGGGTCATAGATCGTGACGTTCATTTCCAGATCATCCACCGTGATCGTTGTCGAGGTGACCGAAGTCTCCACACGTTGTGCGATCTCCTGATAGATCTGTGCCGTTGTCAGCCCGTAGCGGGTCGCCTGATCCCGGTCGATATGCAGCTGCAGCGTGGGAGAACCTTGTTCGGTCCCGTCTTTGGCGTTGGTAAAGCCTTCCTGCGCAGCTACGATCTCTTTTACTTCTCCTGCTATGTCACGCAGCCGGTCCAGATCCTGGCCGTAGATATTCAGAGACAGACCGCCGGAAGAGGTGAAGCTGGTCAGGTCGTCCATGCCGCTGGAGCGGGCCGTGACCTTGCAGTCCAGTCCGGATGTAACCTTCCCGACGTCATCACAGATCCGGTAGATCTCTTCGGGAGAAGCATCTTCCGGGGCTGTCAGGTAGCCGATATAGCCTCCGTAAGAGCCATCACTGGCCATAAAGGAGGACATCAGTCCGTTCATGCTGCTTTGATCCATGATGCCGATATCCTGTACCCCTTCTACGGTTAAGACGGCATCAATGACTTCGTCCACGCGGGCATAGGAGTCTTCACGTGTCATGTCGGCCGGTGTGGCGACATCAATCTCAATGAAACTGGAGGTCATTTCCGGCAGGAATACGATCCCCATGCGCAGGATCTGCCACACACTGACCGCAAGCAGGAGAATAGTGATCAGAAGGGTCACCAGTTTATGGCTGAGACACCAGCGAAGGCTGCGCCCATAGGAATCCTGTATCTTTTTGAAGAAACGCAGTTCCCGTGTCTGCGTATGTTTCATCAGAGAGCTGGAAGCGGCGGGGACAACAGTCAGGGCCACGATCAGAGAGGCCGTCAGACAGTAACCGATCGTCAGTGCGAGAGGAGTCAGGAACTGACGGACGGTGCCTGAAGCAAAGACGACCGGAAGGAATACGCAGATCGTGGTCAGAGTTGAAGCAATGATAGCGCCGCGCACCTGGCGTGCGCCCTGTACCGCGGCGCGGGGGGCAGCGATGCCGCGGCCGCGCAGCCGGAAGATATTTTCCATGACCACAATAGAGTTGTCGACCAGCATGCCGATCCCCAGCGAGAGTCCGGAAAGGGTCATGATGTTCAGGGAAAGATCGGAGAAATACATCAGGACGAGCGCGAACAGAACAGAAAGGGGAATACTGATCGCGACGACCAGGGTGGGTTTTACCGCACGCAGGAACAGGACCAGGACCAGGATCGCCAGTACTGCGCCGAGAAGAATGCTGGAGAGAATATCTTTTATGATCCAGGTGATATAGATGCCCTGATCCATCATCGGGACCAGGTTGGTTCCCGGATAGGATTCTTCCAGTTCCTGAAATGCGGCGCGGCAGGTGCGGGATACCTCATTGGTGCCGGCTGCCGAAGACTTATAGATGCACAGGATGACGCCGTCGGACCCGTTCAGGCTGGCATAGCTGTCATCTGCGTTATCGATGACGGTGATGTCGGCGACATCGGAAAGCCGGACAGCGCCGAGGGTTTCCGTGTCGATCAGCAGTGTTTCCGCTATGTCGTCTGCGTTTTCAAATTCATCGCCGACACGCAGCAGCCAGGCATTCTGGTCTTTGTCATCGATGTACCCTGCCGGCATGGAAAAGTTCTGTGCATAGATCAACTGAGCCAGCATGGCGGCAGAAAGCATGTCGTCTGCATTGGCATTTTCCAGTGCTTTATCGTGCATGTCTTCAAACTGTTTCCGGGCAGCGGAAAGCTGTTCCTGAGCAGCTGCCAGCTGTGTAGTGGCTGTTGAGAATCCGACAGCCGCCTCCAGCTGTGCCTGGGTCAGGCCGGCATAACCGGACTGCAGGCCGGAGACCAGGTAGGGCAGCTGATCGATCCCGCTGTTGATCGCAGTAATGGAATTGATGGCCGTGTTGATCTGGTCACTGAATACGCCATACAGATCGGCATTTTCTATAGCCACCAGTGCATTGCGGATCATTTCCAGATCAGCAGCCAGGCTGGCAGCACTGCCGGCCAGACTGGCATAGGAAGAGTCCTGTATCGCGTTGGCATCTGAAGAGAAGGCCAGAGCAGCGTTTTCCAGCTGCAGTCGGGCTTCTTGCAGCGCCTGTGCCTGTGCCTCGATATCATACTGTCCGTTCAGGGCAGCCTCGTAAAGGGCCTGTGCATTGGCGTAGGCCGCCTGTGCATCGGCCAGGGCCTGCTGTGCCGCTTCCTGTTGGGGTATGTTGGCCTGTTCTGCTTCCTGCAGTCCGGCGATCTGTGCCTGTATGGTCTGCAGATACGCCTGTGCATCGGCCAGAGCCTGCTGTGCCTGCGCTACAGCGGCTTCATTCGGCAGACCGGTCTCCGGATCGATCTGCTGCATCGCCTCCTGCAAGGCCTGTTGTGCGGCGGCTTCGGCACCCTGGGCTGCTTCCGATTGCTGATACGCTTCCTGCAGCTGCTGTTCCAGAATCTCCATTTCCTGCTGGGCCGCCAGGAGCTGTTGTTCTGCCTCCCGGAGCTGTGTCTCGGTCTGTTCCAGCGCTGTAATGGCTTCGTTCAGAGACTGTTCCTGCTGCGGCTGCGAATCGGCCACGGCGAAGTTCAGCGTATTCAGATTGTTGATCAGGTCATTTGCCTGTATGCGCAGGTTATTGGCAGCGTTGATCACGACATTGCCCAGCTGGCCGAATACGGCGCCGGAAACGGTCGGGCCGAAGGCGGTTTCCTGCTTTTCGAGTTCTGCCTGTGCGTCATCCACAGCCTGCTGCGCTTCATCCAGCTGTTCTCTGGCATCGGTCAGCGCCTCATTGGTTTTTTCCAGGATGCGCTCATTCAGTGCATCTACTTTATTCTGGCTTAGCTCGACCTGTACGCTTTTTTCAACCAGGCCGACGGTGGTGACGCTGGCCACGCCGTTCTGGCGTTCTATATAGGGGACCACGGTGCTGCGTATGAAGTCGGACAGACCGTAGATATCTTCTCCTTCTTTGCTGACAGCCACATACATGGTGGCCACCATATCCATACTGACCTCCATGATCGTCGGCGTACCGGCGGCATCCGGGAGCGTGCCGGACATCTGGTCCAGCGCACTGGAAACTTTGACCATGGCGCTGTCCATGTTGGTCTCTTCTTCGAATTCCATCTGGATCACGCCGTAATTTTCATAACTAGAGGAAGAAACGGATTTAACACCGTTGATCGTGCCCAGTGCGTTTTCCAGCGGATCGATAATAGCTTTTTCTACACGTTCGGGACTGGCACCCGGATACGGGCTGATGACGACCAGATAGGGGAAACTGAAAGAGGGCAGCAGGTCGGTAGACACACGTGTGACCGACACGATGCCCAGAGCCAGTATCATGATCACACCGACCAGAACGGTAAAGGGTTTTTTGACGCTGAATTTCTCCATGGGGTGATTATACTCTCCTTCCGGACAGGACGGCAAGGCGGGAATGTGTGAAATTAGTATAAATGAAGAGCATGATTAACCCGCCAAAGCCGATTACGCGCTGCTTCGTGCCAAGGCACTCCCACAGCGCTATCCTGCATTCGGAGTCCGTGGGGCCCCTTCCCCACTTCTTCCTCATGCAGGGGCACGCCCCAAGTACTTTCGCCCACTCGCAAGCAAGCTTGCGTGGGCTCAGTACTTTTGGCGATGTAATCTCATTCCACACATACGAAAATATACTTCAAATACCGCCGGCGCTGATTCGGATCCATGATGTTCACCATACTGATGCTGAAAACATCGGTCAGCATTTTCAGTTTGTTTTCCGTAATGAAAGCAGCAAGGCGCCGGTAGATATCACGGATATCGCCGTCGCTGTCCCGGCAGATGACCGCTGCGATCCGGCGGGTAGGCAGAGAAAAGATCGTAACGGACTCCCAGGCCTCGATCGATCCGGGGAACGGTTTTTTACCGGCTTCTCCGGAAAGAGCGGAAGCATCATCTTCTGCATGATACAGACTGACGACTTTGATATACCGGTAATCTCCTTTCAGGAATGCTTCAGCATCCATGGCCGTGCCGGCCGGAAAGGATCCCGCCATATCGGGGAAAAGATGGATATGGTCCTGGATATCCCGTGCGATATCAGAAAGGGAAAAGGCATTCTCCGTGGATACGGGAGCAATGCGGAACAGGATCTCTTCCGGAAAGCTGCTGATGACCGGTATGCCGAAGTCCGAAAGATGCGTCACGGCATCCAGAGCGGTTACGACGGAAAGCTGCCGGATCTTGCGATCCAGCTCCCGGCGCTGTTCCTTCAGGGCATCAATCTGTACATTCATATAGGGGAGGAACCCGCTGTCGTTTCCGATCAGAAGATAATCGCGGATCTCTTTTATGGAAAAATGCACGCTGCGCAGGGTAGAGATGAAATAAAAGGTACCGATCTGCGCATAGCTGTAATAATGGTATCCGTTTTCCGGGCTTTTCCATGGAATGAGGACTTTGTGTTTATCATAATAGCGCAGCGTGTCCCGGGTGGTGCCGCAGATCCGCGCAAATTCTCCGGCAGAGATCGTGTATTCATTCATAATGCCGTATATTCCTTATATATTCCTATTTGTAAAGAAACAGTTGACATGGGGGTCGGACCCACCTTTATCGTATAGACAAACAGAGGGTGTGTCAACCCGTGAAAGAGGTGTTTCATGGCTAAACAGGATTATTTGATCGTAACGGACGCGGCTTCCGATATCCTTCCGGATTATGCGGACCGGGAAGGGATCCTGGTGATCCCGATGGAAGTCACTATGACAGACGGGACAGTGTTTGATGCGACGTATGATAACGCCAATATGGATCTGGAGGAGTTCTACACCAGGATCTCCGGCGGCCAGTTCGCACAGACTTCCGCGATCACGCCGCAGCGATACCGGGATTTTTTCATACCGCTGCTGGAGCAGGGGAAGGATATCCTGTACAACTGTTTCACATCGGCGATGTCCAGCACATACAGTAATGCGTGTATGGTGGCGGAAGAGCTTAAGGAACAGTTCCCGGAACGGAAGCTGCTCGTCGTCGACAGCATCGGTGCGACCGGGGGACAGGGATATCATACCTATTATGCGGCAGTCAACCGTGACAACGGGATGCCCATTGAAGAAAACGCACGGTGGCTGGAAGATACCAAAAAACACGTTGCCTATAACTGGACGGTCAGTGACCTGATGCATCTGAACCGGGGCGGCAGACTTTCCAAAACAGCGGCGATCTTCGGTACGGCCCTGCAGATCAAACCGGTCGGGAATATTGACGACGAAGGGAGACTGGTCAGCATCGGAAAAGCACGCGGGCGGAAGCTTTCGATCCGGCGGCTCTGCGATATCCTGGAGAACAGTCTGGAGGATGCGGAAAAACGGCCGGCGCTGATCTGTTACGGCAGCTGTCCGGAGGATGCAGAGGCATTAAAGCGCATGATCCTGGATACCGGAAAGGTCAGCGAAGTCCTGACCGGGCGGATCGGGCCTGTCGTCGGGACACATCTCGGACCGTCGGGGCTCACCCTGTTCTTCTTCTGCAGAGAAAGAGTGAAAGCGATCTGATTTGTCTTTTTGCTTTGCAAAGGGTATAATAATATGCCGTAAAGAAGACAGAGCGGTGAAAGGAGCTGTACCATGCCGTTTGTTGCGATCGATGCGGGAAACACGGAAATCGTATTCGGCGTACTGGATGAGGAAAAGATCTTTTTTTCCAGCCGTCTGAAAACGGACCGGTTCAAAACCAGTGACGAATACGCGGTGATCCTGCTGAGTCTTTTACATATGCACGGTATGGACCCGTCTGTTCTGGAAGGCGGCATCATTTCTTCCGTCGTACCTTCTCTTAAAACGGTCATGCAGGACGCGGTGTACAGCATCAGCGGCAAGTATTGCATGATCGTCGGCCCGGGGCTCAAAAACGGTCTGCGTATCCGGATCGATAATCCGGCTCAGCTGGGCAGTGATCTGGTTGCAGAAGCTGTAGCGGCTGCAGCAGAGTATCCGAAACCGATCCTGATCCTGGATCTGGGTACGGCGACAACGGTCTCTGTACTGGATAAAAACGGAGCGTACCGGGGCGGTATGATCATGCCCGGTACGATCGTCAGTCTGGAAGCGCTGGTCGGCAGGACCGCGCTGCTCCCGCATATCAGTCTGGCTGACGGACCCAGCGGTGTGATCGGCACCAATTCCCATGACTGTATTGTAAACGGAACGATCTATGGCAGCGCTGCCATGCTGGACGGTGTCATCGAACGGCTGGCAGGAGAACTGGACACGCCCCCGACGGTAGTAGCCACCGGCGATGTAGGAGAACTGATCATTCCGTACTGTAAAAACAAGATCGTTCTGGATAAGGAACTGCTGTTAAAAGGATTGCGCATCATCTATCTGCGGAACAGGAAAGTGTAGATTTATGGCAAAGAAAAAGCAGAGAAAACATAAAAAGAAAAACCAGTTTATCAGTTTTTTCCTGACGCTGGGGATCATCCTCTGTATCGGTGTGATCGGCGTGGCGGGATATAAGCTGATCACAACCTGGATGGAATACCGCGAAGGGGACGAAGAGTATGAAGGACTGCGGGAATATACCGCCGTGGTCGAGCCGGAACCGGAAGAGGTAATACCGGAAGTAACGGGAGAATCGGAAGAAGAGGAAGAGCCGGAAGAAGAGATCACGGCTCCGGAAAAAGAATACGATCTGGATATGCATACAAACCGGAAACCGCCGATCGACGTAGACTGGAAGTCTCTGAAGGAGATCAATGAAGATATCGTCGGCTGGCTGTATATCGGCGCACTGGATATCAGTTATCCGGTCACGCAGGGGGAAGATGACGATTACTATCTGCACCGTACATTCAGAAGGGAAAACAACTTTGCCGGCTCCATTTTTGTGGAAGCGGAGAACAGCAGTGATTTTTCTGACTCCAACACCATCGTGTACGGTCACAACATGCTGAACGGTTCTATGTTCGGTTCTCTTTCCAAGCTGACCAAAGAATCGGAGATGCTGTACAAAAAGGGACCCTATTTCTGGATCCTGACTCCGAACGGAAACTACCGTTACAAAATGTTCAGCATTCATGTAACTTCCGTTACGAGTGACGTATACACTCTGTTTACGGGGGCGGATGAAGAATTCATTTCCTGGTGTAAAAAAATGGAAGAGGTTTCGGATGTGGACATTGGCAAACATAAGTACAATCTGAACAGCAAAGTGGTGACGCTGTCCACCTGTACCGGGGATTCCAGATCCCGCTATGTCGTACAGGGAATTGCCGTAAAATAGATCAAGCAGGAGCTGCTGTATGTCTTTGAAGTCAGGAGGATCCGAAATGAGTAAAGATAAGATCGAGATACTGCAGGAATGGATCGACTCGCACAGCCGGATCGTGTTTTTCGGAGGCGCCGGTGTGTCCACGGAGAGCGGCATTCCGGATTTCCGCAGCGTAGACGGGCTGTACCATCAGCAGTATGCGTATCCGCCGGAAACGATCCTGAGTCATTCTTTTTATCTGGCCCGTCCGGATGTATTCTATGATTTCTACAGGAATAAGATGCTGATCCTGGATGCCAAGCCGAACATGGCGCATAAAAAGCTGGCCGAGCTCGAAGAAGCGGGAAAACTGACGGCCGTTGTCACGCAGAACATCGACGGGCTGCACCAGGCAGCCGGCAGCCGGACCGTGTATGAACTGCACGGGACCGTTCACCGCAACATCTGCCGGAAATGCGGGGCAGTGTATGATGCGGCTTACATCAAGGCAACGACAGGTGTGCCCTGCTGCGAGAAATGCGGCGGCAGCATCAAACCGGATGTGGTCCTGTATGAAGAAGGTCTGGACCAGGCTACCGTGGACGGCGCCATTCACGCGATCAGCAGCGCAGATATGATGATCGTGGGCGGTACATCGCTCGTGGTCTATCCGGCCGCCGGCCTTCTCCGGTATTTCCGGGGCGATAAGCTGGTCCTGATCAACAAGGGAGCTACTGGTATGGATAAGCAGGCGGATCTGCTGATCCAGGAACCGATCGGGGAAGTGCTATCGCAGATCAAAGTTTAATAAGGTATAGCTTTTGACATTGTATCGGACGCCTTCCTTCCGGTTACAGAACCCCACCGCCGACACGCTTGCGCTTGGTCGCATTGGCAGCGGCACTAAGCTCGCCTTACAGGCAGGCTCGCTAAGGGCCGGCCATGCTCCGACAGTCGGCTTATGGGGACCTGTATCCTGTCGGAAGGCTGTCTTTCAAAATGTGGACAGCAGACGGCGGCCGCATACTTTTACAAGCGCGCATTCTGAATGGAACGAAGCTGAGATCCAGCGTATACGAAGACTTGGAGCCTGAAATAAGAACATATCGTTCGTGAATATTTCAGGCTCCTAGTCGAAGTAAACGATTAGCTCAGCGGAGTGGTTCTGGCAAGCGGTAAAAAAATGTGTCCGCCGGCTGCTGTCCACATTTCGAAAATGTATAAGGGCGTCGGCGGATCCGTTTACAGTTCGGCTATGTCATCCTGTTTAAGGACCCTGATCCCGGCGGATACCAGAGCGGCTTCCGCCGCTTTTTCATTGTCGCCGACGCGGAAGATCATGTAAGCCTGATCCTTTTTGGTACCAAGGAACGCATACATGTATTCCAGATTCGTATTGTTTTTGGTAAAGATTTCCAGTACACGGTTCAGTCCGCCCGGTTCATCCGGGATGCAGACGGCAATGACCGGTGTCAGGCGGCTGATAAAGCCGCTGTCTTTCAGGACGGTTGCTGTTTCCAGTACATCGTCCACGATGATGCGGGCAATGCCGAAATCCTTGGTCTCTGCCAGAGAAAGGGCGCGCATGTCAATGGCATGCTCGGCCAGTGCCTGGCACATATTCTTTAAAGCGCCCGGTCTGTTTTCCAGAAATACAGATATTTGTTTGATCGCCATAAGGTACTCCTTTCCATATCATCATATCTTCCGTTTATCAATTACCCGGACGGCTTTGCCTTCACTCCGGGCGATGGATTTCGGAGCAACCAGTGTCACGTTGGCTTTAATACCCAGCATCGATTTCAATCCGTCGACCAGTTTCTTCTGGCGGGAAGAGATCTCGCCGAGGTTATCGGTGAAGAGCTCCGGAGTCATCTCAACCTGTACGTCCAGCGTATCGGAGTTATTGACGCGGTCGACGATGATCTGATAGTTGGCGGCGTAGCCGTGGTTCAGCAGGACAGTTTCAATCTGCGACGGGAAGACG
>JAIKYQ010000085.1 GCA_024683035.1 Eubacterium sp.
CGGGGAACAGTTGTTCCGGAGACCGGTTGTGCGTTACAATAAAAAAGATTCTGAAAAAACTGTAAAATAAGGAGAGCCGAAAGAGCATGAAAAAGCAAAACAGAGGGTTATATGCAGTTATCGGTGTGATCATTTTGCTTATGGCAGGGTTGGTATATGCCTGGTCTGTCATGGCGAAACCGATCGGCGCGTCCCGTCCCTGGACGGCAGCACAGTTGTCACTGACCTTTACACTGGTCATGGTGTTTTTCTGCATCGGTTGTCTGGTGGCAGGTTTTCTTTCGGAAAAGGTAGCGCCCCGGCTGTATGTGGTCCTGGCCGCCATCCTGTTCCTGGCCGGCTTTATGCTGGCATCGAAGACCGGAGAAGCACCGGCTATGTTGTATCTGGGTTTTGGTGTCCTGTGCGGGCTGGGTTCCGGCTTTGCCTATAATGCGGTCATGAGTACCATTTCCCGCTGGTTCCCGGATAAGCAGGGCATGATCTCCGGTATCCTGTTGATGGGATTCGGCCTGTCCAGCTTCATTGTAGGAAAGCTGTATACGGCAGTAACGCCGTCGGACGGCAGCGATACCTGGCAGGCAACTTTCCGGATCATGGGTATCGTCATTGCCATTATCCTGTTCGTCTGCAGTTTCTTCGTCGTGAGGCCGCCCGCAGGATACAAGCCGGAAGGCATGACAGAAGTCGGGAAGAAAGCGGTCCGCGAACCGGCGATGGAAGCAACGACCAGCCAGATGGTCAGAATGCCGTCCTTCTGGATGTACTATATCTGGGCTATTGTGATCAGTGCTGTAGGACTGGTGCTGGTTTCGCAGGCCGGCGGTATCGCCACACAGGTGGGGGCAGGCGTAGCAGACGGAACGATCGCCACGGTTGTGGGTCTGATCTCGATCTTAAACGGCATCGGCCGGGTGTTCTTCGGAAGCCTGTTTGACAAGAAGGGTTATAAGCCCACGATGATCCTGGATATGATCATTTTCCTGATCGCTACCGGAATTCTGATCGCAGCACTCCGCAGCGGCAATTTTGCTCTGATCGTCCTGGGCTTTGTGGTCGGTGGCTTTGCGTACGGCGGTGTCACACCGACCAATTCCGCGCTGATCAGCGATTTCTTCGGCAGACAGAATTTCTCCCTGAACTTCTCGGTAATCAATACGAACCTGCTGATCGCATCGTTTGCCTCAACGATCGCCGGAAAGCTGTATGATGCATCGCAGTCCTATATGTCCACACTCCTGATGATGGGCATTCTGACGATCGTCGCCTTCGGCGTCTTCCTGACGATCCGCAGACCGAAATCATAAGATCTGTCGCAATTCGGTTTCTTGTTTTGCAGAAAAAGCGGCCTATGGCCGCTTTTTCTTGGCGTAATCTCAAATACTTTCCTGTTCCTTTAGTTCTTAAGGAAAAGAGACCGACACAATCACAGAAAACCGAGAATGTGTCGGATGGAAAGAGGAAAAGAGACCGACACAATCGCTGAAAACTGAGAATGTGTCGGAAGGGAAGAGAAAAAAAGTCCGACACAATCGCTGAAAATCGAGAATGTGTCGGAAGGGAAGAGGAAAAGAGACCGACACAATCACTGAAAACTGAGAATATATCGGAAGGAAAGAGATAAGTGGAGAAAGAAAGCGGGGGGCCAAATGGCACCCCGCAACGTTTGTTATGACAAGTATTATGACATACGCATTGTTTGTTATGACAAGTATTATGATATAAAGATTTACTTGTACAGGCCGCGTTTCACATAGGTCGTATGCAGCAAGTGATGCGCTTTCTCGCCGCCGATCTGTCCCAGATAGTCTGCGTACATTCTGTTCAGGGACAGGTTCTGGTGCGATTTGCGGATCCGTGCATCTTTGTCCAGACCATACAGGGCTTCGGCGCGTTTGGCACGGTAATCTACGAAGTTCCGTGTTTCCGCTGTGACCTGAGGCTGTCCGCCGCCGTTGATGCAGCCGCCCGGGCAAGCCATGATCTCGATGAAATCATACTGCTTTTCGCCGCTCTGGACGCTGTTCAGCAGTTCACGGGCATTGGCAAGGCCGGAGGCCACCGCCACGCGGACGGTTATATCGCCGACAGTGTAGGTTGCTTCCTTGATTCCCTGATGTCCGCGGACTTCCGTGAAATCGATCGGTGTGTTGGTGTCATCACCGGTGATCCAGTAAACGGCCGTACGGAGAGCAGCCTCCATGACACCGCCGGAGGTACCGAAGATGACAGCGCCGCCGGAGTATTCGCCCATCGGATCATCGAAGGGTTCGTCTTCCAGTTCTGTGAACTGCAGGCCGACGCGTTTGATCATGCGGGCCAGTTCGCGGGTTGTGATGACATGGTCGACATCCGGATACCCGGTCGCGTTCTGATCGTCGCGGGTGTGCTCAAACTTTTTGGCGGTACAGGGCATGACGCTGACGGTGACGATATCCTTCGGATCCAGGCCTTTTTTCTGGGCCAGGAAGGATTTCATCAGAGCTCCCTGCATCTGGTGCGGGGATTTGCAGCTGGACAGGTTGTCGGTCATATCCGGGAAATAGTGTTCGCAGAATTTGACCCAGCCCGGGCTGCAGGAGGTGATCAGCGGAAGCTTGCCGCCGTTGGTGAAGCGGTCGATAAACTCGTGTGCTTCCTCGAGGATCGTCAGGTCGGCGCCGAAGTTGGTGTCGTAGACGCCGTCGAAACCGAGACGGTGCAGGGCAGCGGCCATCTTGCCTTCGACCGGTGTGCCGATCGGATAGCCGAATTCTTCGCCGAGTGCGGCACGGACGGCCGGCGCAGTCTGTACGAAGACGGTCTTTTCCGGATCAGCGATCGCTGCAAAGACGGCTGCGGTGGCGTCTTTTTCATACAGGGCACCTACCGGGCAGACATTGATGCACTGTCCGCAGTCGATGCAGGCCGTGCTGCCGAGCGGCAGATCGTACGCACAGCCGATGTTGGTCTTGAAACCGCGGTTGTTGGCACCGATCACGCCGACACTCTGGAATTTTTCACAGGCTGCCACGCAGCGGCGGCAGAGGATACATTTGTTGTTGTCGCGGATCATGTGCGGCGCGGAGTCGTCCAGTTCGAACTCGTTCAGCGCGCCTTCGTATTCGTGCGCATCGTCCACACCGTATTCACGGCAGAGAGCCTGCAGTTCGCAGTTTCCGCTCCGGACACAGGACAGACACTCTTTGTCATGGTCGGAAAGGATCAGCTTCAGGGTCTCTCTGCGGGACTCCAGTACACGCGGTGTGTTGGTGAAGATTTCCATACCTTCGGAGATCGGGTAGACGCAGGAGGCGACGAGAGAACGGGCTCCTTTGACTTCCACAACACAGATACGGCAGGCGCCGATCTCGTTGATCTCTTTGAGGTAGCACAATGTCGGTATGCGGATATGTGCCAGCCGTGCGGCTTCCAGGATCGTGGAACCGGCCGGGGCACTGATATCCATGCCGTTGATTTTAATATTGATATCAGCCATGGTTGTTCCTCCTTTCCCCTTATCCCTTGGTGATCGCGCCGAAGCGGCAGTTTTCCATACATGCGCCGCACTTCAGGCACTTCTCCTGATCGATGACGTGCGGTTCTTTGACCGTACCGGTTATGCAGCCGGCCGGGCAGTTGCGCGCGCAGAGCGTACAGCCGCGGCACTTGTCGGGATTGATGGTGTAGGAAAGAAGCGCTTTGCAGACGCCGGCCGGACATTTTTTGTCGACGACGTGCGCCACGTATTCGTCACGGAAATACCGCAGCGTGGACAGGACCGGGTTCGGGGCTGTCTGGCCGAGACCGCAGAGAGCATTGTCCTTGATGTATTTGGCCAGATGCTCGAGACGGTCCAGATCTTCCAGTTCGCCCTGGCCTTTGGTGATGCGGTCCAGGATCTCATACATGCGCTTGGTACCGATACGGCACGGTGTGCATTTGCCGCAGGATTCATCCACGGTGAAGTCCAGGAAGAACTTGGCAATGTCGACCATGCAGTTGTCTTCGTCCATGACGATCAGACCGCCGGAACCCATCATGGAACCGATGGCGATCAGGTTGTCGTAGTCGATCGGAACATCATAGTGTTCCGCCGGGATGCAGCCGCCGGACGGACCGCCGGTCTGAGCGGCTTTGAATTTCTTGCCGTTCGGAACGCCGCCGCCGATGTCTTCCACGACTTCGCGCAGGGTCGTGCCCATCGGGATCTCGACCAGACCGGTGTTGTTGATCTTGCCGCCGAGAGCGAAGACCTTGGTGCCTTTGGATTTTTCGGTTCCCATGGAGGCGAACCAGTCGGCTCCGTTCAGGATGATCTGCGGTACGTTGGCCCAGGTTTCGACGTTGTTCAGGATCGTCGGTCTCTGGAACAGACCGGAAACAGCCGGGAACGGGGGACGCGGACGAGGCTCGCCGCGCTTGCCTTCGATGGATGTCATCAGGGCTGTTTCTTCGCCGCAGACGAAAGCGCCGGCGCCGAGACGAAGCTCGATGTCGAAATCAAAGCCGGTATCAAAGATATTTTTGCCCAGCAGGCCGTATTCTTTGGCCTGTTTGATCGCGATGCCGAGACGTTCGACAGCGATCGGATATTCGGCACGGACGTAGATGTAACCCTGGTTGGCGCCGATCGCATAGCCGGCGATGGCCATGGCTTCGAGAACGACGTGCGGATCGCCTTCCAGAACGGAACGGTCCATGAACGCGCCCGGATCGCCTTCGTCGGCATTACAGCAGACATATTTCGGACCGCCGTCCTGCACCAGGTTCCGGGCCAGTTTCCATTTCTGACCGGTCGGGAAGCCGGCGCCGCCGCGTCCGCGGAGGCCGGAAGCCAGGATGATGTCAATGACTTCGTCCGGGGTCATCTCTGTCAGGACTTTGCCCAGAGCTTCGTAGCCGCGGGTGCCGATGTATTCATCGATGTTTTCGGGGTTGATCACGCCGCAGTTGCGCAGTGCGACACGATGCTGTTTTTTGGCGAAATCGGTGTCGTTAAAGGATTTGACACCGCCGGCCGCCTCTTCTTCCTGATAGACCAGGCGTTCGACGATACGGCCTTTCAGCAGATGCTCGGACACGATCTCCGGAACATCTTCCACTTTGACCTGTGAATAGAACGTTGCTTCCGGATAGACCACGACGATCGGTCCGAGTGCGCAAAGTCCGTGACATCCGGTCTGGACGACGGCTACTTCTTCCGCCAGACCCTTTTCCTGGATCTGAGTTTTAAAGGTATCCAGAATTTCCGCGCTGCCCGATGAAGCACAGCCGGTTCCTCCGCATACCAGTACATGTGAACGGTACATACTGCCTCCTCCTCTTTACTGCGGTGCGCTGATCGACGCGGGGATCACATAGTCTTTGATGACCTGGCCGCCTGCCAGATGACGGGTCACGACTTCTTCTGCTTTCTCCGGTGTCATATGTACATAGGTAACTTTCGGTTTGCCCGGCTCATAGATCTCAACGATCGGCTCGAACTTGCAGATTCCGATGCAGCCGGTCTGCGTGACAACGGTATCTTTCAGACCGCGTTCCTGCACGAGCTCAGCGAATCTGTTCAGGACAGGACGTGCACCGGCAGCGATGCCGCAGGTCGCCATCCCGACGACGACACGTGTCTGATTCTCGTTCTCTTCACGCATTCCGAGCTGCCCCTGCATGCGTTCACGGATCGCTTTCAATTCTTCTAAAGATTTCATGTCGCGTGTATCCTTTCTTAAATACTGCGTCCTTTGGTTACGTCAGCTTCATTTTCTCTGAGATATTCCCGAATATACTGTGAGACTTCCGGTTCGTTGAACGATACACCGCCCAGGATTTCACGGAAATCGGCGGTGGACAGTTCGAAGCTGTCTCCGTCATAGGTGTAACGGTACAGGAAATCGGTATCCTCGTGCATGGTGATCAGGGAATGCATGGTGGCTGTCATGTCCCCCAGAGGCATCCTGTCCACGCTGGAGAGGCCGAATACGGCCGTTACGGTTGTTCCGACGCCGGGAGAGGAGCTGATGGCAAAATGCCCGCCACTCAATTCCGCTGCCAGCTTGAAGAACGAAACCCCCAGGCCTACACTCCGGGTCTTGCGGGTGGTGTAGAACGGGTCGGTTACCTGTGCCACCTGTTCTTCGGTCATGCCGCAGCCGTCGTCTTTGATCACGATTGTCAGAGTATCGGCAGCCGAGTCGGCTTCTACGGTGATCGTGACCAGAGAGGCCTGTGCACGGGTGGAGTTTTCCGCCACATCCAGAATATTCAGGGAGATTTCCGGCATCATAGTATTTTACTCGTACTTGGCAAGAATACCTTTGACCTGATCCGGAGTCAGACGGCCGTACACGTCATCGTTGACAAGCATGACGGGAGCCAGGCCGCAGGCGCCGACACAGCGGCATGCGTCCAGAGAAAACTTCTGATCCGGTGTGCACTCGCCGTTCTGAATTCCTAGCTGATTCTGCAGTTCTTCCAGAATCAGGCCGGAACCCTTGACGTAGCATGCTGTTCCCAGACATACGGAAATCTGATATTTTCCTTTGGGATTCAGGGTAAACTGTGAATAGAATGTTGAGACTCCGTAGACTTTTTCCAACGGAACATCCATTTCCTCGGCAATGATGGTCTGTACCTCGATCGGAAGGTACCCGTAGATTTCCTGCGCTGCCTGCAGGATCGGCATCAGTGCGCCGGGTTCATCTTTTTTCTCGGCAATGACCTGAAGCAGCTTTTCTTTCTGCTCAGGAGTACCGGAAAAAGACACTCCAGTAGTTGCGCCACATGAACACATACAAAATCCTCCTCAAATGATGTGTGTCGGTGAGTGTCATTAGATCGTGACTGCGCCATGCCCGATGGGGCACCGGCCGATACGATACTTTGTCAATATTTTATCATATAATAAGGTAAAGGGAAATAGAGAATCTGTATTAAATTATAAACAAAACCTATTATCATATTACTGATAATAAACAAAATTTATTGCTTTATTTCCATCACTGTATTTTCATTGCTGTATTCCATCACTGTATTTCCATTGTTGCATTCCATCATTATATTTCCATTGCTGTATTGAAGCATAGTCGGTGTTGTTTGACATGGCGGTTGGAAAATGCAGAGAATAAAGTGAAAGTGGAGGAAAGGATATGCAAAAGCCAGGATCTTCTGCGGCCGGCCGTCAGGCCGGAACAGCAGGATCCTGGCTTTTCACCTCAATTGACGAGTATTTCCCGGTATAACCCTGGGATCAGGATTTCACTATGAAATCTTCGTCCGTCAGCTGGTTGTACAGGCCTCGTTTGACATAGGTCGTGTGCAGGTATTCGTGTGACTTGTGGCAGCCGGGTGAACCCCATTCTTCGTAGAAGGCGGTAATGGCCGGGTTCTCGTGTGATTTCCGGATGGGCTTGCGTTCGTCTTCGGCGTAGATGGCTTCCAGGCGTTTCTGGCGCGCGATCCGGATATCTTCTTTCGGACGGGGCTGGCCGCCGCCGGTGATGCAGCCGCCCGGGCAGCCCATCACTTCGATGAAATGATAGGGGCTTTCGCCTTTGGCGATCTGTTTCATCAGTTTGTCCGCACCGGCAAAGCCGCTGGTGACGGCGATCTTCACTTCGAAGCCTTCGGCAGCTGCCCATTCGGGTTTCACGTTTTCCAGCTTGATCGTGGCTTCCTTGATCTGTTCCAGACCGACGATCGGGGAAACGTGCAGATCCGGGAATGGCAGTTCGCGGCCGGTCACGATCTCATAGACTGTACGGAGTGCGGCTTCCATCACGCCGCCCGTGACGCCGAAGATATCGGCAGCGCCGGTGGAAAGACCCAGCGGAGCGTCAAACTCTTCTTCCGGGAGGCGCAGGAAATCGATGCCCATTTCTTTGATCATGTCGCCGAGCTCCCGGGTGGTGAGCACGGCATCTACGTTCGGCACACCGTCGTTGCTCAGTTCGGGCCGGGCGCATTCTGTCTTTTTGGCCGTGCACGGCATGACCGAGACCACATAGATCTCTTCAGGCTTTTTCCCGATCTTTTCCGCATAATAGCTCTTCAGGACCGCACCGAACATTTCGTGCGGCGATTTGCAGGTGGACAGATGGCCCAGTTCGTCCGGATAATGCTTTTCGATGAACTGGATCCAGCCGGGCGAGCAGCTGGTCATCATGGGAAGGACCGTGTCTCTTCTCTGGAGAGCGGTTTTGAACCGTTCCAGGAATTCGGTGCCTTCTTCCAGGATCGTCAGGTCGGCGCTCCAGTCGGTATCGAAGACATTGTCGAAGCCCATCCGGCGCAGGGCGGCGGCCAGACGGCCGGTCTCACAGCTGCCGGCATCCAGGCCGAAGCATTCTCCGATGCCGACACGCACCGCAGGAGCCGGCTGGACGATCACGTATTTATCCGGATCGGCCAGGGCATTGTAGACTCTGTCTTTGTGACTGGTTTCTGTCAGGGCGCCGACCGGGCAGACTTCCACGCACTGGCCGCAGAAGGCACAGGCACTGCTGCCGATCGGAAGTCCGAAGGCCGGACTGATGTGTGTCTTAAAGCCCCGGTCCTCTGCGCCCAGGACAGAAGTTGTCTGGATGTTTTTGCAGACGCTGATACATCTTCTGCAGAGGATGCATTTGTTCGGGTTGCGGGTGATCGATTCCGAGACATCGATCGGATAATCGATGCGTTCTCCTTCGTAGCTGCATTTGACCACGCCCAGTTCCCGGCCGAGTGCCTGGAATTCACAGTCCAGGTTCCGCGGGCAGGCAAGACAGTCCTGCGCATGGTTGGAGAGCAGCAGTTCATACATGGTCTTCCTGGCTTTGCGGACACGGGCGGAATTGGTTTCGATCACCATTCCGTCCTGGGCCTGCACCATACAGGAAGCCTGCAGATTCCTTGCCGGCGGTTTGACCTGTTCTACCAGACAGATCCGGCACGCACCATACTGGTTGATCCCCTCCAGATAGCAAAGGCGGGGAATGTGAATACCGTTCTTTTCGGCTGCCTGCAGAATAGTGCTTCCTTCGGGAGCCGTACATTCGATTCCGTTTATCGTAAGCCTGATATCTGCCATTCTTCTCACCTCCTGTCACAGCGAAGACATCTGCTGGCTTCTGCACGGGCATCCAGCTCATGCATTCCGAGATTCCGTTCCATAAAGCCGGTGATGGCGTCTTTGGAATCCATCTGCCTGGTCAGGAACCTGCAGTGAGGCACGATATCTCCTTCGATATGGTTGTCGGAGATCTCCTGTTCGAAGCCTTTGTTCAGGATGCCGTCTCCGCCGAGATAGAGATCGATGCCGGAGGCTGCCTGTTTGCCGTCGCCGACGGCATTGACGATATCCTTCGGACCGCGGCTGGCGTCACCGCCGACGAAGATGCCTTCTTCCGAGGTGGCCTGTGAGTAGCGGTCGGCTTTGATACGGCTGCCGATCCTGCCCATATCTTCGCTTACGAAATCCAGATCCGGTTTCTGCGAGATGGCGGGGATCGCGATATCAAAGTCTTCTTCGACGATGTTGCCGGTAGGAACGGAGACTCTTCTTCCGGAACTGTCGAAATGTCCCAAGGTCTGTTCTTCCAGAGCTACCTGTTTCAGCACGCCGTTTTCGCCGATGAAGGAAGCCGGGTTTGTCAGCGGACGCAGGATGACGCCTTCTTCCAGCGCATCTTTGATCTCGACTTTGTCGGCCGGCATGTCGTCACGCGTCCGGCGGTAGATGATCTGCACTTCGGATGCACCGAGGCGGACCGCCGTCCTGGCGGAGTCGATGGCGGTATTGCCGCCGCCGATGACCGCGACTTTCTTGCCTCTCAGATCGATATCGCCTTTCAGGGAAACGCGCTTCAGGAAGTCCAGACCATGATATACGCCCTCCAGATCTTCGCCGGGCAGGCCCATATGCATGGCTTTCTGGGCGCCGATGGCGATCAGGATCGCGTCATAGTCTTTCTTCAGTGCTGCGAATTCCGCACCTTCGATCTTCTTGTTGCAGTAGATCTTTACGCCGGTTTTGCAGATGTTGTCGATCTCATGGGCGATGATACTGTACGGCAGACGGTATTCCGGAATGCCGTAGGCCATGACGCCGCCCGGTTTGCTTTCGGCTTCGAAGACATCCACCTGATATCCTTTCCGGGCCAGGTAATAGGCACCGGTCAGGCCGGTGGGGCCGGCACCGATGACGGCGACTTTCTTATCCAGTTTTGCGGCCGGTTTGTATTCTTCATCCGACGGGAAACCGAGTTTGTAAGCCCAGTCGGTAGCGAAACGCTTCAGCTCGCAGATGTTCATTTCTTCATCGACCGTACCGCGGCGGCAGCGCAGTTCGCACGGATGCGTACAGACACGTCCGCAGATGCCGGAGAACGGGTTGTCGCGCAGCATGATCCGCGAAGCGCCGACATAATCGCCGGTGGCGATCAGGCTCATGTAGCCCGGGATATTGATGCCGGCCGGGCAGGTGTTCTCGCAGGGCGAGCTGACCAGCTCGGCGCAGACACCGGCGGTGCACTTCTTCTGGCGGATGTGGTCTTCGTATTCATCGCGGAAATACTTGATCGTGGACAGGACCGGGTTGGGTGCTGTCTGGCCGAGGCCGCACATGGCGGAGTCTTTGATCGTATCGCCGAGCTCTAGCAGCAGTTCGATGTCGCCTTCCTGGCCTTCCCCGGAAGTGATCCGGTTCAGCACTTCCAGCATCCGTTTGGTACCTACACGGCAGGCCGTACACTTGCCGCAGGACTCTTCCTGAATGAAGTCCATATAGAACCGGGCCGTATCGACCATGCAGGTGTCTTCGTCCATGACGATCAGACCGCCGGATCCGACAATGGAGCCAAGCTCAGCCAGATGTTCGTAATCCATCGGTACGTTGATGTTTTCCGGTGTGATGCAGCCGCCGGAAGGTCCGCCGGTCTGGGCTGCCTTGAATTTTTTGCCGTTCGGGATCCCGCCGCCGATTTCATAGATGATCTCGGAAAGCGGCGTGCCCATCGGGATCTCAACGAGACCGGTATTTTCGATGTTGCCGGTCAGCGCGAAGACCTTGGTGCCGGGACTCTTTTCGGTGCCGTATCCGCGGAACCAGTCGGCACCGTTCAGCATGATCGCCGGTACAGTGGCCAGGGTTTCCACGTTGTTGATGATGGTGGGATGTTCGAACAGACCGCTCTGGAACGGGAAAGGCGGTTTCTGGCGCGGCTCGCCGCGCTTTCCTTCCACCGAGGAGATCAGGGCGGTTTCTTCGCCGCAGACGAAAGCACCGGCGCCGATGCGGATTTCGATACCGAAATCAAAACCGGAGCCGAAGATGTTCTTTCCGAGCAGGCCGGCTTCCTGTGCTTCCTGGATGGCGGCCTTCAGACGTTCCACGGCAATGGGATATTCCGCACGGATATAGACGACACCGTGATTGGCGCCGATCGCATAGCCGCCGATCAGCAGGCCTTCGATGACGCTGTGCGGATCGCCTTCAAAAACAGAACGGTCCATGAACGCGCCCGGGTCGCCTTCGTCGGCGTTGCAGATGATGTATTTCTGTTCGCCGGGCTGGTTGTAAGCGGCTTCCCATTTTACGCCGGTCGGGAAACCGGCGCCGCCGCGTCCGCGCAGGCCGGACTTTTTCATTTCCTCAATAACGGCCATCCGGTCGCCGGCTTCCAGGATCCGGGCGAGTGCCAGATACCCGTCTTTGGCGATGTAGCTGTTGACACAGTTGACATCGATCAGGCCGCAGTTGCGCAGCGCGATACGGACCTGGTTGTGGAAGAAGGCCGTATCGTGGATGTTCGGGATCCGTTTTTTCTGAATGCTGTCGTAGAAGGTGTATTCTTCGATCGGCTGTCCGCCGATGAAATGCTTGCGGACGATCTCTCTGGTTTTCTCCGGTGTCATTTCGGTGTAGTAGGTCTCATCCGGAAGGATATAAATGACCGGTCCGACCGCACAGGTGCCCATGCAGCCGCGTTCGATCACGGCTACTTCGTCCTGCAGGCCGTATTTGGCGATTTCTTCCAGCAGGGTGTCGCGGATGGCCTTGCATCCCGAAGAGGTACAGCCGGTGCCAAAGCAGACCAGTGCCTGATATTTATAGGTGCCCATTTTTTCTTCATAGGCAGCTTTGATGGCGGTAAGATCCTGGATACTTGTGATCATGCTTCGTCACCCCCTTCCGCAGCCTCTTCTGCCTCCGGTTCTTCTGCATCCCTGTACAGGGCCAGGATGCCGGGCAGTTTTTGCGGTGTGACCTGTTTGTACACGTCATCATCGATCATGACCGCCGGGGCCAGGCCGCACGCACCGATGCAGCGGGCAATCTCAAAGGTGAATTGTCCGTCTTCGGTCGTGCCGTTGGTTTCCACATGCAGATTTTCGTGGATGGCATCGACCAGCTTTTTTCCGCCCCGCACATAGCAGGCAGTGCCCTGACAGACGCGGATCGTATGTTTGCCGCGTTTGTTCGGGGTAAAGAAAGAATAGAAGCTGACAACCCCGCTCACCTCTGCAATGGGGATGTCCATGCCGTCTGCAATGAATTTCTGCAGTTCCATGGGAAGGTAACCGAAAACCTCCTGCGCCTCATGGAGCACCATGATCAGGGCGCCGTCGGTCCCTTTGTATTTCTCTATGATCTTTGCTACCGCTTCATAGAGAGCCCGTTCTTCTTCGCTGTTTTGACAACAGCAGGCTTCTGCTTGTTTCTGCATACAAGTCTTTGTGGATATCCGGATACGCCGCCGGTATATCCAGCTGCCTCCTTTCTTTATAAAAATATGCAAATGCTTTTTGTGGAATGGAAATAGATTGCTGTCCGCAGACCGGACAGGAGACACTGTATCACTTTTACTATATAAAATTGTCTATATATTATCAAGCAATATCACCGGATTTGTTCTATTTAATAAACGCTTCACAACTTGTTGGATTATTGATAATAATATCACGCAATAGAGAGAACGTGTTTTTTGCAATAGAAGTAAAATAATAGTAAAGGTAAAAGCAAACCTGCAACAAAAGCAAAAGCAGGGTATCCCGGCAGCCAGCAGAACCGCGCGATATTGAAAGCGCCGCACGCGTGACATTGAAAGCGCACTATGATAAAATGAAAAAACAGAAATGAGCAACAGCCATAGCGGAGGTAATACCATGACGATCAGAGAGGCAAAGGAACTGGTACATGCGACGCTTTTATGCGGAGAAGACAAACTGGATGAAGAAGTCCATTCCGCATGCGGTTCCGATATGATGAGTGATGTGCTGGCCTTTGTCAAGGATCAGGCAATTCTGCTGACGGGTCTCTGCAATCCGCAGGCGATCCGTACTGCAGAGATGATGGATATGAAATGCGTGCTTTTTGTCAGAGATAAAAAGCCGACGGAAGAGATGATCTCCCTTGCGGAGGAGGCCGGTATTGCCGTCATGACAACCGGACACCGCATGTTTATGGCATGCGGGCTCCTGTACAGCGGCGGACTGCATGGAGGGTCGGATTATGAACGATTCTCTTGAGTTAACCTACACCATAGATCCGGATGATTTTACCCGTGCCGGAGAGGCATCCACCAGTGTGAAAAAAACGCTGAAAACGATGGGTATGCCGCCGGAGATCGTGCGCCGCGTCGCCATCGCTATCTATGAAGGCGAGATCAACATGGTCATTCATGCCAACGGCGGACAGATCACGGTGACGGTCAGCGATGAAGATATCACCATGGTTCTGGCGGACCAGGGTCCCGGCATCCCGGATGTGGAGAAGGCCATGCAGGCCGGGTTTTCCACAGCTCCGGAAAATGTGCGCAATCTGGGATTCGGCGCAGGCATGGGTCTGCCGAATATGAAGAAATATACGGATGAGATTTCGATCGAGACAGAACTGGGTGTCGGCACGACCGTCACGATGAAGATCAACCTGTAAAGTCTGTCGGCGGAGTTGGAGCCGATCATTGTTAAAGGAAAACCGGCATGTCGGAAAACTATAAACACGCAGTACAACTGGATAGGGACAAGTGTGTAGGCTGTACGAACTGTATCAAACGCTGTCCGACAGGAGCGATCCGTGTGCGGGACGGAAAAGCCCGGATCAATCATGCCCTCTGTGTGGACTGCGGCGAGTGCGTGCGGATCTGTGAGCACCATGCGAAGATCCCGGTGTATGATCCGCTGTCTGCCATGGATAACTACAGCTATAAGGTGGCGCTGCCGGCGCCGTCGCTGTACGGGCAGTTCAACAACCTGGATGACAGCAACATTCTTCTGACCGCGCTGAAGCTGATGGGCTTTGACACGATCTTTGAAGTCGGCTCAGCGGCAGAGGTTGTTTCCGCCATGTCACGGAAATATCTGGAAGAACATCCGGAGAAGATGCCGCTGATCTCTACAGCCTGTCCGTCTATCGTTAAACTGATCCGGATCCGTTTTCCGAGCCTGATCGAGCATCTGCTGCCGATCCAGCCGCCGGTGGAGATCGCGGCGGCCATGGCCAGGAAGAAAGCAATGGAAGAGACAGGTCTTCCATCCGAGCAGATCGGGATTTTCTTCATTTCGCCCTGTCCGGCCAAGGTTTCGGCCTGCCAGGAACCGATCGGGGTGAAAAAGACGGAGGTAGATGCGACACTGGCCATTAAGGATGTCTATGTCCGGCTGCTGGCCTTTATGGATGAGGCGGCAAAAAAACCGATGGATCTGGCTGTAGCCGGAAGGATCGGAGTCGGCTGGGGCATCAGCGGCGGAGAAGCGGCCGGCCTGATCAACGACCAGTATCTGGCGGCAGACGGGATCGAGAACTGCATCAAAGTGCTGAATGATCTGGAAGATCAGAAGATCTCGCATGTACAGTTCGTGGAACTGGATGCCTGTGCCGGCGGCTGTGTCGGCGGGGTGCTGACGGTGGAAAATCCCTATATTGCCAAGGCCAAGATGTCGGCTCTGAAGAAGTATCTGCCGGTGGCCGGCACGCATGTGGAACTGCCGGATTTCGGTATGTGGACAGAAGACGTGGAATACGAACAGGTTTTTACGCTGGGCGGCAATTTCAAGGAAAAAATCCAGAAGATGGCGCAGGTCGAAGAACTGACCAAGAAATTCCCCGGGATCGACTGCGGGTCCTGCGGGGCGCCGAGCTGCCGGGCACTGGCAGAAGATATCGCGCGCGGAGAAGCAAAGGAAACAGACTGTATCCATGTGTTGTGGGAGAACCTGCATAAGATCATGGGTATGATGACGGAGATAAACAGATCATGACCATACAGAATCTGATAGACAGCGGTATTTTTGAAGTAGTACATGCCGGTGAGGAGACAGACCGGGAGATCCGGGATGTGTTCTGCTGTGATCTGCTGAGTATTGCCATGAGCAAAGGGATCGAGGATGCTGCCTGGATCACGGTCATGGGGAATATCAACACACTGGCGGTCATGACGCTGACGGATATGGCCTGCATCGTGCTGGCGGAAGGAGCACGCATGGATGAGGCGGGGATGGCCAAAGCACGGCAGGAAGGGTTCACGATCCTGCGGACAGAGGAAGCCATTTTCCCGGCCGCCCTGCGTATTCATGAGATGATCTGATATGGAATTAGCCTATGATCTGCATATCCATTCCTGTCTTTCCCCCTGCGGGGATCCGGATATGACGCCGAACAACATAGCGGGGATGGCCTTCCTGAAGGAGCTGAAGATCATTGCGCTGACGGATCATAATACGGCCCGGAATGCGCCGGCCCTGATCCGGGCTGCCGAACAGTACGGGCTGATCGTGCTGCCGGGAATGGAACTGACGACGCAGGAAGAAGCGCACGTGGTGTGTCTTTTCGCAGAAACGGAAGATGCACTGGCTTTCGACGCCTATGTGTATGAAAGACTGCCCCGGATCCGGAATAAGAAACAGGTTTTCGGGGAACAGATCCTGATGAACGAAAAAGACGAGCCGATGGGGGAAGAAGAGTATCTGCTCATCAATGCCACATCGATCCCGTTTGACGACGTATATGACGCGGTGACCGCATACAACGGGATCATGATCCCGGCGCATCTGGACAAGAGCACGACTTCGCTGATCAGCTCGCTGGGATACATTCCGCCGGAGTCGAAATTCACCTGTGCGGAAGTAAAGGATCTGAGCAGGCTGCACGGACTCCTGCATGATCATCCGCATCTGGAAAACTGCCGGATCATTTCGGATTCCGATGCACACTATCTGGGAGATATCAGTGAGGCAGTGCACACACTGCCGTTTGCCAATGATCATCCGTCAAAGCGGGAAATCCTGGAAACGCTGGTTCGTCCGCCTGTTCATACAGAAGCGGATGCAACTCTGTAGATCCGGACGGAGAAGAAATAACAAGGTATGTAAGCGGGCAGGATTCGCTGCCTGTTAAAGAGAAACCGG
>JAIKYQ010000093.1 GCA_024683035.1 Eubacterium sp.
ACTACTATCGGAAAGCCGTTTGCATGTTTTGTTCGTGATCCGCAGGCGGCTTTTCTGATTCTCCGCTTGACAATATTATGTAAATCGCATAAAATATGCATGAATTGAAGCGGCTAAAACTCGTTTCACGTTACTAGGAAAAAGATCGTTGTCCCGTACCAATACCCCGCTGGGCAGCGGTCTTTTTTTGTTTTTGTTTACAATTTTGCTTTAAGTGTTGCCGCCTTAGCTTGTGCGGCTTTCTTTGATGCCTCTCTAACGGCCTTTCCTGCAGCTGCAGCCTGTTCCATCATCCGATCGGCTATAATCTGTTTCGCGTCCCTGAACGTGACAGGAGCAAATAGGGCTAACTTGTCTTCTTCTTCCGGATGCTCTGAAAGGATCTCCGCCATGCGCTGAGTCCGCGTCTCTGGCGTTGTGTCCTCAAAATACTTTTCAAGACGTTCGGATTCGGAAGGCAGCAAACTAATATCTTTGTCCGTGGCATCAGTCAGACTCTTCTCCAACCTGGTCAAACTACTATCCGTTTTATCCAAATATTCGTCGGCAAAGACCCTACGATAGCCCTGGAAGTTACCTATATCATTGGTGATCCATTCATACCCAGAGATTTCCGGGCCCGTATACGCGTTAATGCTGAGGATCGCGTCACGCCTTGCGCTTTCAATCATCCGCCTCAGTGTGGCTATATCCTCTCCCGGAATCGTCCGTCCGTTCATTTCTGCATACTTTTTCAAAATTCGCCGTGAAAAGTAGCTGCCTGTTCCCGCCGCCGACAATGCTAAAATTTCTGCGTTTGACAGTTTCAGACGGAAGTCTTCTACAGCTCGCATGATCTCCAGAAACGGAGCCGGCGGAACTTCAATAGCCCATTCCAAAATAGTCTTATCCAAATTATCAAAGCACAAATTCACGGAATCGGCTGCTGCTCTGGCTGAGTATGCAATATCACCCTGTAGGATCGCCCTGGCTATGTCTTCTTCGTTGCGAAGGCTGCGCTCATTCAGACGTTCAACATTTTCCTGATGCTTCTTTGCATAAGCGTTCAATTTGGAATCCGTCAGCTTATGATGGCCGCGGATGGCCTCACGCACTTCTGAAAACTGCTGCTTGATATATTCGTTGTATCCTTTTTTCATTGTGGCCCTGTTCCTTTCATTCGTAGTATTTCACAATCTTGTCATCGCCGCGGTGCTTTGGCTGCTTTCTGGTCGTGTAGCAAGAAAGAATGTCCTTGTCTCGGTTCGCATTTGCCGCCTTTTGGCTTTTCGCAATTTTTATGGCTAGCCGTTCGGCTGCGTTTAATTTAGTATTCATCGTTTTTTACCTCCAATAATTTTGAAATCAAAACTCGGTTTATATAGAGCATAAAAGAATCCAATGCATCACTAAGGGGGGTTGTCTGCGTGAGATCGGCAACCTCCTGCCGCTCAGATAGTTCAAACAGTGCCTTGTGAATCTCTCGCAACTCTTCCAAACTGTAACCGGACATATGACGCAGAAAGTCTCCGGTTGTGTCAATAAATATCGGTTTATTCATGTGTTACCTCCATACGGTTGTTATGCGTTTTAATCGGTTAGGGGTATGTCTATACCTGTTCTTGGCTAGAACGTGTCTCAGACGGTTGTAGCCTTTTGTAGCATGGTGCATACACGGCGGTTTGTACGTTGCCTATAGGGAATTACCCTTAATACCGTAGAACATGCCTGTAGACGCTGTGGGAATGGTTATAGGGCGTTTTTTATTTTTGGATCACATCTGGCAAGTAAAAAAGCGTCGCATTATGTCTACCTGGACCCCTAACTGGCATCATGCCCCTGTTTAACCGCTTGTAGTTGACTGATCATTTCTGCCGTTCCAGAATGACGGAATCAAGTTCCGGTTTTGGTCTGCTATTCAATACCATTTCCCCCGCCTACTGGTCTAGTATTCAACCGTAGAGTTGAATTATTCGGAAAACGACCGACACTGGAAAAATTCACGCTGTAAAGTAGTAAATTGTTGACTGATAATTGCTTTCAAAACCATCTGCAATCTGCATGTTGTCGCACACTTTACACAATAGCCTTGTATTTGCTCTGATCCGGTCATTTTCTCGTTATTTCACAGCGGTTTTATGGTCTGATTTTACGTTTCAAATTGTCTTCACAATTCTTCAAGCACTGGAATCTCAGGTTTTGGAATATCCTTGTACTTCTCGGCAATCTGCTCGGGTGTTAAACGAACACCTGTGTTTATCATCGGTTCATTGACAGGATCATTTTCCCTCCAGCCATGCGCAGCTTTCAATCCGAAAATTGCGCCGATGCTATTTGACATTACAGCACGATTTTCCAACGCAGACTCGCAGACGGACTTCCAGTGTTTTGCCGTTTGTCTATGCGCCGTTTGGTTATGCGTAGTGCCGTTTATAAAGTCATTTATAGTTTCCTTCGAAAGTCCAATCATAGAACCGAATTGCAACAATGACGGACACATGCGGTACTTGGCGCAGAGATCACAGTATATATCAAACAGATGATCAAGAGTGCCAATGTCGTTATAATCCAGAATGGAGTTCTGTCTGACATTCTGATAGGTGTTTATCGGCTTGTTGGTCAATGACGGTTTGAATATCGCCGTATATATCCTGTGAAGCAATCCAGTAAACAAGGTGCTGTCAATCTTCGGTTCGTCTCGTTCTGCATCGGTCAAAGCACCATCAAGATACTGGTCAACAATCTCATATATCCGGTGTTCATAAACCTGTGCGCCGTTGTCGGCTCGAATCGTGTTATCGGTTATCATCGTTACTGTTTCCTTTCAATCAAGTATTTTCGGTCTTGTTCTATATGCGCTTTCATCTGTTCCAGCCATTCCGGTATATCATCTATGGAGATAGTTTTCTGTTCTCTTGGCGGGTCTAACATGATGCTGTTCCAGTATGTTCCCCATTGCATTAGGTGGAAGTAAAACCAGAACTCCTTGTACTCTTTGCGTAACTGCTTTATCTCTTCCGGTGACAATATCGGTTTTTGCCGTGGATCAGTCTCACTATAAAAGTAGCTATTACTATAATCGTCATAAATCATCATCGGTTCTTCCTGCGCTTCGGTTTATCGGTCTGAGGGTGTTCTTTCCGGTATTGTGCCAACAATCGGTTCCAGTTTGGTAAATCATCGTGTCGTGTCGGCGGTTCGTTCTGCTTCGGCTTCATAGGTTTTATACTCCCTCTACCCTCGTTTAGAGGGCGTTTATGGTTTTGCCCTTCTTTTCGTGAGTATGTCGGGCATTTCGGCTGCATATACCCAAATATATATAGTATTAATAGTTGGTTAACTGTAAGGCATGGCGCTATTTATAGTATTAATCACTGGTTAACTGTGACTCTCCCAAAACAGGGGTACTATGTCGTTCTGGTTAACTGTATCGTTAATCACTGGTTAACTGGATTTTGTTTTTTCCATCCAGTATTGAACGCATAAATCGTTATCCGTTTTGAAAAATCCTGATTAGGGCATCTCTTTCCCTTCTCATTACCGACCACTCTTATAAAGCCGTGTTCAATCAGTTCCCTTTTATACTTACTTGCGTACTGCGGTGTTATTCCGTATAGCTTCAAGTGTGAAGCTGGAAACACAAAATACATTTTATCGTCCGGTCTGTTCTTTATTTGTCCACTAAGCAGCTTTAGATCGTATTCACTCTTCGGATCATCAAGCAAATTAAAATACTCTTCCAGAGTCTTATATAAGCACTGTCGTTGCATCTCTGTATTCTTATGTGCGCAACATATCAGGTAAAACAACTGCGCTGGTCTTGATAGTTCTTGAAATCCCTCAGATTGTAATAGGTTGGCCGTAACCATTACAAAATGCAAATCATCCCCATTACCATATAGGTATTTTGGTACTGGCTTATTTCTCCCCATATACCCCGCCTTTCCGGCGGTTCGAATTATCGTTCGCCTCTGTGGGTCTTGTGCAGACTGTATACGTTGCCCGACAATGTGAGTTCTTACATTTCAACTGTAAGTTCTGGATAACGGTGTCTCTGTCCAATGGAAAAAATCTTTTTCCGCAATATGGGCATGTTGCCCACCGTGTCCCGTTAACTATTGATACTCCTTGCATTTGTACTACCTCTATTGCTCTCTCCGGCACAGTCCTCCTCTTCTGTCCGGTTGTGTGGTGGTTAATTGTTTTTCGCTAAGTTTTCCATGCCTTCGCAGAACTTGACCCAATCATGCCGACAATGATTTGTTCCAATGGGAATGTATGCTCCAAATTCTCTTGAAAGTCGTTTTGCGGTTGAAAGGCATAACTGAGTCCGTGATACAAGCTGATCGTTGGTTATAAACCTTGCTTCGGCAATGTTTTTCGGTTTTCGTGTTTTCATGAATACCTCCAAAATACTGTTGTTTGCATAATGTTATTTTTACGCACAAAAATAGGAGATAATGAACCTCTTGGACTCTTGCACACAAAAAACATGTGTAAAAGACCAATCGACCCGTTCAATTCTCCTTACGCATCTAACCCTACTACAGGAGATAGCAAAAGTCAATACCTCATACATATATATGGTAATACTTTTTAACACACTAGCAATATATAGTATTTTCTTTTGTAACACTCACTCCTGTTTCCGGTCTGTACTGCGTCCTGTAACTCTGGTATGAGGTCTGTGAGGGATTTGTAGTTCGCCATCTGACGTTTTGACATTTCCAATTCGGCTGCAAGATCGTCTTGGGTTTTGGTGGACTGGAAATTATTTCCACTCCTATCTGTGTATTGGTTGTTTCCATGAGCAATCCCATAAATCCGTTCTTGCTGACTCCCATCTTCTTAGCCATGATCTCTGCGGTACGTCCGGTTTCGGGTTCTTCGTCGTTCTGTTGGGTCAAATTTGACTCGACTGTTTTCTTGTATTCCGCAGACCGTCTATCACCACCGATATTTGCAAGTTGTCGTTCTTTTGCTTCTTTCGCTATCTGCTCTTCGACTTTGTGTATCGTGTCGTGTGATACGTTGGCTAGCTTGGCTAGTTCTTTCTGAGTGTCTATCGGCTTTTGTTCTACAGATTTCTGTGAAACAGATTTTCTGATTTGTTGTGCTTTTGCCTTTTCCGCTATGAGTGGTTTTGTCTTGAGTGCTAATGCGGATCGGCTCTTCCTCTTTGTTCCGTTCGTTCAAATTTGAACTAACCTGTTAGATACATTTCAGATGTGCATAGTGGATATAAAAAGACAGTTATCAGATCCGCTAATAATCTGACTACAGTTTTGACTACAGTTTTGACTACATTTTGTGTAGTCAAATGTATTATTACATGGTAAGTGATACCACCTGATAACGTGATTGTGGGTATAGGCAAAAACCCCGCAGACCGCATAAACAAAGGATTTTTCATAAGAAAATGCCACCTGATATAATCAGATGGCACTTGATAAAAAATATCGTGCGGAGGAAGGGACTTGAACCCTCACGGCCTGTCGGCCACTAGATCCTTAGTCTAGGTCGTCTGCCAGTTCCGACACCTCCGCCTGTGCTGCCGGGATCCCCAACAGCAAAATTCATTTTAGCATTTCACATTGTCTCCGTCAACAGTGGATTTAAATCAGTTTGAAAATATCGTGCGCCGTAATATAGATCATAAAAGCCATCAGAAGCAGCAGCCCCGTCATGTTGATCCTCGCTTCGATACGCGGATCCAGCGGTTTTCGGCGAATGCCTTCGATCAGCATGAGCAGCAGCCGTCCTCCGTCCAGTGCCGGAAACGGAAGCAGATTCATGACCCCGAGATTGGCGCTGAGCAGGATGATCATATTGATCAGCGTCAGCAGGGTGATACCGATCCCCAGAGGTCTGGCTTCTTCATAGGCGTCACCGATCGTATTGACAATACCGACAGGTCCTGACATTTCCTGTACGGAGAACGTTCCGTTGAACAGGCAGGCCAGAGATTTGAAAACGACATGGATCCAATACCGTACTTCCGCAAAACTGTACTGCAGCCAGCCGGCGAATCCCTGTTTTTCCCTGTCTAGATTGAAAGAGAATCCCAGAAAGGCATTCTGTTCCATGCGCGGTTCCAGATCTTCCAGTGTCAGATCATGACCGCTCCGTCTGATCGATACTGTCACCGGGGAGCCATCCAGCGGATGCTGCTGCAGATATGCCTGCAGTTCCTCTGTATCATGGATCTCCTGTCCGTTCAGTGCCGTAAGGATATCACCGGAAAGCAGACCGGCATCCCGCAGTACGCTGCCGGAAGATAGCCTTGTGATCAGGACTCCGTCCTGATCACCGGTATCCTGGTAATAGAACCCCAGCTTATAACTGGTTTCCGTTTCAGGCGCATACCGGATCGGGATGCGTTCTCCCTCCCGTTCCACGACCAGCCGGATTTCGTCGGTCGGTATATCCCCCAGGATCAGATCGGTATACAATTCACTTGCATTGGCGATCCCATTCCCGTCATAACGCAGGATAAGGTCGCCTTCCTGCAGGCCGGCTTCCTGAGCCGGAGAGCCCTGCGGCACTTCCAGCACCACGGCAGGATCCGCGCCGGCCGCTCCGATCAGGATCATGGCTCCGATCATGGCCATGATAAAATTAAAGCAGGGACCGGCCGCCACGACGAAAGCACGGCGCCACAGTGCTGCCTGCTGAAAGCTTCCCTTCTGGCCCTGTGTCTCCGGATCGTCTTCTCCCAGCATGGAACAGGATCCCCCGAAAGGCAGCAGTTTCCAGGCATATGTCGTTTCTCCTCTCTGGAAGGAAAGGATCCTGGGACCCATGCCCAGGGCAAATTCCAGCACTACGATATGATTGGCTTTCGCCAGTAAAAAATGGCCCAGTTCATGAAAAAAGATCACCAGGCCAAGTATCAGTATGGCAACGATAATACGCACGTTCAATACCCGCTTTCTGTCTTTCTGCGCGTCTCCTCTTCTACCATCAGGATTTCTTCGAGGGTCGGATTTTCAATGACGCGGTGACTGCCCATCGCCTGTTCGATCAGACGATAGATATCCGTAAAGGCGATGCGCCCGTCCAGAAACAGCGCCACGGCCGCTTCGTTGGCCGCATTCAATACAGTCGGCATGGAACCCCCGGCACGGATGGCTTCGTATGCCAGCGGCAGCCCCCGGAATGTGTCGGTATCCGGCTGTTCAAACCGTATTTCCGTCAGTTTCTGAAAATCCAGTCTTTCCCCATACATCGGCCGTCTCGAGGGCCATGTCAGAGCATACTGGATGGGAAGCCGCATGTCCGGTGTGCCCAGCTGTGCCAGAACCGCCCCGTCGCAGAATTCCACCATGGAATGAATGATACTCTGCGGCTGCAGCACCACTTCAATTTTTTCGGGAGGCAGAGAAAACAGCCATCCCGCTTCACATACTTCCAGTCCCTTATTGACCATGGTAGCCGAGTCAATGGTGATCTTGTTTCCCATGGACCAGTTGGGATGACGAAGCGCGTCAGCTGCCGTAACCTGCGTCAGGTCTTCTGTCTTTTTTCCGCGGAACGGACCGCCGGAAGCTGTGATGATCAGCTTTCCGATCTCTCCGTGATCCGCCGCCTGGATACATTGGAAAATGGCACTGTGTTCACTGTCTACCGGCAGGATCCGTACTTTTTTTTCAGCGGCAAGCGGCATGATCAGATGTCCGGCCGTCACCAGCGTTTCTTTGTTTGCCAGGGCTATATCCTTGCCGGCCTGAAGAGCTGCCAGTGTAGGCCGAATGCCGATCATCCCGACAATGGCTGTCACAAGAATACCCGCTTCCTCCAGCTGTGCCATATGGATCAGCCCTTCCATGCCGGACTCGATCCTGACCGGAAGGTCTGCCGTACGTACTTTCAGATCTTCCGCGGCATCGGCATCATACAACACAGCCAGAACGGGACGAAACTCCCGGATCTGCTGCTCCAGCAGATCGGTCTGACGGTTTGCGGCCAGTGCCACGATCTGCATATCCTTTTGTTCGCGGACCACCTCCAGTGTCTGTCTGCCGATGGAACCCGTAGAGCCGAGGAGACTGATCCGTTTTATTCTTTCTCTTTCTGCCATAGTAAACTGCCTGCCTTATCACCGGATCAACAGCAATGCCATAAGATACACCGCCGGTGCCGTAAAGATCACACTGTCGAAACGATCCAGAATACCGCCGTGTCCCGGGATCAGCGTGCCGTAATCTTTAATCTCTGTCTGACGCTTGATAGCGGAAGCCGCCAGATCCCCGATCATGGAAATAAAAGCGCCTGCCAGGCAGATCAGCATGTAATCTTTTACCTGTCCTTTGGTAATAAGACCGTACAGCATGCCCAGGATCACGGCGCCGGCCACACCGCCGATGGCTCCTTCCACCGTCTTTTTCGGACTGAGGACAGGCGTCATTTTATGTTTGCCCCATAGCATGCCGGCACAATACGCACAGGTATCGCTTCCCCATGCGGAGAGGAAGATCAGCCAGACCAGCCAGATCCCGCCTGTCATGATCCGTGTCAGATATACACAGGACAGCATGACCCCCACATACAGGACGGCAAAGAAACAGCGTATGACTTCAGTGTACTGATAAACCGGAAAGGTAAAGACGTACAGTGCCAGAATAAGGATCAGCGCAACCAGGATCCCGAGCCATCCGGCCCTCTGCGGCAGAAAGCCGATGAAAGCATAATACACACCGCAGGCCAGATAGCCGAAAAGCTCCAGCCGGTTCAGCCGGGAACCTGTCCGGATCCCCAGTGCGCGGTAGAGTTCCGACATACCGATCAGAGACAGGATCAGGGTCGTGCAGAACAGGACCCAACCTCCGCTGACGATCGTCAGCAGCGCCAGCAGGACCAGGATCACGCCGCTGACAAGCCGTGTCAGGAAACTGTTCAGGATATTTCTGGTCAGAAACTGCAGCAGAAGCATCACACCGACGGCGATGATACCGATCAGATACAACATATCTCACACTCCTCCAAAACGGCGGTCGCGCCCGTTATAGGCGGCGATGGCATCTTCCAGTTCTTTTATTCCGAAAGCAGGCCAGGGCACAGGTGTGAAATAGAATTCCGTATAGGCCAGCTGCCATAACAGGAAATTGGACAGCCTCTGTTCTCCGCTCGTACGGATCAGAAGATCCGGATCCGGTATGTCTGCCGTGTCCAGATAAGAAGCAAATACCTCTTCCGTGACACGTCCTTCCGGAAGCTTCCCCGACCGGGCGTCATCCGCCAGCTTCGTAACGGCACGGACGATCTCATCCCGGCTGCCGTAATTCAGAGCGATCTGGAAAAACATGCTGTCATAGTCTTTTGTACTCTCCTCCAGCTGACGGATACTCTCCTGAATATCCGGCGCCAGTCCGGCAGGATCCCCCAAAAACCGCACCCGCATATTCCGACGGCGGGCGGTTTTCATAATACGTTTCAAATATCTTCGAAAGAGGTCCATTAAAACACGGACCTCTTCCTGCGAACGCTTCCAGTTTTCAGTGGAAAATGCATAGACCGTCAGATAGCGGATCCCCCTGTCTCCGATCACATTGCACATTTTTTCCAGATTGTCACAGCCCACGATATGGCCGTAACTGCGCGGCCTGCCTTTGGACGCCGCCCATCTTCCGTTTCCGTCCAGGATGATGGCTATATGCTCCGGCAGCCTGTACTCTTCATTATTCTCCATCATTACACTGTCATGATCTCTTTGGACTTCTCTTCCACTGCTTTGTCGATTTTCTTGATATAATCGTCCGTCAGCTTCTGGATGTCTTCCTGCAGTCCTTCGATCACGTCCTTTGATATATCTTCTTTTTCCAGCTTCTTAAACTTATCATTGGCGTCGCGGCGGATGTTCCGTACGGCCACTTTTGCTTCTTCGCCCTTTTTCCGCACGTCTTTAGCCAGATCCTTACGGCGTTCCTCGGTCAGTTCCGGAAATACCAGGCGGATGACTTTGCCGTCGGTATTGGGATTGATCCCAAGGTTGGACATCTGGATCGACTTGTTGATCTCGGAGATCAGGCTCGGCTCCCAGGGCTGGATCTGCAGCATCCGGGCTTCCGGAACCGTAATATTGGCGACCTGCTGCAGCGGTGTCTGTGTCCCGTAGTAATTTACGGTAATACGGTCCAGTACATGCGGATTGGCTCTGCCCGCCCGGATCGTTCCGAATTCGCTTTCCAGATTGGCCAGCGTTTTTCCCATCTTTACTTCATAACTCTGAATACGCTCATCCATTACTGTATCCTCCTAATCAGACCGTTACGACTGTTCCGTGTATAATGCCATGAGCCGCGTCAATGATGCTGTTCTTTTCGCCGAGACCGAATACGATCATCGGCATGTGGTTTTCTTTTGCCAGAATGGAAGCCGTCATATCCACCACCTGCAGATTCTGCTGTATGACTTCATCGATCGTAACGGTATCCAGCCTTCTGGCGTTTGGATTATCTTTGGGATCGCTGTCATAAACGGCATCCACGGCCTTGGCAAGCAGCAGTGCATCGGCTTCAATTTCAACCGCCCTGAGAATGGCGGTGGTATCGGTGGAAAAATACGGATGCCCTGTACCGCCGCCGAAGAAAACGATCATGTTTCTCGAAAAATACTTGTTGCAGCGGTCCTTGGAAAAGGTCTTGGTAAAATCACCGCAGGCAAACGGAGTCAGAACAGAGGTCATCATGCCCTGTGACCGGCATATCTCGGATACATAGATACAGTTCATCACCGTAGCCAGCATACCGATCTGGTCTGCCTTCGTACGGTCGATATTTCCGCTGGAACGTCCTCTCCAGAAATTGCCGCCGCCGATGACAACGCCGATTTCAAGCCCTTCATCGGCCAGAACCTTGATCTGTTTTGCCACTTCCGTTACGACTGCTTCGTCAAACCCGCTTTTTTTCTCACCCGCCAGAGCTTCTCCGCTGAGTTTCAGTAATACACGTTTCATGAGATCCCCCTGCTTTCTGTGCTGTTGCTACGGATGCCTAACAATATATGTGCCTATTATAGCATGAAACACAGGTCAAAACTACCATTTATGAACGGGCTGTCCGCATCTTATATCTGTGCGATCACAAAGATTTCATAGATGGCCTTGATGGCCGCTTCGAAATCCCTGTTTTCCACACCGATGATGATATTCAGCTCGGAAGAGCCCTGGTCGATCATTTTCACGTTGACATGCGCATGTGCCAATGCCGAAAAGATCCTTCCGGCTGTGCCGCGTGTACGCCGCATGCCGCGTCCGACGACCGCGATCAGTGCAAGATCGGATTCCAGTTCGATCATATCCGGACGCACGCTGCGGTGCAGACCGGCGATGACCTGCTGTTCGTGAGGCTCCAGCTCGTGCTGGTTCACAAACACAGAGAATGTATCGATCCCGGAAGGTGTATGCTCAAATGTCATCCCCACATCTTCAAACACTTCCAGTACGCGCCGTCCGAATCCCACTTCGGCGTTCATCATGGCTTTTTCAATCGTAATGGATGCAAAGCCTTTTTTTCCGCCGATCCCGGTGATCGTATAACGCGGCTTGCTGCAGGTGCTTTCAACAACCATCGTCCCCGGATTCTCCGGGTCGTTTGTATTCCGCACGTTAATCGGTATGCCTTCCTTACGAAGCGGGAAAATGGCGTCTTCGTGCAGAACCGTAGCCCCCATATAGGAAAGCTCCCGCATTTCCCTGTATGTGATCGTACTGATCGGTACGGGATCTTTGACAATGCGCGGGTCAGCCATCAGAAAACCGGAGACATCCGTCCAGTTTTCATACAGATCTGCATGGCTTGCCTTGGCAACCAGAGATCCCGTGATATCGGAACCGCCGCGTGAAAATGTCTGTACGGTACCATCCGGCCTGGCTCCGTAGAATCCGGGAATGACGGCTGTATGCAAGTTCTCCAGACGCTCCGCCAGCAGTTTGTCGGTCCGGCGGTCGTCAAACTCTCCGTCTGCATCAAAAGCTATGACATCTGCCGCATCGACAAACGGAAATCCCAGATAAGCAGACATGATCCTGCCGTTCAGGTATTCACCGCGGGAGGCCACGTAATCGACACCGACGCCCTCCCGGATCTTTTCTTCGATTGTCTGGAATTCCTCTGTGAAATCCAGATCCAGGCCCAGACCCTGTATTATGGCATCATACCGGGCACGTATATGCTGTATGATTTCGGTGTACTCCTGCCCCTGGCTGGCTGTATCCCAGAGAGTATACAGCAGGTCCGTGACCTTGCTGTCCGCCGCATCCCGTTTGCCGGGTGCCGACGGGATCACATACCGGCGGTCTTCTTCCGCCCGTATGATATCCCCGACTTTCTGAAACTGTTCTGCACTGGCCAGTGAACTGCCGCCGAACTTGACTACTTTTTTCATATATATCTTTTCAGTCCTTTCTTTACTGGATCTGTCAGACGATCAGATTTCCTTTTTTCTCACTATCGGAAATGGTCTTACTTACTGCGGCTGTCTGCCGCACACGTTCTTCCGCAGCCTGTCTGATTGTATCGAAATCCTCCGGCTTTGTCCATGGCCGTGTTTTATCCTTCAGATAGACGGTCCGAATGTAGGTCATGGTTTCCTTCTGGCCTTTTGCTGCCAGCATGGCCAGCAGATAGACAAGCTGCTCCTTAACGTCCGGATGTATGAACCACAGGCGTTCCAGGCCTTTTGTCAGGTAAATGTACGGGGCTGTATCTTCATAAAGATCACCCAGATACACGGTGGACGCCCCGATCCGGTCTGCGATCATTTCGGCCACAAAAGGCCGGGGGATCGGCATACCGGTCAGTACCCTGTCCCCGACAAGATCATAATCGATCCAGTACTCGAAATGATGCCGGTTCCTTCCCTTATGATGCAGCCAGGCATACGAAATGCCGGTGGCTTCCCGCTCCGCATTGTTGGGACTGCGGTTCCCCTGCCAGTACCGGGCTCCGGCCGAAAACTCCGTCGGCGAATACTTGGACAGATCATGCGCCAGCCCCTGCCGGATCAGTCCCATCCGAAAACAGTATTGCATCACGATCCATTTATGTTTTGTTATGGTTTTAAAATGCTGCCAGGCAAATGACATGATTCTTTCACTTTGCTATCAGAATGACAATGCTGCGAGCCGGAACAGACAAAGTCTTTTCCGTCTCCGGAAGAACCGGTTCCATGCCGTCTTCAAAAAAAGCTTTATCTGCCGAAGTATCCGCTTTCCGATACCACCTGAGCGCTGCCGGCAGATCCGGAAGGGCAAAAGACTGCTCCTGCCAGTACATATTGTACAGGATCATCAGCGTATCGTCCGCTTCTCCGTCTTCCCGGACCGCGTAGGCTCCGCTGTACAGAGTACCAAAAGCTGCTTTCATCTGCGTACTCTGCTGGATCCAGGCCTGCCGGCTGTGATAAGAGACATCAGGCAGGCCGCAGTTCTTATAATCGACCAGCCTGTGCGGTCTGGCACCATGCAGAACCGGATGCTTTTTGCGGAAGGCAAGCGCTTCCTTTACAAACTGCTGCAGCGAAGCAGCTGCTTTGGTGCGATTCCAGCTGACCCATCCGGTTTCATTGTCCTGGCACCAGGCATTGTTATTGCCCCGCTGGGAATTCATGACCTCATCCCCGGCATATATGACCGGAACACCCTGTGCCGTCATCTGCAGAAGAAAGGCATTCCGAAGCTGCTGTAAGCGGAGACGGCTGACAGCACTTTTTCTGGATGCTCCTTCCTCGCCGCAGTTCCAGGTAAAATTGGCCGAGGTGCCGTCCCGGTTTTCTTCCCCGTTTGCCTCGTTGTGACGCTCTTCATAAGAAACGGCGTCAGCCAGGGTAAACCCGTCCTGATCAGCCAGAAACGACATATAGGAAAAGGCGGGCGCATTTCTTCTCTGCATCCAGGCGATCTCTTCCATGGAAAGATCCAGATCTCCCTTAAGAAAACGGCGCAGGCTGTGTTCGTAATCTTTATTGTACACGGCGATCCGCTTCTGTACGGGACCGGAGACGGTTTTCGACGCACTTTCCGGTTCTCTTCCCACCAGAATCCGTGTTTTGCTCAATACCGGATCCTTTAAGACCGCCTGGACCCAGGCTCCTCCGCCGACCAGATGAAAACCGTCTACATGCCAGGTAAACAGCCAGTGCCGCAGCACATCGGCAGCCAGACGGGGATTTTCATTCTCTGCAAAATAGAATTCCGGTATGCAGAGCATTCCCGCACGGTGGATACTGTCCACCAGTGCGGCAAATTCACGGTCCGGTTCCCCGGAAGCGCTGTACGACAGTCGCGGCGAAAAATAAAAGCCGTCCGTATAGCCCCAGTAATTCGTCCGTTTTTCTTCCATTTCTTCCGGTGAAGGCCTGTCTGCCCGGCAGGCTGGTGTCCGCGGTACGTCATTGAATTCATATACCGGCATCAGGAGCAGGGCATTTATGCCCAGATCCTTCAGATACGGAAGAGCATCCTGCAAAGCGGCAAAGGTTCCTGCCTTTTTACCGGCACCCGGTTTGTTTCTGGAAAAGCCGCGTACATGCAGCTTGTAGAATGCACAGTCCTCGAATGGAGTCGGCAGTGGTTTTGTTTCCGCCTGCACCGGCTCCCTGACGACGCCGCGCAGATACTCTTTGCCGCCTGCCCTGCACAAACGGAGCACCCTTGCACTGGGATCTGTAAGCAGACAGCCGTCTATCCGGTAAAGATACGTAAAAACCGAATCCTTCGGCAAGGTTACGGCTACAGCGCTGACCGAACCGTACCGCTCCGATTCCGGCAGCGGGATCACACAAACCGGATCCTCCTCCTCATCCTGATACAAGAGCAGTTCTGCCTCGATCGCACCTTCCGGAACCGGAAAGACAAAAACAGTATTTTTACCGCAGAAAGAAACGCCGGGAATCGTTGGGCTGGCCGGTTTTACCGGAAATGAGACCTGTTTCATGATAATTCCTCCAAAAGCAGTGCAACAGGGCAATGATCCGATCCATATACATCTGTAAGAATACGGGCATCCTGCAGATGATCCCGCAGTCGGTCCGAAATCAGAAAATAGTCAATACGCCATCCTGCATTTTTCTCCCTTGCGTGAAAACGGTAGGACCACCAGGAATAGGTCACGGTATCCGGATACAGATACCGGAAAGTATCCGTAAAACCGCTTTCCAGCAGATTTGAAAATTTCCCGCGTTCTTCATCGGTAAAGCCGGCGTTTTTATGGTTGGTCCTGGGGTTTTTCAGATCGATCTCTTCATGCGCTACATTCATATCCCCGCAGACAATGACCGGTTTGTCTGCATCCAGTCTATTCAGATAAGCGCGGAAAGCATCATCCCACTCCATCCGGTAAGACAGCCTTTTCAGTCCGTCCTGTGCATTGGGTGTATAGACGGTCATAAAGTAAAACGAAGGATACTCCAGAGTGATCACACGGCCTTCCTGGTCATGTTCTTCCAATCCCAGTCCGTACAGTACCCTGTCCGGTTCGTTTTTCGCAAAAACCGCAGTTCCGGAATACCCTTTTCTGACCGCGTAATTCCAGTAGCCAAACCATCCTTCCGGTGCAAAATCAGTCTGCCCCTCCTGGAGTTTGCTCTCCTGTATACAAAAAAAATCTGCGTCCAGCTTACGAAACACTTCATCAAAGCCCTTCGCACGGCAGGCACGCAGCCCGTTTACATTCCAGGAAATACACTTCATTTTATTTCTCCTGTTCTGTTGCAATCTCTATTTCAGAACCCGCAGACAGGTCAGAGAACGGTCCGACGGTCCGTGTAAAGCCGTCTTTTCCATTCGTACAGCCATAAGATACTCCGTCATCTCCGGTGTGATCTTTTCTCCCGGATACAGTACCGGTATGCCGGGAGGATACGGTATGACGCTTTCTGCTGCGATCCTGCCGCCCGTCTTTTCCAGTGGTACCGATTCCGCTGCCGCATACCATGCCGTCCGGGGAGAAACAGCTGCCTCTGCTGTTTCTCTAAACAGGGCTGCACCGGTTGTTTTTGCAGATACCTTCGGAAAAGGCTCCGCTTTCTGCCTCAGTTCCTGCACAGCCGTGCGTACACTGTTGACCAGGCGCTCCACATCCTCCCGCGTATTGCCCCAGGTGATCACGGCGGCAGCCTGGCAGGCATCCGCCAGCTCCAGGCTGACAAAATCCGTTTCGTATAAACGACGGCTCAGCTCTTCCCCGGAAATGCCCAGTTTCCCGGCTGAAAACACCAGCCGAAGAGGATCGCTGCAGGGTAGATCCAACACCTCAATACCCGGCACGGATGCAAGAGCAGTTCGGGCATATAAAGCCAGCTTCTCTGCCTGTTCCGTCAGGCCGCGTCCGTGCATGGCCAGCTGATGCCGGGCGCCGTCCAGTGAGGCCATCAGCACATAACTGGGGCTCGTACTCATCGTCAGCGCCAGACTCTCCCGGATCCGGTCCCTGTCCGCCAGAGGCCCCTGTACATGAAGCAGGGAAGACTGCGTCATACTGCCGCCGGTCTTATGCAGGCTCTGTACGACCAGATCCGCCCCCGCGGAAACGGCATCCTCCGGTGCATTCTTCATAAAATGAAGATGCGGCCCGTGTGCTTCATCGACCAGCAGCGGTATGTTCCGCTCATGGCAAAGAGCGGCAATCTCCCTCACAGGGCTGCAGATCCCGAAATAGGTCGGGCTGACCAGCATGACTGCCTTGCAGTCCGGATGCTCATCCAGCGATCTTTCCACTGTATCGACTGAAACCGGTCCGTCCAGTTGCCATCCCGGCACTTCATCCGGATACATCCAGACCGGTACAGCGCCTGTCAGGATCAGTCCCATCAGCACAGATTTGTGTACATTTCTGGCTGTCAGGATCTTATCCTGCGGACGCAGTACGGAAAGCAGCATGGCTTCATTGCCGCCGGTGCTTCCGTTTACCAGAAAATGACAGCTGTCGGACCCCCAGAGATCCGCCGCCAGCGCCTCCGCTTCCGCAATGACCCCGGTTGCGGCATGCAGATCATCCAGTCCTTCCGCCTCGGTCAGATCCGCAGTAAAAACCTGTTTTCCGAGAAGCGCCGCCAGTGTTTCGTCCACTCCTTTTCCGAAACGATGCGCCGGGATCCGGAAATAAGCCGGATTGCCGGCTGCAAACTGACGCAGGGCGTCTATCAGCGGCGTTTTATTCTGCTTTGCTTCATTCATACGGTAATTTCATGCACCCATCCTTCCGGACCATCCAGAAGGCCAAGCTGAATGCCGGTGAGCGTATCGTACAGCCGGCGGATAGTCGGTCCCATTTCGTCCATTCCGCTCGGGAAGCATATGCTCCGGCCGTGATCGTCGATCTGTCCGACCGGTGAGATGACCGCCGCTGTACCGCAGAGACCGCATTCCGCAAAATCGGACAGTTCTTCCAGAAGCACTTCCCGGTGCTCCACCTTCATACCGAGGATTTCTTCAGCCACCTGGCAGATCGAACGTCTGGTGATGGAAGGAAGGATCGAGTCGGATTTCGGCGTAACCACCGTACCGTCTTTGGTAATAAAAATGAAGTTGGCCCCGCCGGTCTCTTCCACTTTTGTCCGCGTGCCGGGATCCAGATACATGTTTTCCGCATAGCCTTCCTCATGCGCCGTCACGATAGCATGCAGGCTCATGGCATAGTTCAGCCCGGCTTTTACATGTCCGGTGCCGTGCGGCGCGGCTCTGTCAAAATCCGAAACCTTGATCACGATCGGCTTGGCGCCTCCCTTGAAATACGGACCCACCGGCGTGACAAACGTACGGAACTGGTATTCCGTTGCCGGTTTTACACCGATGACCGGATCAATTCCGAACATATAAGGCCGGATATACAGTGTGGCTCCGGACCCGTAAGGCGGCACCCAGTCTTTGTTGGCACGGACAACCTGTTCAATGGCATCGAGGAAACGCTCCTCCGGAAACGGCGGCATTTCCAGCCTTTTGGCCGAATCGACCATGCGCTTTGCATTCAGATCCGGACGAAACGTTACAATTCTTCCATCCACCGTCGTATAAGCTTTCAGCCCTTCAAAACAGGTCTGTGCATACTGCAGCACGCAGGCGCATTCCGACATGGTGATCTGATCATCACTTGTCAGGCCGCCTTCATCCCAGGCTCCGTTTTTCCAGGTAGATACATATCTTTTGTCTGTTTTGATATAACCAAATCCGATATTTGCCCAATCCAGGTTCATATTCTGCTCCTTCCCGTTCCTTTAGCAGGCTGTCTCAGATGCGTATGCAGGTCATGCCGTATAGACTGATCCGTCCGGTCATTTAATGACCAGATTCACCATACGGCCCGGCACATAGATTTCTTTGATGATCGTACCGGTAAGCCTGGATGCGACTGCTTCCTTGGCAGCGGCAATAGCTTCCTCTTTTCCGATTTCCCGGGGCACAGAGATCACGGTCCTGGTCTTTCCGTTAATAGAAACAGGAAGATCGACCGTATCTTCTTTCATGTCCTCTTCATTATAAACCGGCCAGACAGAGTGGAATACACTGTCAGTATGTCCGTATGCTTCCCATATTTCCTCTGCAATATGCGGCGCAAAAGGTGCCAGCAGCTGCGTAAAGGCACAGATCGTCTCTGCATCGATCCCGCCTTCTTTTCTCGCGATCTCAATCAGCCGGTTATTATACTCCATGAAGGCCGAAACGACCGTATTCAGGCTGAAGCTCTCCAGACGCGTCGTTACATCATAGATCAGCTGATTCCGAACGCGGACCATATCTTTGGTGGCTTCCACTTTTGTTTCTGCCGAATCCATAGCCAGCGTCCAGAAACGGCGCAGGAAACGGTTGACGCCGTCGATCCCGCGGTCATCCCATTCTGCATCCAGTTCCGGCGGGCCCACAAACATTTCATACAGACGCAGGGAATCGCAGCCGTAATCCCGGACCAGGTCATCCGGAGAGACAACGTTCCCTTTGGATTTGCTCATCTTAATCCCGTTCTTGCCGGTGATCATGCCCTGGTTGAACAGCTTGATAAACGGCTCATCAAAATCCACGACGCCGATATCGTACAGGAATTTGGTCCAGAACCGGGAATACAGCAGGTGCAGGACCGCATGTTCCACACCGCCGATGTACATATCGACAGGCAGGTACTTGTCCGCTTTTTCTCTGGAAACCAGTTCTTTATCGTTTTTATTGTCGATATACCGCAGGAAATACCAGGAAGAACCGGCCCACTGCGGCATGGTATTCGTTTCTCTTTTGGATGCAGCTCCGCATACCGGGCAGGTACAGTTCACCCAGGAATCGATAGCAGCCAGCGGCGACTCCCCGGTCCCCGTAGGCTCATATTTTTCCACGGCAGGCAGTTCCAGCGGCAGTTCTTCTTCCGGTACCGGCACATTGCCGCAGTTCGGACAATGGATGATCGGGATTGGTTCGCCCCAGTAACGCTGTCTGGAAAAGACCCAGTCGCGAAGCTTGAAGTTCACGGTTTTTTTGCCGAATCCCTTCTCCTCGATCTCGTCGGGAGCCGTCTGTTTCAGTTCGGACGACTGCCGGCCGTTCCAGGAACCGGAATTGATCACGATCCCGTCCGCTTCCGTATACGCTTCTTCAAGAACCTGTTCCTTTCCGTCACGGGAAATGACCTGCACGATCGGAAGGCCGAATTTCTTTGCAAAGGCAAAGTCACGGTCGTCATGGGCCGGAACACACATGATGGCACCCGTACCATAATCTGCCAGAACATAATCCGAAAGCCAGATCGGGATCTTTTCCTGATTCAGCGGGTTTACGGCATAACTGCCGGTAAAGACGCCGGTCTTCTCTTTCGCCTGCATACGGTCCACGTTGGATTTGACGGACGCATCGTAAATATACTGTTCAACCGCTGCCCGGTTATCTTCCGTAGCCAGCTGCTTCGCCAGACGATGTTCCGGTGAAAGCACCATAAAGGTGGCGCCGTAAAGCGTATCCGGGCGCGTTGTATAGACGGTAATGACTTCATCGCTGCCGTCGATCGGGAAATTGATCTCAGCGCCATAGGATTTACCGATCCAGTCTGTCTGCATCTTTTTCACTTTTTCAGGCCAATCCAGCTTGCCCAGATCATTCAGCAGACGATCGGCATAGGCCGTGATCTTCAGCATCCACTGGCGCAGGTCTTTCTTTGTGACTTCCGTGCCGCAGCGCTCACAGCAGCCATTGACCACTTCTTCGTTCGCCAGACCGGTCTTGCAGGACGGGCACCAGTTAATGGGGAACTCTTTTTCATATGCCAGTCCCTTTTTGAACATCTGGACAAAAATCCATTGTGTCCAATGGAAATAGTTGGGATCCGTGGTATTTACCTCCATATCCCAGTCATAGATCGAACCGATCTGGTCGATCTGTTTTTTGATATTGGCAACGTTCTGCGCTGTGGAAATGGCCGGGTGCTGTCCTGTCTTGATCGCGTAGTTTTCTGCAGGAAGTCCGAAAGCATCCCATCCCATGGGATGGATCAGATAATAGCCCTGCATCATTTTATAGCGGCTCCATACGTCAGAAATGACATAGCCACGCCAATGGCCGACATGCAGACCATTCCCGGACGGATAAGGAAACATGTCCAGACAATAGTATTTTGGCTTCTTGCCGTCATTGACATTAACAGGTGAGCGCATCCATTTATCGCGCCATTTCTTTTCGATTTCTCTGTGATTAAACACGGTTGCCATAGTTTATCTCCTCTGGTAAAGCGGGGATGTCTTTGACAAGACATCCCCGAAGTAATTGCATTCGTGAGGTGTTACTCCTCGACTTTTGTGATTTGGTTTGCCCTCGCTTCGATCTGTTTCTGCTGTACATCGGCCGGTGCCTGCTCATAACGGCAGAACTCATAGGAGAAGTCTCCCGCACCGCCGGTCATCGAACGAAGGGTATTGGAATAGCCGTAAAGCTCCAGCTCCGGCACTTCCGCTTCCACAACGGTATGACCGCTCTTATCCGGATTCATTCCGAGCACGCGGCCGCGGCGCTTGTTCAGATCACCCATCACGTCACCCGTGAAAGCATCCGGAACGACAACCCGCATCGTTACGATCGGCTCAAGCAGAACCGGGCCGGCTTCCATGAACCCTTTTTTGAAGCCCATGATCGTGGCTGTTTTGAACGCCATTTCCGAAGAGTCGACCGGATGGTAGGATCCGTCATACAGAACCGCCTTGACACCGACGACCGGATAGGCAGCCAGAGGTCCGGACTGTACAGACTCTGCCAGGCCTTTTTCCACAGCCGGGAAATAGTTCTTCGGCACGGAACCGCCGACAACCACTTCTTCAAAGATGTACGGCTGCTCCATATCTCCGGAAGGCTCGAAACGCAGTTTTACATGACCGTACTGCCCGTGTCCGCCGGACTGTTTCTTATACTTGGAGTCCACGTCGGAGTTCTTGCGGATGGTCTCGCGGAAAGCGATCTTCGGCTCTGTCAGCTCCACATCCACTTTATACCGCTCTTTCAGTTTACTGGCAATGACATCGATATGCATGTCGCCGATTCCGCAGATCAGAGACTGATGGTTGGCCGCATCGTTGACGATCCGCATGGTCCGATCTTCTGTCGCCAGACGGGCCAGGCCCTGGGCGATCTTATCGATATCCTGCTTGTTGATGGCGGCATACCGTTTTTTCGTGTACGGTTTTGACAGCGGGATCTGACCGTAATCCACCGGATTGGCCTTGGTGGCAAAGGAATCACCGGTCTGCGTATCTCCCAGCTTGGCAATGGCGCCGATATCGCCGGCATGCAGTTCCGGCACTTCCTGCGCTTTGGAACCGCACAGGACATGCAGTTTGCTGAGCTTCTCTTCTTTGTCCTGCGTTACATTGTACAGAACATCATCATTCTTGATCACGCCGGAGCAGACCTTGATCATGGAATACTTTCCGAGGAACGGATCCACGATCGTCTTGAATACCTGTGCACTCTTCGGTTTCTGGAAATCATAATCCGCATCAAAGGTGCCGTTGCTGTTCTTGTCCAGGCCGGCCCGTTTGCGGCGGGACGGATCCGGGAAATAACTGACAATATCGTCCAGCAGGTTGCGGACGCCCTTCATGTTGACCGGGGAACCCATGCATACCGGCACGATGCTGCAGTCTTCCACATTGGTAGTGATCGCAGCGCCGATCTCCGCTTCCGAAAACTCTTCGCCGCTGAAATACCGTTCCATGAATTCTTCGCTGGACTCGGCCACAGACTCCAGAAGCGCTTCACGATACTCTTCCAGATGCTCATTCAGATAATCCGGGATATCGCATTCCTTTTTCTGATCTTTATCGACATACAGACGGCCTTTGTTCTTCACAAGATTGACATAACCGACGAACTGGCCGTTCTCACGGATCGGCATATGGATCGGGGCGATCCGTTTTCCGTAAAGCTCCTGCAGTCTGGTCACGACATCGTGATAGCTGACTTCATCGATATCCATATCGGTTACGTAGATGATACGCGGAAGATTGTACCGTTCGCACAGCTCCCAGGATTTCTCCGTTCCCACCTGTACGCCGGCCTTGCCGGATACGACGATGATAGCCGCATCGGCCGCATAGGCCGCTTCTTCCGCTTCACCGACGAAATCGAAAAAGCCCGGTGTATCCATAATATTGATTTTGGTTTTTTCCCATTCCACGGGAACAAAGGACGTGCTGATCGAGAATTTCCGTTTGATTTCCTCTTTATCAAAATCGCTGAGCGTATTGCCGTCTTCTACGCGGCCGACCCGGTTTGTGATGCCGGCAAGATATGCCATGGCCTCGGTGAGGCTGGTTTTCCCGACACCGCCATGCCCGAGCAATACGACATTACGGATCCTGTCTGTTCTGTACACTTCCATGCGTTACTACCTCCTATGCGTCTGATTAACCCCAATCGCAGAAAAATTCAGGATTCGGGCACATGATGCTTTTATTCTACTAAATCACAATTCTGTTTTCAACCGTTTTCCTTTTCTTTTTGCGAAAAGTGTCCGGAGAAATCCGCGTCTCTTTCTTGCGGTATACGGGTCATATATGATATGATTACAACGCCAAAAGTCCTGACGCCATGCAGGCCTGCCTGCTGATGGTTGTAAGGATTTATCATTTTTCAGGATCATCATTCCAGGGAGGCTTTTATGCAGAAAACCGGATTTGACAACGATAAATATCTGAAGAC
>JAIKYQ010000139.1 GCA_024683035.1 Eubacterium sp.
CCGTTATGTTCCAGCTTCAGGAACCAGTCCATATGGTTGATCCCGGCATTGACATAGTCGATCTCATCTTTCGGAACCCCGGTATAGGCCGCGATCAGATCCATCGTAGTCTGCACACCGTGGCACAGGCCGACTGCATTCATATGGGTGCCGCGTGTAATGGCTGTGCACATCGCTCCCATCGGATTGACGTAATTCAACACCAGGGCATCCGGACAAAGCTCGTCCATTTCCTTGCCTATTTCAAGCATGACAGGAACCTGGCGGAAAAGACTGAAGAAACCGCCCGGGCCCATGGAGTCGCCAATGCACTGGTTAATCCCGTATTTCATGGGGATTTCCACATCATAACCAAAGGCCTCATTGCCGCCGATGTAGAAGACCATCACGACAAAATCCGCGTCTTTTAACGCTTCCCTGCGATCCGTGGTGCAGACGATATGGGCATCCACATTGTTCTTTTCAATGATCTGGTCTGCATACACCTTCATTTTCTCGAGTTTCCACATCGTTGGCCCCATCAGGTAATAGGTACTTCCTGCCATGCATGGAGTTCCGAACATGTCATTAAGAAACTGCTTTGTAAACACAAGACTGCCTGCCCCGATAATCGCTACTTTGCTCATTTGTTATCCCTCCAGTTTTTCAACGCCGAAAACCCGTTTCTTGCTGTGCCGTATGCATGCCTGTTACTCTGCCGTATATGATATCATAAGTTATCAAAAACACACAAGCGCATCGTATCGGCATCGCTCAACGGGTTTTCTGAGTGATATGGTATTAGAATACCTGCCTGTTATTTTCTGGCCAGTACCGTGATCCATGGTCTGGAAGGATGATGATCACTCTCTACTTGGGAAAATCCGGCAGCTTTCAGCGCTGCTTCTATTTCCTCAACCGTATGATTTTTCATACCCTCGATGATTTTTTCATATTTTAAGCTGACAGCATCCGTACCGTCCGATTCATTGCAGATCATAAAGTACCCACCGGTTTTCAGTACCTGAGCTGTCTGGGCGAAACACTTTTCGAGTCCGGGCCAGAAATAGATGGTCTCAAAAGCCGTGGCAAGATCAAACGCCCCGGCGGGGAGCCGGAGATCTGAAACATCCCCCTGCCGGATCATGCAGCGTCCTGCCGCAACCATCTCCTTATTGTATTCTTTTGCTTTCTCCACAGACAGAGCGGAATGATCAACCGCTGTCACGTGCACTTTCGGATACTTTCTGAGCAGCTCACCTACATTCCGGCCACCTCCGCAGCCGAGATCAACCGCCTTTTCAGGATCAAGATCCGGCAAATGTGTGAAACCCCAGTCCGCCAGCTTTGCATGACCGGTATTCATACCGCTGAGCATCATCTTCCCCAGAAAGCCTTCCGGCTTGCGTGTCTGTCTGACAAAGTCTTTATACAGTCCCATGCTGTTTCTCCTAATAAACTCTTAACCCAAAGCAACGTCCAGCGCCATCATCAGACTGAACCCCACGGCAAAGAACACGACACCGATATTGGAATGCTTTCCCTCCGACATCTCCGGGATCAGTAGTCCCCAACCGACTGTTCCCATGCTTCTTCCTCCAACAGTCCTGTAAGACAATCCATCCCCAACAGTATGGTCGACGTATTGTGCAGAAGTGCGCTTACTGCCGGAGCCAGGATGCCAAAAGCTCCCAGCACGATCAATGCGCCGTTGAATCCCATGACAAATCGATAGTTTCTGTTGATGCGGCGCATCAGAGCGTCACTTAAACGCTTCAGCCATGCGATCTCACGAAGATCCTCGGCCTCAATGGTCACATCTGCCATTTCCCTTGCAATGACTGCACCGCTTCCCACAGCGATCCCCACATCAGCCAGTGAAAGCGCCGGTGTATCGTTAATGCCGTCTCCGATCATGATCACGCATCTGCCCGCTTCCTGCTCTTTTCTGATATAAGCGGCTTTATCTTCAGGAAGGATCTCGGCTCTGTAATCATCGATCCCCAGTTGAGCAGCAACAGCCTGTGCCGTGTTTTTATTATCTCCGGTCAGCATGACCGCCTTTTCAATACCTTCTTTGTGCAGTGCCTTCACGGCACTGCGCGCTTCCGCCCGAAGCGGATCGGATATCCCGATAGCCGCGGAAAGGATGCCGCCCAGGCCCAGGAACAGCCAGGAAACAGAATCAGGCAGCGAATCGAAACATGCCCGGTCTTCCGGCAGGATCTGTACTTTTTCATCTTCAAAAACAAAATGTGCGCTGCCGATCACGGCTCGTTTTCCTTCGATCATCGTTGCGATCCCATGCGCGACGACATACTCTACTTCACTGTGCATCTCCTTGTGCCCGAGGCCCCGGTCAGCCGCTGCCTTTACGACAGCTCTGGCAACAGAATGCGGAAAATGCTCTTCCAGACAGGCCGCGGTCCTCAGCATCATCTCTTCTTCTTCCCCGTTAAAAGGCACGACTTTCTGTACTGTCGGGCACGCCCTGGTAAGTGTACCTGTCTTGTCAAAAACCACGGTATCTGCATCGCTGATCTTCTCCATAGCCTTGCCGCCCTTAACCGTGATCTTGTGCCGGCCTGCTTCACGCATGGCAGACAGAACACTCAGCGGCATGGAAAGCTTCAGCGCACAGGAGAAATCCACCATCAGAACAGAAATCGCTCTTGCGGCATTCCGTGTCAGCAGCCAGGTCAGAATACTTCCCCCCAGGCACCAGGGCACCAGTTTATCGGCCAGGCGGCCGGCCCGGGTCTCTACGCCGGATTTCAGCCGCTCCGATTCTTCGATCATGCGGACGATCCTGTCGTAGCGGTTTTCTCCTGTGGCATGCGTGACACGGATCACACAGTTTCCTTCTTCCACTACAGATCCCGCGTATACCATCGCACCTTGCCGTTTCGCAACAGGAACGCTTTCACCTGTCAGTGAAGCTTGATTCAGCATGACATCGCCCTGTTCCAGAATGCCGTCCAGCGGCAGCACATGTCCTGTATGAACAATGATCCTGTCCCCGGGAACGATCTGTCCGAGCGGAACCATATTCTGCCTGCCGTCCTCATCGATCAGCCAGACCTTGTCTACCTGCAGAGACATGTTTCTGGCAAGATCATCGACCGATTTTTTATGAGTCCATTCTTCCAGTATCTCTCCGGCATGCAGCAGGAAATGCACTGATCCTGCTGTTGCATGATCTCCGGTGAACAACGACGTCCCAATGGCTATACCGTCCAGTACATCGACCGTCAGTCTGCCCGAGGCCAGGACTTTTACAGCCTGTATCATCCGCGGAAGAACCGAGCAGAGCGTAAGTATCCTGCGAAAAGGCAATGGAATAAACAGTTTTTTTATATAATGCCGGATGACAAGAAAAACCAGTTTTTCTTTGTACATCCGGTTCAATGCACGGCTGCTGCGGACCTGCCGGTCCATCATGCATACGGCCTTCTGATAAGAAAAACCCGACAGTTTCTCAAACAACAGCGCACGATCACCATGATACTTTACAATAACACCGCAGGTCCGTTCGTGGACTGTCACTTCGTCCACATCCGGCTGTCTGCGAAGCCATGCTTCCAGAATATCTGCCTGTGTCATACTCATGGAACGTACGCCTGTGCGCAGCCGCACCCTTCCGGGCGATTCATGCAGGATCTGAAACCTCATGCCTCTTCACTTTCTTCTATGTAGGCAGCTTCTTCCGCTTTTGCTCTTTCTGCATTGATCTGCTTTGCGTCTGCAAGAATATCGGAGCAGCTTTCCTGGACCAGTTCTACATTTCTCATCACTTCATCCTTACAGCGGAGTGACGCAGCCGTAATATGTGTATACGCTTTGCGTGCGTCCTTGCTTGCCAGAATCCTAAAACCTGCCGATCCGAATATCATTCCGCCGAGAAATAATGCCCATTTGTTTCCGATCGTCATACGTTCTTCCTCCTGATTAAACTAGTATAATAACAGTAATAAGACTTTAATATTATATAGACTTGATTAATTTTTTTCAACATTTATTATAAAAACAGACATATGCTCCGAAACGCATATGCCTGTTTTCTTCTTTTCTGTTCAGTCAGACGTCTGTTCAGTCAGACGTATCAGTTCACTGTATGTTCATGCCGCTTCGTCTGCAGTCCCCTCTTCCATTTCTGCCAGGTTTTCCTCACAGAACAGACTGATCACATCCTCTACCATTTGCTCATCCCGGTCTGCCAGAATACCGGCTGCCAGCCAATAGGCATACGGTCCCTCATTGTACTTTTCCAGCGCATCCGCATCACTTCCGTACCGGAATTCGATATGATAAGTGGTAGAGGGTGTATCCGGAAGCAGGAAGAAATATTTGAATTCTCCCGCGTCCTCATCCTCTGTCTCATAGAGATAGCCGTCCATCAGCCCTTCCATCAAGGAAGCTTCTCTCGCAAACGTATACTCATGGCTGAAAACCTCTTCTCCGTTCTCATCCAGACCGCTTATCGTGTTTCCGTCAAAAACAAACTGTGAAACACCGTTGATAAAGAAACAGTCGAACTGTGCGCCTTCAGAGCCGTCTCCGTATGCATCGATCGCATCCTGTCCGTATAGTGTTCCGGCACAGGCTGTCTTCAGCGCTTCTGCAATCTGCGGCGCCATTTCCTCGCCTGCCGCGGCGGCACAGTTGTCCAGCCAGATCTGATCGTATTCTTCCGCATTTGTCACGGCGAATAATTCGTCATACGTACCCCTGACATTCTCCAGAAGTTCCGCGGCATCCGCTGCGGGATCTTCTTCTGCTGCGACCGGAATCGCGGAAACAAGCATTGTACAAAGTATGACTGCCAATATTTTTTTCATATTCGTTTAGCTCCTCTCTACGTCCTTATCTTCAGGTCATACATTTCTTTTCCGTTCACGCAAGGGCTTTGCCAAGCGCTATGCACGCCTCTCTGGCCGCGTCATCGGGACTGTCGTTTGCCATGACAAAATCACTGGCCAGATTCAATCCCAGGTCCCGGCATTCTTTTTCCCAGTCACGCATCCACTGACCGTCTCCCCATCCGTACGAACCGAACAGGGCAATCTTTTTGCTTCCCAGTTTTCCTTTGCAGTCATCCCACACAGGCTGAAATTCCGATTCTTCCAAAACCTCATCGCCCATGGCCGGGCACCCCCAGGCGATCGCATCATACCCATTTATGGTATCTGCTGAAAACCCGCTCACACTGACCATTTCGGCTTCTCCGCCTGCCTCCCGGATCCCTTCCGCGACGGCGCTCGCCATGATTTCTGTATTGCCTGTTCCGGACCAATACACTACTGCCACTTTACTCATGCTGTATTCTCCCTTCTACTTTTTATACGGGAACGATCAGCTTTTCCAGCTGTATTCCTTTCTTCCATTGTCTTCGGTAGATATCTGTGCAATGCCTGTATTTCTGAAACAGGCAGCGTGCCTTCTCTTCATCTCCATATACTTTCCATGTACCAGTACACTTGGCATTTTTCGGCCCGTTTTTGATAAACCCTTCCACGTCTTCCGGCGGATATCCCAGAAACAGGCCGATCTCATGCGGAAAACCCTTCTTCCGCCGCATTCTGCCGATCAGACTGACCAGCTGCTGCTTCATAGTTCCGTCCGGGTATCCGCAGAGGTCCAGGATCTCTCTGGCTTTATCTTTCGACAGTCCTTTCTCCACGACAGAAGGCCGGAACAAATAGACCAGTGTCCGCTTTCCCTGTTCGCAAAGCGGGATCATGCGCAGGCCTTTCGGAACCAGAATTCTATTGATTTCCCGGATGCTGTCCTGCATATCCGTTTTATCGGTAAATTCTACCGAAAACAGATTTCCTGCTTTCAAACCGGCCAGAGTCGGAGACGCGTATTGGATCAAAATCTCTTCTGACATATATCCTCCGATGTTATATGCAATTTACATATATTAGATTAATCTAACTAACGGGGATTATATATTCTTTCTCTGTAAATGTCAATCAGGTTTATCCTGTTTCTTTAAAGGAATTCTGTTTTTCTGTCATTACGGGCTGCTTATTTTTCAGAGAAAACATAGTACAAACGATACCGCATGCGGTGCTCTCTGCCGAGATCATCCAATGACTCGATTCCTCCGGACAGGCTGAATCCGAAAACGGGAATGGGCTTCCATGTCCGTCCGGAACGGAAATCAATTTCCCTTGTAATCGCAAAGACATAGATCAGTCCGTCAAAGTCATCAAACGTATGGATCCATTCTTCTGCAGCCGTATCCTCCTCGATCCGGCGGACATTTGTGAAGAGGCCGCCCAGCTGTCTGTCCTTATTCTTCGGGAGAGCACTCCAGTGTTTCATGGCTTTCTCGAATTCCGGACTCTGCGCGCACAGCTCTTTCTGAGCGTGAAGATTGATCTGCAAATACTCATCATCGCTCAGTTCGCCTTTTTCCGGATTATCCTCCAATACCATGAACATTCCTCTCGCAACCGGCCTGCAGGCCGGATCTTTACCGGATGCCTTTCCCGTTTTCCAGAATGTATAATCCGACATGGGTTTCCTCCTTTTCCTGATACCCGGATCTATGCTGTTTCAACGTTTGTCATGGCGATCCCTGAGTATCCGCCATATACTCATCAAGTATTGCCTGAAAACGTTCATAGAACAGACCGACATGTCTGCCGTCCATCAGGCCATGATGCGTCTGTACAGAAAACGGGGCGGTCACTTTACCATCCTTCTTTTCAAATTTGCCGATAGTGAATTTCGGATTGCTGTCGACACCGAGTTTGCCGATGGTACGGACAAATCCTGTATAGCGGATCCACGGAATAGCCGAAAAATTCAGGATATCCGTACGCCCTTCCGGCGCCCTCGGATTACCTTCTGAAAACAGCCGCTCCGCCTTCTCCCGATTTTGAACGGCAAATGTCCTTATATCATCATACGGATCACACTCGGCCATGACAAAGAGCTCCTCCCCCGGCTGCAAATGCGTAGCCGTTGGCGTCATAGTCTCGATGTAATAGGGATCGCCATCTATGATTCGATAATGAAAATTCCTGATGCTGTCAGCAGCCTTAGATGCCACATATATCAATGCAAAATAGAATGAGTAACCGCCTGCTCTGGCTGTCCGGTAAAGCCCGGTCACGTCTACT
>JAIKYQ010000144.1 GCA_024683035.1 Eubacterium sp.
GAGTCAGTTGTCAGTATGAAAAAAGACGAAATCTATATTATACATGGTACGAATTACCGGGATATGACAAAGCAGCTGCTGGAGGCGGCAGATCTGGCGGATATGATTGGCAGCAGGGATAAGACAATTGCCCTGAAGCCGAACCTGGTCAACGCCAGTGCGCCCTCTTATGGCGCAACGACCCATACGGAGCTGGCAGCCGGCGTGATCCAGTATCTGCAGGAACACGGGTTCTCACATATTTCCATCATGGAAAGCTCCTGGGTAGGGGAAAAGACCGCCCGGGCTTTTCATGCATCCGGTTTTGATCACCTGTGTGAAGCCTATCAGATCCCGTTTGCGGATCTGCAGCAGGATACCTTTCAGACATATGATGCGGCAGGCATGCCGATCGCCGTCTGCGACCGGGCGATGCAGGCGGATTTTCTGATCAACATGCCGGTTCTGAAAGGGCATGCCCAGACACACATCACCTGTGCGCTGAAAAACAGCAAAGGTTTGATCCCCAACAGGGAAAAGCGGCGGTTTCATACGATGGGACTGCATGAACCGATCGCGCATCTGAACACGGTAGTCCGTCAGGATTTTATCCTCGTGGATAATATCTGCGGCGACCTGGATTTTGAAGAAGGGGGTAATCCGGTAGCCATGAACCGGATCCTCGGCTTTGCAGATCCGGTGCTTTGCGATACGTTTGTCTGTCATTGTATGGGGTTTACACCGGAGGAGGTGCCGTATATCCGGATCGCGGAACGGCTTGGCGTGGGCAGCACGAGCCTGGATGGCGCAAAGATCCGGATGCTGAACGAGCCGCAGACCGGCATGGGAGAATTTCCCAAAACGAGTCGGATCCGGAAACTGGTTTCGTATACAGAGGAACGGGATGCCTGCAGCGCCTGTTACGGGGCGCTGATCCATGCGCTGGGCCGTCTGCAGGAAGAAGGAAAACTGTCCCGTGCGCTGCCGCCGGTGTGTATCGGTCAGGGGTTTCAGGGGAAAACAGGAGAACTGGGAGTGGGAAACTGCACACGTTCCTTCCGGCATTCCTGTCCCGGATGTCCGCCACAGGCCGGTGCCATCCGGGAATTCCTGACTTCGCATCTGGAAGCGTAAGAACAGAAAAAGCAGACAGGATCAGACAGATAACGGAGGAAAACCGGCAGATGAAAATATGTCTTGTCACACAGTGAAAAACGTGGTATATTACTCAGGTATGGACGGTTAGCTCAGCTGGGAGAGCGCCCGCTTGACGTGCGGAAGGTCATGAGTTCGAGTCTCTTACCGTCCAGCCCAAAGGAATCAGATGGTGTCATCTGGTTCCTTTTTTTTGCGCTTCATTTTGCCGTATAATCATTGAGGAATGGTCTGCTATCGTATATACTGAAAGTAGAGGCAGCGTTGTGCGGAACACATGTCTCTGCTTTCAATATAAACGAAGAAAAAGAGGAAACCATGCGGGAATACAGAATCATGGACCGAAAAAAAAGAAAGACCTGCGGATGGCTGTCCATGCTGCTGATCAGCCTGCTCCTGCTGCTGACAGCCTGCGGTCAGAAACCGCTGCATGCCGGGGAGGCGCCGGCTCAGAAAGAAACATTGACCGTATCCCGGTCTGCCGTGTCTGCATCGGAAGTGTCTGCCAAAGCGGCCGGGAAAAAGAGCGGACAGAAAGAAAAAGTCAAAGAGGACGGAGAGTATTCCGACAAAGATCATGTGGCTGAATATCTGCATCAGTACGGGCATCTGCCCTCCAATTTTATTACGAAAAAAGAGGCGGAAGCACTGGGCTGGGACAGCCGCGCGGGCAATTTGTGGAAGGTCGCTCCCGGTAAGAGTATCGGCGGCAGCCGGTTCGGAAACTATGAAGGCCTCTTGCCGGAAAAGAACGGCCGGAAGTATTTTGAATGTGACATTGATTTTGACGGAGGCTATCGGGGAGCCAAACGGATCATCTATTCCAATGACGGACTGATCTTTTACACGGAGGATCATTACGAAACATTCGAACAGTTGTATTAGGTTATAAAGGACGTGAGTATGCATAAAGTGATCCTGAGTTTCAACGGAACAGAAAGCAAAGAGGAAATCCATGAAAAGCTGAAAGAAGCTCTGGAATTTCCGGACTATTACGGGCGGAATCTGGATGCACTGTACGACTGTCTGAGTGATCTGCAGGAGGAGACAGCCATTGGGTTTATCCGGTGGAACACGGAAACAGAAAAAGAGGAAACCGCCAGATACCTGTACACCATGCAGCGTGTATTTCGGGAAGCGGAAGAAGAAAACCCGCACCTGGCTGTGTTTTTTCCGGAGGATCTGGAACAATACGATGATCCGGAAGGCAGGCAGGACAGCGTCGATGCGGTCAGCGGACCGGATATGGCAGACCTGGAAGATCTACAGATAATGGACGGTGTTTTCTCGATGGATACGGGGGCAGACTGATGAACCAGCATCTGGAATTGGCTCAAAAACAGATCCTGTCGCAGCATCTGATCCAGTCCATGGAAATCCTCCAGATGAGCGCACTTGAACTGGAGTCTTATCTGGAAAATCTTTCCATGGAAAATCCGGTGGTCGAGCTGGACGAACCGGAAAGGGCAGATAACCATGACAGAGAGACGATGCTGGCCCGTAAACTGGAGTGGCTGGAGTCCACGGATTACCAGAACAAAGTATATTATCAGGAAGACAACACAGACAGGGACGATTACTGGCAGGATACCCGGGACGCCGGGGAGGCGCTGCCGGATTACCTGATCGCGCAGCTTCCTTCGGTCCGCCTTACGGACGAGGAACGCAGGATCATGGAATTCCTGATCTACTCACTGGATTCCAACGGGTATTTCCGGGAGGAAGTCCGGCAGATTGCAGAAGCGCTGGGCGTCTCTGATGAGGCGGTGGAACAGATGCTGGAAACGCTCCAGAGTCTGGATCCGGCAGGTGTCGGCGCGCGGAATCTTTCCGAATGTCTGCTGCTGCAGTTCTGCCGTACACCGCACTATTCTGAGATTACAGAAACTATTATCCGGGAGCATCTGGAGGATCTCGGCAAAAACCATCTGACACAGATTGCCAGGAAGCTGAAAATCACACCGGAAGAGGTACAGCAGGCCTGCGAAGAGATCCGTGCATTGAATCCCAAGCCGGGCAACGCATTCAGTGACCGGAGCCAGATGCAGTATATCAGCCCGGATGCCGTGGTTGTCCGGGTGGAAGACGGCTTTGAGATTCTGATCAACGAGTATCAGTATCCGCGGTTCCATATCAGTACCTATTACCAGGAACTGGAAAAGACGGTACAGGATGCAGAAACGAAAAAGTATCTGCGTGAGAAGATCCAGCAGGCGCAGAATGTGGCCGGCAACATTGCGCAGCGGACTTCGACGCTGTCGCGTGTGCTGCATGTGATCGTGGAAAGACAGCGGGACTTTTTTCTGAAAGGACCGGGAAACCGCCGTCCGCTCAGACTTACTGACATTGCAGAAGAAACCGGCCTGCATGAATCGACGGTCAGCCGAACGCTCCGCAGCAAATATCTCCAGTGTACCTGGGGAATCTATCCATTGCACTATTTCCTTACGGCTGTGGCAGCGACCAATCAGGTGTCCGGCGAAGAACAGACCCCGGAGTATATCAAAGCCGCGCTGAAAAAAGTGATCGGGGAAGAAGACAAGAAAAAACCGCTCAGCGATGAAGCAATCAGCAAGAAACTGGCGGAACGGCAGATCCGGATTTCCCGGCGGACGGTCAATAAATACCGGCAGGAACTGGGGATTCCCGATAAGAGCGGGAGAAAACGCTGGCAGTGACGAAAGAAACCGGTGCGTCGCGGGAAAAGAAACGAAAAGCAGGCCGTATGCTCCCGGAGCGTGCGGATTACTGTGATAGGACACACGTGTAAGACACAGGCAACAGATAACTTATGAAATGTTGAAAAACAGGAGGTAGCTATGGCGGATATGTATCAGAAGATGGCGAAAGGCCTGACAGGAACACAGACATTTGAAAACCTGATGGCGGCGTTTGCCGGAGAGTCGCAGGCGCGGAACAAGTACACCTATTTTGCATCCAAAGCAAAAAAGGACGGCTATGTACAGATCGGCAAGATCCTGGAGGAGACAGCGGCAAATGAAAAAGAGCATGCCAAGATCTGGTATAAAATTCTGGAAGGCGTGCACAGCACCGTTGAAAATCTGGAGATCGCTGCGGAAGGCGAGCACGAAGAGTGGACTGAAATGTATCCGGAGTTTGCCGAGACGGCCAGAAAAGAAGGCTTCAACGATATTGCAGACCTTTTTGAAAAAGTGGCGGCGATCGAAAAGGAGCATGAAGAGCGTTTCCGCAAACTGATCGAGAATATCGAAGGCGGCCTGGTGTTCTCACGTGACGGGGACCGGATCTGGCAGTGCTCGAACTGCGGTCATGTGGTGGTCGGTCCGAGCGCACCCGATGTCTGCCCGGTATGCGATCATCCGCAGGCTTACTTTGAGATCAAGGCGGACAACTATTAATCGATTCAGAATGGCATAGATTTTGACACTGTATCGGACGCCTTCCTCCCGGTTACAGAACCCCATCGCCGACAGTCGGCTTATGGGGACCTGTATCCTGTCGGAAGGCTGTCTTTCAAAATGTGGACAGCGGCCGGGATGAGAATAGATCATTCATGAACATCCCGGCCGCCCGGTCGAAGCTGGCAGTTAGCTCAGCGGAGTGGTTCAGGAAAGCGGTAAAAGTATATGTCCGTCGGCTGCTTCAATATTGTATTAAA
>JAIKYQ010000162.1 GCA_024683035.1 Eubacterium sp.
GCCATCGTCAGGCTGCCGATGATCGCCGCGCGGAACCGGGAACTGGAACCGCCCGTTATGGAACAGCCGCCCAGCAGTACGGCTATGAGGATATTGAACTGTGTATTGGTGGCCACCGTCGACGTGGAGGTGCCGGTCCGCAGGATGCTGAAGAAAGCAAGCAGTCCGCAGAACGTGCCGACCAGTACGAACGACAGGATCTTGACCTTTGTCACATTGACACCGGACTGCCTGGCCGCTTCCTGGTTGGAGCCGATAGCCTTGCAGTATTTGCCGAACTGTGTGTGTTCAAAGAGGATATAGCCGCCCACGCCCACACAGACCAGCACGATGATCCGCAGGGCGGTGCTGTTCCAGGAAAGCATCTCCATCGGCGCGGCCAGAGATCCCTGATTGTTCAGGGCCACCAGCACGAGTCCCTGCAGGACAAAGGACATGCCGATCGTCGTGATGAACGAGTCGACGCGGCCTTTGGTATGGATCAGGCCGTTGATCAGGCCGATGCAGGCGCCGCTGATCAGGCCGACCGGCAGAGCCAGCTGCGGCATCACGCGGGCCGCTTTCACGGCAAAGACACAGGAAATAGCCGCATTGGCCATCATGGAAAGATCCAGGTTGCCCTGCGCCATCAGGAACACCAGGACGCTGGCGCCGATCATCAGCACGAAGGTCTCGTTGACCAGGGTCGATACGTTTTTCGCTGTCAGCAGCCTGCCGCCGCTGGCGATCTCCAGAATGACAATGACCGCTGCCAGTCCCAGGAAGGAGATCAGATTTCGGATATTGCCTTTTTTCATCGTACTTTCCTCCTCCTCAGATCATGTAGTCGATCAGTGTCGTTTCGGTTACGTCCGGGCTGCGGTCGATCGGCGGCGCCATCTTCCCGTCTTTCATGATCAGGATCCGGTCGCTCATGCCGATCAGTTCAGGCAGCTCCTCCGAGATCATCAGGATCGCTTTTTTCTGTTTCCGCAGATCCTCCAGCAGATCATAGATATCCGACTGGACGCCGACGTCGATACCGCGGGTCGGACAGTCGAAGATGTAGATGTCCGCCTCTGTTCCCAGCCATTTGGCCACGGCGACCTTCTGCTTGTTGCCGCCGGACAGGTACATGACATTCTGCCGGATGTTGTCCATTTTCACGCTCAGCACTTCGGCGCACTTTTCCGCGAACTGGCGCTCGGCGCTGTTGGAAATGTAGAAGCCTTTCCGGATCTTGTTGTAGGACGGAAGGCAGATATTTTCCAGAATCGTAGAAGCGATCATCAGGGATTCTTTGTCCCTGTTTTTGGAAATGTACGCGATCTTTTTGTTCAGCGAGACGGTCGAATTGCGGATCAGGGTGCCGTCTCCGGTCTTCACCTCGCCGGCGATCGGCTTCTGCAGGCCGAACAGGACCTGGCCGAGTTCATGCATGCCGCAGTCTGTCAGTCCGCCGATCCCCAGGATCTCCCCGTAATGCAGCTCCAGGGAAATGTCTTTCAGGAGTTCCGTATAGATATGGTCCGCGCGCAGGGCGACCTCATCGGTCAGCCGCGGATCGTAATCCGTGCGGTAATAGTCTTCATCCACTTCCCGGCCGACCATGAGCTGTTTCATCACATGCTCGTCGTAGTCTTTCTTTTCGATCGTCCGGATGATATCGCCGTCCCGCAGGATCGTCACACAGTCACAGACCGTCATGATCTCCTGGATATCATGGGAAATGAACAGGACGGCCCGGTTGTCATCGCGGAGCCGGTTGATATTGGCATACAGGATCTCGCGCCCGTATTTGCTGAGCGCCGTAGATGTCTCATCGATGATCAGCAGTTCCGGTTCGTCACACAGGGCCCGTGCGATCTCCACCAGTTTCCGCTGTTCGAAGTCATAGCCTCCGATCCGCCCTTCCGGACGGATCTTGTCCAGCCCGAGGCTGCTCAGGATCTTCTCCGCCGCCGCATTCATCTTGCGGGAACTGACGATCGGACCGGTCAGGAACCGGCCTTCTTTTCCGATAAAGATGTTTTCGGCCACGGAGGTATCTTCCAGTGTGTTCTGCTCCTGGCCTACCATGGCGATGCCCTTTTCTTCCGCGTCAAAAATATCTTTCGGCTTGTAGGGCTGCCCTTTGAACTCCATGGTCCCTTCGTCGCAGTCCTGGATCCCGGCCACGATCGAAGACAGCGTCGACTTGCCGGATCCGTTTTCCCCGATCAATCCGTGGACTTCTCCGCGGAACAGTTGAATATGTGCATTCTTCAAGGCTTTCGTCATGCCAAAAGATTTGTACATTCCTTCAACTTTTAAGATTGTTTCTTTTTCTGCCATGTTCTTCTCCCACGCAGCATACTCTTATTATCTGTGTACAGCGTAGCAAATCCCCTGCCTGCCAGGTATAACAAAAAACTCCGACTTTGTATGATTTTGTAAGATACAGACAAAAAACGGAGTGTTTGAGCTATAATACAATTGTTTAGACATGAATTTTCCGGACACATTCCTCCCGGAAAACATCAGTTTTATAAGAGGGGCATACTGTGAAGACGATCTCTGTGCTGCTGGTAGATGACGACCGCATTCTGCTGGACAATCTGGCTTCAATCTGTGACTGGGAAGCACTGGGCTTTCATATTGCCGGCAAGGCCATGAACGGCGTCCAGGCCGGCAATATGTACAAAAAACTCCGCCCGGACCTGGTCATCTCCGATATCGTCATGCCGGCCATGGACGGGATCGGCCTGCTGAAGCAGATCATGGAACAGGATCCGTCTGCCTGGGTCATACTTCTGTCCTCCTACGAAGATTTCGATTATGCCAAACAGGGCATCCTGTATGGCGCCCGTGATTACATGCTGAAAAATGAGATCACACCGGAGACGATCACGGAAAAGCTGCTCCTGATCCGGTCCCGTATCGCCAAACAGCAGCAGGAAACTGCTCTCTTCCGCGCCAATGCCCTGGCCGATCTGTTCCGGCACCAGCACAACACCTCCACCGCCGACATGCTCTCCAGCACGGCTCTCCGCAGTTTCGTGTACCAGTCATTCTGCTACGTGATCCTTGATATCCCGACGCGGCTGAATGCGCCGGAAGAAGAAACCGGCCCGGTATGGGATCTGGCAAAAACTCTTTCCGAACGTTTTCCGGAAGAAACCGCCGCCACGATCGCGGATCATCAGATCCTGCTCCTGACCGATCCGGCTGCAGTCGCCTCCCATCTGGAACGATACGACCGGTTGCACCGATTCTGCGAAGAATTGCGGCAGACGGACTGCCTGCCGGCCGGCACGGTTTTCCTGCTGTCAGCAACCCCGCGGGATCTGGTGGATTTTTACAGGCTGTATACGGCGCATATGCTGCGGAAACGCCATTTTGCCCGTATGGACCCGGATACACCCGTATGGCAGATTGAGGATCTGCATCTCCCGGATGAGCTCCCGGCTTTTTCTTTCGACCGGAAGATCTGCCGGACCTTCGAAAAAACCGGTGATCCCGAAGCCCTGGAAGTCGTCCTGCAGGATCTGCAGGAACAGATCGCACAGGCAGAAGGGCTGGACAGCTTTGAAGAATGCGCTGCCTTCCTGTTCGGCTGCGTCAGCGACCGCATTTACGAGCAGACCCATCTCCGCCCGCAGTTTCCTCAGGCTTATACCTATCGGGATTACTTTGCCTCACTGCAGAAGCTCTGCCGGGACGCACTCTCCCGCACACCGCAGCCGATCCGTTCCTGCTCGCCGGCCGTACAGCGGGCCATGGAATATGTGGAGGCACATTATGCCGAACCGGATCTGTCCATTGCGGAGATCGCTGAAAGCGTCAATCTCTCCGCCAATTATCTGACGTCCCTGTTCCGCGAAGAAGCAGGCATGAAACTCAAAGCATTCGTCACGGAAGTACGTATGCAGAAAGCCCGGCAGCTGCTGCTTTCTTCACTGGACCCGGTCAGTGAGATCGCCGCCCGCGTCGGCTTCTCCTCGGGCCAGTACTTCAGCCAGGCATTCCAGAAACACAGCGGGCTGACACCGAAAGAATACCGGAGGAACAACGGCCATGAAGAATGATCCTTCCGTGCGGCCGGTCCTGGCCCGCAAAATCTCTTTCCGCTTTCTTCTGATCAGCCTGGCTTCCCTGGCTGTTGTCATCGTAATCTTCTTTGCCTTCGCTCTTCCCGCCCTGGTGGATTCCACGCTGAACAAGTGCAGCTATGTGGCGGAGGCTGCGGAAAACCAGTTCGACAACCAGCTCCAGGATATGGTCAACGTGACGCAGATGCTGACCAACACGGGAGAACTAAGCCGTTCGCTCAGCGGCTATCGCGCCGGTACGGCAGAAGCAGAACAGTACGCCGCCGGCATCAATCTGCTGCTGACCGGTTATACCGGCAGCCGCCAGGTCTGCCGCCGCATTGTGCTGGATGATATGAACGGAACTCTTTTCTCCTCGATCGGCCAGCAGGATGCAAACGATGACGTACTCCTGGCGTCGCCGGGATATGCCGACATTCTGCAGAACAACAAGCACATGTGGATCTGCCCGCTGTATCAGTCCTCCGACAGCGGAGGCTATACGCTGGCTCTGTCTCGCAAGGAAACGATCGCCGGACGGCCCTGTATTATCACTGCTTTTTCCGACGCGACCAATCTATTTACATACATAGAGGGCATGACCGCGACGTTTTTTGATGACGTTGCCTTTTACGATCTTTTCGGAAATCTTCTGTATGCCACGGACAATACAGACATGTTTGCCGGAAGAGACAGCGTTCCCGATGTCTATCACTACACAGACCATATCGATACGACCTCCCGGGATCATTTTATAACGGCCGTCGGGAATCGGAACCGGAGTATCTTTATCGGATATGCTTCCACGCTTACGCTCTTCAAGGACTTCCAGTCCTATTTCCTGGCCGTCCTGGTCTGCTTTATCGCTGCCCTGCTGTTCACCATGCTCCTGCTGCTCCCCATGATCCGGCGCAAACTTTCTCCCCTGCTGGATCTGACAACCGCCATGCGCAGCATACAGGAAGGACATACGGATTCCCGTGTGCAGATCGATACGAACGATGAGATCGGAGATCTCGGCCATATGTATAATACGATGCTGGACACACTGGAACAGAACACGGCAGACCTTCTGAAAAAAGAGCGGGAAAAAGACCAGCTGAAATACTCCCTGCTGATCAGCCAGATCGACCCGCATTTTATCTTCAACACCATGAATATCATTACTTCTCTGGCGCGCCAGAACCGTAATCCGGAGATCATCGAGATCAACGCCGCCCTGATCCACCTGCTGCAGGACCGGCTGCGCATCACACCCACTGAAGTACTGGACAGTGTGGAACATGAGATCTTCATCACAAAAGAATATATCAAGATCGTGCAGATCCGCACCGGTATGGATGTGACATTTGTCTGGAACTGCCCGGATGACCTGCTGGATACGAAAATCCCCAAGAACATCCTGCAGCCCATCATAGAAAACTCTATCAAGCACGGCCTGTATAACATTGAAGACGGGACGATCAGCGGCACGGTACGCACCGACATTTCCTTCGAGCCGTCCGGTGATCCTTCTTCCGGGCCTTCCTGTGATCCTTCTTCCGATTCTTCTCGCAATCCTTCTTCCGGTCCGTCCTGTGATCCTTCTTCCAATCCGTCCTGTGATCCTTCTTCCGGTCCGTCCGGTGATCCTTCTTCCGGTCCGGCCTGCCTGCAGATCGTCATCTCCGATGACGGAACCGGCTTCTCCGAAGAAGCGCTGGCTGCCTTTGAAAACACATCATCTCATTCTCCTGATGATCCGGCCGGCGGCATGCAAGAAGCGTCCCGCGGGAAACACATCGGCCTGCGCAACATTGCGGACCGCCTGCGCTACCTGTACCCGGATACGGAAGACCTCCTGTCCGTCTCCAACCTGGAGCCGCACGGAACCGCCGTCCGCCTCCGCATCCCGCT
>JAIKYQ010000169.1 GCA_024683035.1 Eubacterium sp.
TACTAAAGGAGGCTCGAATCCGAAATCCGTTTTCAGATCATCTGTTTATGCTGGACGGTCGGCTGCTGAACACAGATACTTTCAATGATCATTTGAAAGTCTATGAAGAGCAATGCGGCCTGCCTTATCTCTCGAGTCATAAACTTCGGTTCACGGTGGCCAGTATCTTATATCACGGTAACCAGGGGATGGATGTAACGGATCTGCAGAAAATTCTGGGGCACAGCAACGTATCCATGACACTTCATTACGTGGAAGCCTATACCGGGGACGAAGAAGAGACCCGCAGAAGAACAGCTGCAGACATGAACAGATTTCTTGAAAAACACGCGTAGAAAAGGGTTCTACCCCTTTCTACCCCTTTGAAGAGTAAAAGAGATGCCGGGAAGCCAATAAAATCAGGCTTCCCGACAAAAAGAGAAGTGCCGGCGAACGGGATCGAACCGGTACGAGTGTCACCACTCACGGGATTTTAAGTCCCGGGCGTCTGCCAGTTCCGCCACGCCGGCGCATATTAAGTTTCCTGCTTAACGTATTGCATTATACCGTATAATCCGGACGTTATCAAGCCACGTATTGTCTCTCAGGATATAGAAGAGTGTCAGAAAAGATGCCGCAAACGAACAGAAGCCGCAGCGTTTTTCTGACACTCTTCTATCTATCGCAGTAAAACCATTGCCTGTAAAATCATGAACGCAGATCTGTAAACATTGACTGCCCGTTTCCTAGTCCTCCGGGTACTGGGCGATCTCCGGCTGATAGGTTTGGATATTGTGTGTCATACCGTTATCCGGCACGATACATTCTCCTGTGATCCCGTCGACAAAGTCCGTGCACATCATGTATACGACGCGGGCGACGGAGTCCACTGACTTAATTTCGTCCAACTGCGGTGTGGAAATCTCATCGTACAATGCATCCTGTTCTTCTTCCGGCAGGCAGTCCAGCACAAGATTGCTGGTCGCACCCGGCGTAGCCATGCCCCCGGGCGCCACCGCATTGACTTTAATACCAAAGCGTTTCAATTCTCTGGCAGCTTCGATTGCCAGAGCATTGACGCCGCCTTTGGAAGCGGCATAGTGCGCGTAGCCGCCGAAAGTCGGGTACGGCATCCATGCACAGTTAGAAGAAATCAGCGTCATCTTTCCCGCAACGCCGTGTTCTTTCATGTATTTACTGACATGTTTGACTGTACGGAAAGTGCCGTTGAGATTGACATTCACAACCTTCTCAAATTCCTCTGCCGGCAGATCATAGATGTGCGCATAGTTCCAGATCGCAGCAGCCGTGACCAGGATATCGATCGTTCCGAAAGTGCGGTCCGTATAATCCACCATCTGCCGGACACTCTCTTCATCCGTCACGTCCACTTTGCAGAATTGCACACGGTCAGGACCGTACCCGATTTCTTCCAGAATGCCCAGTGTGTTTGCTGCTTCTCTTTCGGAATATGACGCCGTCATAACACGGGCGCCGCCTTCCAGCAGTCTTTTGGTCACACAGAAACCGAGACCGCCTGTTCCACCGGTCACCAGGGCGACCTTTCCTTTTACACTGAAAATATCTGTAAGCGGAGGCATCTCTGTCAGATACCCCTTCAGCATCATTGCCTGTGAATCTGTAGGATCATAACTCATGCTATACTTCCTCCTGATGTTTCGTTTTTTCTCAGAGAACTCTTTCCGTTTCAGAAGCACATAGTCATTTCAAAAATGCCTTGTCACATACGGTGATTACAGCGCGATTCGGTCCGACCGTCAGTACAGTCCCGTTTTCCGCAAACCGGGTTTCTATGATAGCGAAACCTATGTTTTTATCCACTGTATACCCGTAGATCATCTGCCGGGCGATCCCGCAGGGTACTCCTCTGTGATATATGACTTCATTCTGCGCGATATCTTCATACCCGTCACGTTCCGGCGTAAAAGTAAAGCCAACCAGCTTGTGCTGCGTCTTTCGTGCTGAAAGTGCTTCTTTCCCGATGAAGTCCCTGTCCTTTTTCACCGACCAGCCAAGTCCGCATTCATATGGTGTAAGCCCGTACATATCCTGCCGGAGTGCAAAGCCTTTTTCCATTGGCAGAGAACGCACATATACCTCCAGCGTCCGCAGTTCCTTCACGCCTGTCTTCTGCAATGCCGCACGCACTGTCTCCGTCGCCTCTATGGGACAATAGATTTCATACCCGTTTTCACCGGTGAAACCGGAGCGGTGAATCCGGACATCGACCCCGTCCAGCCGGTTGTCCTCCATTCGAAACCGCTTCAGCTCATCGACCGGCTTTACAAGAATGGAATTCATAACCACTGCGGATTCCGGACCCTGCACCGCATACATATCCACTTCATACGTCCGGTCCTTCAGGGTACAGTCGTACTCAGACGCCCATTTTTCAAACCATTTTGCAAACCGCGGCCCGTATAGGGTAGAAACCCAATAAACGTCATTCCCCAGATTGGTCACGATCGTATCGTCCACGATCGTCCCATTTTCATTCAGCAGCGTCGTATATTTGCTGACGCCGCAGCCGGCGCCGAGAATATCGTTAACGCAGAGATGATCCAGGAGTTTTCCCGCATCCGGTCCTGATACTTCAATAAGATCATGCTGCCACCGGTACCATCCCGCCGATGTTCTGACTGCCATTGCCTCTTCTCTGGCTGTTTTATCTTCTCTGAATAACATCGCTTTGTCACCTCCCGAATCAGATCATCCGCTTGTCGATCCTATGACCGATCACGATCTCCATCTCGTCTTCGTCTTTGTTCTCAAACCAGACGGAAAACTCGGGATCCACCATGGTCTTCACGGCATTGTGCCAGAGTGTCTCGTATCCTTCCGTCAGCTCATCGAGCGGTGCCATCTCATAGCGGCCGTTGAAATCATCGGCGGTCACATGGATCCGGCATTCGTCTTTTTCAAATGCAGTCAGTTCACAGGGAACCAGCTGGCAGTCCAGAAGAAACTTGATATAGCCCGCCATGATGCGCGCATCCTTGCGACCGATCTCATGCGGAACCCCCAGATAATTCCGCAGCCCTTCCACGGCAAAGCTGTCCATAAATTCATTCTTGCCTGCTGTTGAAAACACGATCCGCAGAATCCGGAGAAATTCGTCTTCGTCATCCGCCATATCCCTTATGGCAACCAGCGGGAAAGAGACCGACCAGACCCATCCCATCTGCATGACCCAGTGATACGCCCAGGCAAACGACTTTTCTTCTCCAAAAGCATTTGTATACCGTCCGTTCCGCAGGATCTGTCCGTCCCTGACGGTTCGTTCCTCCGGTGTCTGATGCACGGGTGCGGCAGGCTGCTGCATATGATCCATCCAGTCCTGCTTCGGAAGCCCTGTCACATCACGACGTTCCGCCACCACGCGGCAGTGCCGGTCTCCGCAGCCCCGTGCCTCACACATATTCAGCTGTACTTCATTCTGATTGTCTTTTGAACACAGGTCGAAATTGGCGGTGAACATGCCTGTCGTCATGTTGCACATTTCCGCCCCCACGATGTCCCAGGGGCAGCTGTCCAGTTCTTTTTCCACGCGGTCATGTGTAAACTGGATCACCCGGCCCGCCATGTTTTCATATTCGTCTCCGGAATCTCCCCAGATCGCCCCGAGCCAGGCTGTCCGGTCGCAGAATTCCGGTATGTTCCACTCGTCGTAATACCCGTTCATGTACTGGTCGGAAGAAGCTGCCATATTAAAGCCATACGCGACTTCACAGATAGCTTCTGTGCGCTTCTCAAAATCCGGCTCCAGAAGGCGCATCACCTGGAACACATTGGCACTGAACGCTGCAATGTGCCGGACGCCGAATTCATAACACTCCTTTGCCGGGATCAGCTTGCCCCAGACGGTTTCCACGCAGTCTGCGCGGTCCAGTTTTTCTTTTAAAGCCATAGATCCTCCTCTCTCCCTGTTCCTTCCGGTGCGGGGATCAGACTCCCCTGTATTATACTGACAGTATATCTGCACTATGCGCCTGACTCCATGATACAAACCATGTACTGCTTTCTTGTTTGTTCCCTACAATTTGTATGGTGCTTTTTCACTTTTGAGACAGGCTCTGTATTGAAACCATATGTCCGGATTGTTATAATCAGGCTATGAGACTGAATGCAGATATTCTGTACAATGGTTTAATCAAAACCGTACCCGTTGAAATGACCGGGTACAAAGACGATTCTCTGTCTCTCCGGCGGCCGGAATTCTATGACGGAAACGGCTCTGTCTTCCGTAAGCACCACCTGTATGTCACTTCAGGAGAGCGGATCTCCCGCAGGACCCGGTGTGAAAAAGGGGCTGTGATCCTCTGCATCGGAGAGATCCCGCAGATGTCCTATTACACGGAAAACTGCTGTTTTCTGTCGGTACGCCAGGGAACGGATATCTTTGCGCTGTTCAACACTGTTCAGGAAATCTGGAACCGGTACGACGCCTGGTCGGATTCCCTGAATCATACTCTGGCGCACAGTGCCTCTATGGAAGAGCTGGCGGAAGCCAGCGCCAGCATTTTTCAAAATCCCATCCTGGTGCTGGATTCTCATTTTCATATTCTGGCTCACGGAGGATATGAAGGTTTCGAAGAAATTGCGGAAGCCTTTGAAAGCCCGGATTCCGGAAACCTGAGTATTCACGCTCTTGATGAATTTCTCAAGGAAAAAGAACCGCTTTTTCATGTCCGGGAGCCCATGCTCCTGAATATCCGTGAAACCTCCACACTGTCACTCAATCTGTTCGAAGGAGAAGAGTATACCGGCAGCATTTCCGTGGAATACCGGAATCGTCCGCATGAAGCCGGAGATATCCCGCTGCTGAAATACTTCTCCTCGTACATCCTGGCCGCCATGAAGAAAAACTCGGCCACAGTAATGAATGATCACAACGTGATCCGCCGCGTGTTCCGGGATATCATTCAGGGTATGCCGATCGATACGACTCACAGGAAATATCTGGAAGATATGCAGATCAGACGCCGGTATGTCTGTCTGGTCCTGCGGATCCGGAACCGTTATGCACAGATCCCTGTCCAGTATCTGATCCGGAAGGTCGACAGCGTTTTTTCCCGAAGCATAACATTTGAAAACCGGTCGGACATCATTTCTTTTATCGAATCGGATGAAGCGCCTGACAGCAGCGCATGGCTGGATACACTATATGAAAAACTAAGTCTTCTTATGGGTACCATGGATCTCAAGATCGGCATCTCACAGGAATTTACCGATCCGTTCTCAGCCCGCTCCTACTACCTGCAGGCACTGGCAGCATTGGAAAACGGCTGCCGGATCCGGCCGGATGAAATACTATATCATTTCCGGGACTATGTCCTGTATGAGCTGATCTCAAACGCACAGGCTGATCTGCCGCTGGATATGTATTATCCTGACGGACTCCGGGGCCTGATCGAACATGACAAAAACTCCTCGATCAGTTATGTGGACACCCTGCGCATCTACCTGAACAACCATATGGCTGTTACAAAGACCGCCCGCGATCTGTTCATACACCGCAGCACACTTCTGGAACGCCTTGACCGGATCCGCGACATACTGAAAGAGGATCTGACGGATCCGGATATCCGGCTCCAGATTCAGATCCTCTTAAGAGCGCTGCTCTTTAAACAACAGCCGTAACATCAGGCCGCATCTGTCAGGTACCCGGCTGCTGAGAGCTGCTCATACACTGCACGCCGTCTTCTCTACTCCAGGTTAGCTTCTTCGAGTTCTTTGCGCAGCGCTTCCACCTGTTCGGCGGACAGCCCTGCCTGTGGGAATGAAAGCAGTTTGGACAGTTTCAGGCCCTGTACCAGCTTCATCTGAGGATCTGTTGCAAATCCCGGACTGTATTTAACAATGATCTCGACAGCCTTCGGATTCTTTTTCAGTTCTTTTACTTTGGAATCGATGGTAAGCATGACAATCCCTCCTGTACGATCTTTTACTTTCTTCCGGTGTTTTACCGGCATCACAGCTGCTGTCATTGTAGTACGCCGTCACGGGATCTTTAATCCTGCAAACTGTCGTCTTTTTTTTCGATTTATACCTCAGTTTGTATGGGGGATATATCTGAAATAAAAGAAAAGAACTTTCGAATACTCCGAAAGTTCTTTTCATGGGCGGTGGTGGATTCGAACCACCGAAAGCGTCGCTAACAGATTTACAGTCTGCCCCCTTTGGCCACTCGGGAAACCGCCCTTTTCTCTTGTCAGTCACCGTCTGACAAGGTGAAATTATACCGTACTTTGTTCCTCTTTGCAAGGGTTTTTTATAATTACTCCTGCAGACATTCTCCAATCCGGATTCGAAAGGAATATTGCATCTTTTGTCCTTTCAGAGCAGCCTGGTATTATTGCTATCTTATGCGGTTATGATATAATTAATCTGTCTAATTTCAGGAAGGATGGTGACCATATTTATGAAGAGTAAGGTAACTGTTTTTGGAAGCTATGTTGTGGATCTTATGGCCCGGGCTCCGCATCTGCCGGTACCTGCCGAAACCGTACGCGGATCGATGTTCAAAATGGGACCGGGCGGCAAAGGCTTTAATCAATGCGTTGCCGCACATAAAGCCGGCGCGGACGTCGTCATGGTCGCAAAGCTGAAAGAAGATCCGTTCGGTATGATCGCACTGAACACGATGGATGAGCTGGGTATGCCTAAAGACTACATGATCCTCACAGAGGAAACCGACACCGGCGCCGCTGTCATTCTCGTTGACGAACAGACCGGTCAGAATGAGATCATCATCACACCGGCGTCGAATGACACGATCACCGCGGAGGATGTGGACCGGTTAGAAGACCGGATCGCAGAAAGCGAGTATATCCTTCTCCAGCTCGAAGTCAATCAGGATGCCAACGAACGTGTGGCCGATCTGGCCGTGAAGCACGGCTGCAAAGTGATCGTGAACACGGCACCGTATTCCCCGATCAGCGATGAATTCCTGTCCAATGTATATATGGTCACTCCGAATGAAGTGGAAGCCGAATCCCTGACCGGTATTCCGGTTGTCGATGAAGCCTCGGCAAAACGGGCTGCCGCCTATTTCCGGGAAAAAGGTGTCAAAGTAGTGGTGATTACCATGGGCAAACTCGGTGTCTTTATCTCAGACGGATCCCGTGAGGAGCTGGTGCCTGCATTTTCCGTCAAGGCTGTGGATACGACCGGCGCGGGCGATGCGTTCAACGGAGGCCTTCTGGCCGCTCTTTCGGAAGGAAAGGATCTGTGGGAAGGAGCCCGCTTCGCGCAGGCTCTTGCCGCTCTTTCCGTACAGAAGATCGGGACGACGCCCTCTATGCCGACCCGGGAAGAAATAGATGCGTTTTTGGAACAGCACTAGGAAAAAAGGAGGAGAACCAATATGTTAAAAGGAATCCCGAAAGAAATCAGCCCAGAACTTCTGCTCGCTCTTGCGGAAATGGGACATGGCGATATTCTCGTCGTTGCCGATGACTTCTATCCGCCCTATTCCAAAAGTCCGAATGCGACCTGTGTCTATGCGAAAGGGAACACGGCAGCCGAGATGATCGATGCGATCCTGCAGCTGCTGCCACTGGACGTGGAATACTGTGATCATCCGATCGAATACATGGTCCCGGATGCCGACAGCGGTGTCACCATGGATCAGTCTCAGGCATGGGATGACGCAAAAGCAGCCCTTGTGAAGAACGGCTATGACGAAGCGGTCATGGGCACGATCGAACGTACCAAATTTTATGAAAAAGCCGGAAAAGCAGTATTAACGGTATGCACAAGTGAAAGACTTCCCTATGGCTGTTTCCTGCTGCAGAAAGGCGTCATGTAGGAGGAATGCCATGAATCTGTGTCTCTCGGACAGGAATAAACGATTCCGTGAAACGCTGATCGATACTGTGCCGCGCATCAGTGCTGAACGGGCTGAGATCGTTACGCGCGTTTATCAGGAAAATGAACAGGCGGTGCCGATCATAAAAGCGGCTCTGGGTCTTAAGGCAGTTCTCGAAGAGATGACTGTCCTGATCTGGGACTGGGATCTGATCGTCGGCAATCAGGCAGACGGCTTGCGCGTTTCTACCATCAATCCTGCCGTAAACACATGGATCATAGACGAACTGGATAAATTTGAAAAACGTGACGGCTCACGTTTTGAGATTACGGAAGAGACTAAGGAAACGATCCGGCGTATCATCCCTTACTGGAGAGGGAAATCGGTATACGACCGGACCGTTTCGCTGCTCTCCGAAGATACCATAGCCGCCATGGATGCCCTTGTCTTCACCTGCGGGTATACGCTTACCAAAGGCTGCGGACACTGGCTTGTCAATATGGAGACTGTCCTGAAAGAGGGTTTTGCCGGCATCGAAGCACGCGCTGTCAAAGAGAAAGCAAAGTGTGACCTCTGCGATCCCGACGGTCTGGACAAACTTCCGTTCTACGATGCGGTCATTATGACCTGTCAG
>JAIKYQ010000195.1 GCA_024683035.1 Eubacterium sp.
CATTTCTCCGGAGGAGTGTCGCCTTCATGTACATAACCACATACGCTGCATACCCATTTCGCCATTTTGTAATCTCCTTTGCTTTTATAAATGATTGTTTATTATTATGCGGTTCCGATGTATCGGTTTTCCGCTGACGCCCTGATTCCGTACCTGTTTTCTGTTGTCCTGATGCTGTATGCCGGCCTGTCTGCCTCCGGCTGCTATTCCGATCCTTCGCGGAAACAAACGCTGCATAAACCGGAAAATACAACGCGGCTTTCTTCAATGACGCCGTCAACCAGCTCTCCGATGCTGTCTCTGAGGATTTCCGCCTTGACCGGCGGAAGATCCTGAATGCCCCCGCACTGCCGGCAGATAAAATGGCTGTGCGGCTCCAGTCTGCCGTCATAGCGGTCCGCTCCCATTTCCGAGGGAAGATGCCGGATCTCCCCCAGCTCGGTCAGAAGGCCCAGATTGCGGTATACCGTTCCCAGACTGATCCTGGGGTACCGGATCCGGATATCTGTAAAAACCATCTCTGCCGTGGGATGGTCGCTTCGGCTTCGAAGATTGTCCCGAATTGCATCGCGCTGTCGGCTGTGTTTGATACCAGTCATGCTTCCTTCCTAAAGTTAGGCGGGTCTAAAACAGGAATAATTCCTATTTTTATTATAGCAGGGTTCTGTCGTCTGTCAATGCTTTTTTGAGCGGTATGACAGGACTTTATGTCAGTTCCTGCGTCCGCTCCAGTTCCGCATAGATGCCGTTTTTTTCCAGCAATTCTTTCCTGGTTCCCTGCTCGGCAATATGCTGTTCTTCGATCACGGCAATCCGGTCTGCATCCCGTACTGTAGAAAGCCTATGCGCAATGACCAGACAGGTCTTATCTTCTGAAAGCTGCTCCAGGCTTTCCTGAATCCTGGCTTCCGTTACCGAATCCAGTGCCGATGTCGCTTCATCCAGGATCAGGATCGGAGGATTTTTCAAAAACACGCGGGCGATCGAGATCCGCTGCTTCTGTCCCCCTGAGAGCACGACGCCCCGTTCTCCCACATACGTCTGGTACTGATCGGGCATCTGCAGGATTTCCTCATGGATCTGCGCGGCGGCAGCAGCCTGCAATACTTCTTTGTCCGTGGCATCCGGCCGGCCATAGCGGATGTTTTCCATGATCGTACCGGCAAACAGAAACACGTCCTGCTGGATGATACCGATATTCCGGCGCAGGCTCTCCTGCGTCAGGCTGCGTACATCCTGTCCGTCCACCAGCACCCTTCCTTCTGTCACATCATAGAACCGCGGGATCAGATGGCACATCGTGGTTTTTCCGCCGCCGGAAGAGCCGACCAACGCAACCGTTTCACCCGGCCGGATCTTCAGACTGATGTCTTTCAGGACCTCTGTGCCGTCATCATAAGAAAAACTCACATGTTCAAAAGCGATCTCCCCTTTTGCTTCTCCCAGAGGATGTGCATCCGGCGCATCTTCGATCAGCGGCCGGGTACGCATGATCTCCAGAAAGCGGTCAAATCCGGTCATGCCTTGCGTATAGATCTCCATAAACTGCATCATTTTCCGGATCGGGGTCGTAAATGTAGAAATATACAGTGTAAAGGTGATCAGGTCTATATAATTCATTTCGCCGCGCATGATCAGATAGCCGCCAAATGTGATGACCGCTACCTGCATCAGACCGACAGCTGCTTCGGTTCCGGCCATAAATTTTCCCATGGCACGGTAAAATCCGACCTTGCTCTTCTTAAATGCCTCGTTGGCTGCTTCGAATTTTTCATTCTCTGCCGCTTCGTTCGCAAATGCTTTGGAAGTCCGGATACCGGAAATCCCGCTTTCGATCGCCGCGTTGATCTCTCCCGTTTTTTTCCTGACTTCGCGGTTTGCATTTTCCATCGCGATCCGCTGCCGCATACCGAAGATTAGGCAGATCGGTAGCAGGATCAGCAACACCAGGGAAAGCTTCCAGTTGATGAAGAAAAGAATAACAATGGCGCCCAGAATGGTAACGCCGCAGGTCAGCAGATTCTCCGGTCCATGATGCGCCAGTTCTACGATTTCAAACAAATCGTTCGTAACCCTGGCCAGCAGCACCCCGGTACGGTTGTGGTCGAAAAAGCTGTAGGACATCTGCTGCATGTGCTCGAACACGTCGCGGCGCATATCCGCTTCCACCATCGTTCCCATGCGATGCCCGATCACGGTTACCAGATACTGGAAAAATGCCCGCAGCAGATAGGCTGCCAACAGTATGCCCATGACCAGGAAAAAGGTCCGGTACAGCTGTTGCGGCAAAAGTTCCTGCATGGCTCTTCTGGACACCATCGGGAAGATCAGGTCGATCAGCGCGATCGCCAGCGAGAGGATCATATCGATGGCAAAGGCTTTCCCATGCGGACGGATATAAGAAGCAAATACCAGATATTTGTTCCGGTCGTAGTTATGTTTCATCAGTACAATACCTCTGTATTCGTAACGTTTTCCCTCTGCAGACAGACATATCCCGCCTTGCTTTATGTGTATCTGTACAAAATCTGCAGCACCGCTGACCGGTACCCGCTTCCAAACAGATTCAGATGATTCAGCAAATGGTACAGGTTATAGAGATCGCGGCGTTCTTTGTATCCGCCGTCTACAGGCAGCACTTCCCGGTATCCGTCGTAGAAGCGCGGCGAAAAACCCCCGAAGAGCTCTGTCATCGCCAGATCCGCTTCATGGCATCCCACATAGACGGCCGGGTCGATGAGTACGGCTTCCCCTTCCGGTCCGGTCATAAAGTTTCCGCCCCAGAGGTCCCCATGCAGAAGGGAAGGAAAGGGCGGCTCGATCAGCAGCTCATCCAGCCTTTCGAGCAGCCGGCTGCAGCGGATCCGTTCTTCTCTGTCAAACCACCGGTCGGCCATGGATAACTGCGGCATCAGCCGCTCCTCTCTGAAAAAAGAGATCCAGGAGCCATGCGGTGCATTATGCTGCCGGCTTGTTCCGATATAGTTGTCCTGGAAGAACCCATACCGCCCGCCGGGCACAAAGCGGCCTGTCTCCTGCCGGTGAAGTGCTGCCAGTGAACGCCCGAAGTCTTCCCAGAAGGAAGCTTTAGGCTTTCCTTCTTTGATATAGGATAGCAGTAAAAAAGCACATTTTTCATTGGTATCCACCCCGTACGCCAGCGGTTCCGCCACAGCTATACAGCCGGAAGCGGCAAGCGCCTGCAGGCCTTGTACCTCTGCATCAAACATGGCAGCGCATGCTTTTTCATTGCATTTCAGAAAGACCGATCCTTTGCAGGACAGCGTCAGACGGAATGCAGCATTGATATCACCGCCGGAAACCGGTGTTTTGCCTGTTATTCGTGTATGCGTTCCAAACCGTTTCTGTACGGCATCCTCTATAGACTGCTCTTCCGTTTCACTGCCCCCTGTGGCCTTCTCTTCGGCATATCCTGCGGTCATGAAGCCTCCTCCGGGTTTTCCATACCGGAAAGCAATGCTTCATACAAATCCGGATAGTCTTTCTTCAGACGGACCGGTTTCAATTCCCGATTCAGAAACGTATGCTCGGATTCTCCTTCAAATACAAGCTTTCCCGCCGCATTATGCATGGTATAAGCCAGCTTCAGCTTAACTCCGCGTAATTCCGCTATGGAAACCAGGATAAAGATTTCCTCCGGGAATGAAGTGACATGGCGGTACCGGCCGCTCACGGACAGCACCGGGGAAAGGAGTCCTCTCTCTTCAAGCCTGGCATAGGACAGTCCGGTCTGTGATAAATAATCGATCCGTGCTTCCTCCATCCACCGGATATAATTGGAGTGATGTGTGATCCCCATTTTGTCTGTTTCGTAATACTGCACGACATGACGATAAGCGTTCATTTTTACCTCCTGTATAAAACACTGGATCCCTACATGACCTCTACCATAACGACCCCGGCCATAATAAAGAGCAGACCCAGGATCTGTACCGGACGGATGGCTTTTCTCTGCGCATAAAACCATCCGAAACGCTCGATCAGCAGGCTGAAGAGAAGCTGGCCGGCCACAGAAAAAACCATAAGGGAACCTGTCCCGACCACCGGTGCCAGCGACGCGTTCAAAAGAATAAATACGACACCGAAGACCCCTCCCGGAAATGCCCACAGCGCTGCTCTGCCTCTGAACAGAGTTCCGGCGCTCTTCAGAGTCCCCTGTTTCAGATTGATCAGTAACGCCAGAATAACGACCGTGGAAATCGAAATGACGGCTGCATAGAGCGGAGATCCCAAAACACGGCCCAGCCTGCCGTTCACGGTTGCCTGTGCAGCCGAGGCCATTCCGATCAGAACCGCCGCAGCCTGGCAAACCCGCTTTTGACTGTTCCGGAGAACCGGTGTGTTTTTCTTCCCGGCGCTTTGCTCCGGCAGGATCACAACACATACGATCCCGACAGCCAGAATCCCTATACCGGCCAGAAAGCGCAGGGAAAACGGTTTGCCGGCAGATCCGAACCAGCCGAAGAAATCGATCAGAGCTCCCAGCAGGATCTGTCCAAAAAGAGGCAGTACCGTTGTCTGCACCGCTCCGAGGATCGGAAAGAGTATGATGCACCCTGTCAGTACAAAGACACCAAAGAAGCCTCCCAGAAACATCCACCAGGATGTTCCGGAAAAATCAGCACCGGGCAGTTTCCCCCCGACGTGCAGCACAGCCAACAGCAAAATTGCCAGCACAAGACTGACGATGCAGGAAATAAGTGCCGAGACATACGGCGATTTCACAAAACTGCGCAGCCTGGCATTGGCAGCCGTCTGCATGGAAAGCAGTGCTCCTGCGATGATCCCCATTAAAGCATACATACGTTTTTCTTCCTTAAAGATTTGGGACAGGGGGAAATTCCCCCTGCCCCGTCTATATATCAACTCCCCGTATAGATATATCTGGATTGACATAAGGCCAACATATGGCCGGTTACAAAAAGTGAAGCACAACATCTTGTGTTATGCTTCACCTATCATACACCGTTTTCACGCAAAAAGGAATCGTCTTTTTGTGTTTTTCCTGATGTTTTTTATAATCCGGCTTTCATCATCCGGATCACGGGATCAGTAAGACTTGCCCCAGTACACCAGATGTTTGGCCGGACGGCCGCAGCATATGCAGACATCCGAGATTGGTTCCTGATCAAACGGCATGCAGCGGCTGGTGGCTGTCGTTTCTTCTTTTATTTTGTCTTCGCAGGCCTGATCTCCGCACCACATTGCCCGGATAAAGCCCGGTTTTTTCTCAATGGTCTCTTTAAACTCGTCATAGGTGTGCGCTTCATATGTATGGGAATTCAGATGCTCTTCCGCCCGTCTGTACATATCTGCCTGGATCGTCTCCAACAGTGCCGGGATCCGCTCTGCCAGCTCTTCAAACGGTACGATCTCTTTTTCCCTTGTATCACGGCGGACCAGGACTGCCTGTCCCTGTGCCAGATCTTTCGGTCCCAGTTCCAGCCGGAGCGGGATCCCGCGCATCTCCTGTTCGGCAAATTTCCATCCCGGACTCTTATCCGTATCGTCAAGACCGGTCCGGATCTCCTGTGCCGCAAGCTGCTTCTGCAGTTCTTTCGCCTTATCCAGAACACCTTCCGCATCCTGCCGGATCGGCACGATCATTACCTGTGTCGGCGCAATGCGCGGCGGCAGGACCAGCCCGCTGTTGTCTCCATGGACCATGATCAGGGCACCGATGATCCGCGTGGACAGGCCCCAGGAAGTCTGGGAAACATATTTCAGACTGTTGTCTTTATCCGTGAACTGCATGCCGAATGCCCGGGCAAAGCCGTCACCGAAATTATGACTGGTACCGGACTGCAGGGCTCTTCCGTCGTGCATCAGGGCTTCGATCGTATAGGTATGTTCTGCCCCGGCGAATTTTTCTTTTTCCGTTTTCTGACCTTTGATGGTCGGAATTGCCAGATCTTCCCTGCAGAGATCTGCATACACCTGCAGCATCAGTTTTGTCCGTTCTTCGGCTTCTTCGGCCGTGGCATGGATCGTATGACCTTCCTGCCACAGGAATTCACGGGAACGCAGGAAAGGACGGGTCTCCTTCTCCCAGCGGACAACAGAGCACCACTGGTTGTAGAGACGCGGCAGATCCCGGTAAGAATGCACATCGTCTTTATAAAAATCACAGAACAGGGTTTCGGACGTCGGCCGTACACACAGCCGCTCCTGCAGCGGTTCCGTACCGCCGTGCGTCACCCAGGCCACTTCCGGCGCAAAGCCTTCTACGTGATCCTTCTCCTTTTGCAGCAACGACTCCGGAATCAGAAGCGGCATATAGACGTTTTCCACGCCGGTCGCCTTAAACCGTGCATCCAGATGCTTCTGGATCGCTTCCCAAAGCGCATATCCGGCCGGCTTAATGACCATGAAACCCTTGATATTGGAATAGGCGATCAGACCCGCCTTGATGACCACATCCGTATACCACTGTGCAAAATCCTCTTCCATCGAGGTGATCGCTTCTACTAACTTCTTTTCCTTTGCCATGCTTAACTCCATTCCGCTGTGTCAGTTTATTTACTCAGATGCCCTTTCAAGCCTCTTACCGCATTGTAACGCTTGTATCATCATAGCCAAACTGCGAATCTCTGTCAAGGAAAAGGGCGGCTCCATCGGAACCGCCCTCCTGCGACTTATTCGAAAACCGCCTGTACCGGTTCTTCAAAATCCTTCCAGACAAGATCGTTGTGATATACCCTCTCCGGAAGACCGATCAGGATGCTGATCTTATCAGCATTCTTCGGATACATGACATCATGCCAGGTTCCTCTGCGCAGGCACAGAAGGGTGCCGGCCGGAATATGGAAAACCTCCACTTCATCCGCACAGAGATCCCCGCCGTTGGCCGGAGCGATGAACAGCACGCCGTCGGTATCGACCGGCAACTGTACTTCTTCGGTATGATCATGGTATTCCATACCCGTGCAGACAAATGATTCATTCTTTTTTACGATCAGCGAAGACAGGCAGATCGGATCCAGATTGCCCGGGACCCAGCGCACCACGTCGCGGTAGAAAGTATGATAGGTGCCGGTCAGTTCATAGCCTGTCGGGTTGACGATACTCAGATAACTGCCATACGGATTGAATGCTTCCGGTGTGAGTTCTTTGATTTTAATCTGTTTTGCCATCTTTTTCTCCCTGTTAATCTTTCTCAAGCAGTTTTTATGTACAGGAAACGGCATATCTGCAGAGTCCGCTGCAGATATGCCGGATATCCCGTCATACTCCTTGCTGTCGATCCGGACGGAATTCCGGTCTCGGTGATTCCGTCCGGTTATGATTCTGTTGTAAAGATTGCTTTCTGACCGTCTGTTCTTACAGTGTCAGAACAACCTTCATGGAACCGTCGCCCTTGCCGGCTACTTCAAAGGCATGCTCCCACTCGTCGATCGGGAAGACATGAGAGGTTACGCCGGCTGTCGGCAGTTTGCCTTCTGCGATCCAGTCGATGACAGTCGGGAAGCAGTACGGAGACAGGTGAGCACCCAGCAGATCCAGTTCTTTGGAATCGCCGATGATGGACCAGTCGACCGTTGTCTCGCTGCCGAACACAGAGAACTCAACAAAGCGTCCCAGCTTACGGATCATGTTCAGACCCTGGATAACACTGGGCGGAGCACCGGTGGCTTCAACATAGATATCGCAGCCGTAGCCGTCTGTCAGTTTGCGGATTTCTTCCACAACGTCGCATTCCGCCGGATTGAATACCAGGTCAGCGCCGAATTCCAGGCACTTGTCCAGACGATCCTGCTTCAGATCCAGCATGATCAGCTTCTTCGGATTGCAGAGTCTGGCTGCTCCCAGCATACCCATGCCCAGCGGGCCGGCGCCGGAGATGACCACGACATCATCGTATGTGATCTGGGCTCTGTCGATGCAGTGCTTGGCACAGGCATACGGCTCAACCAGGATCGCTTTTTCCATTTCCAGATCCTTCGGCACTTTATAGACCAGACCGGTCTTGTTGATGCGGACATATTCTGCCATGCCGCCGTTGACATTGCTCTGGAATCCGTAGATATCATGTTTCTGGCACATCCAATATCTGCCGGATTTGCAGAACATGCACTCGCCGCAGGGAGCAATCTGTTCTGTAGCTACACGATCGCCGATCTTCACGCCATGTGCGCTCTTGGCACCGACAGCCACTACTTCACCGAGGAATTCATGTCCCGGGATGAACGGGGGTTTTACCCATGCCGGCTGATTCGCATCGCCCCAGAATTTGGCTGCACCATGCTGTGCCTTGACGTCGCCGGCGCAGATACCGCAGGCTTCTACCTTGATCAGGATCTGCTCGTCGTCGATCTCCGGAACCGGGAAATCAGTTTCCAGACGATAATCGTTCAGACCATAGGCAACCAGTGCTTTCATCGTTTTCGGAATACTCATTCTGCTACTCCTTTCCTCTAAGTAGATAGACATTAGTATTGTTCAGCATAGAAGGCCTGCCGTCTCTGCGTGCAGGCACGCCGACGTCAGGCTTTCCAAACTGTTAGCAATCAGGTGTTCGTGGCTTTATTTCTGTTGGTGATGGCCGGGATCAGAACCGCGATCAGGATGATGACACCCTTGACAACGATCTGCGGATACGCCGGAACCTTCATCAGGTTCATGATGTTACTGATCAGACCCAGAGTAAATACACCGAAAATGGTCTTCAGCACGCTGCCGTTACCACCGGCCAGGCTGGCACCCGCGATAACGCAGGAAGCGATGGCATCCATTTCATAACCGTCACCGGAAAGCGGAGAACCGACACCGGTACGGCCGGCAACCAGCATACCTGCCAGAGCAGACAGGAAACCGGAAACTGCATACACGGACATGCGGATCGGGTTGGTGCGGACACCGGACAGACGAACAGCTTCCTCATTGGAACCGATAGCCAGAACCAGACGTCCGTACGTCGTATACCGGAAGACCAGCAGCAAGATGATAAATACCACGATCATGACATAGAACTGAGATGGGAATCCCAGATAATACGCACGGCTGAAGTTCTTATAGGCTTCGCTCTTCAGCTGGATCGAAGAACCGCTGCAGATGATATACCCGATACCTTTGGCGATCTGCAGCATCGCCAGGGTGGTAACAAAGGGTGCGACTTTCATATAGGCAACGATGAAACCGGTGATGCAGCCGATGACCGTACCGGCCAGCAGCGTGATGATGATGGCTACCGGATCGGGTCTGCCTTTTTCAAATTCATAAGCCAGCAGCACGTTGGTCAGTGTGACGATCGCACCGACGGAAAGGTCGATACCGCCGGTCATGATGACCATCAGCATACCAAAGCTGTACAGGGCCAGCGCAGCATTCTGCTTCATCAGGTTGGTGATATTTCCCCATGTCAGGAAACTGCTGCTGATGATCGTGGAAACGATCACGAACGCGATGAAAATCAGGATCGTATTATACTGGTTGAAAAAATGGCCGATCCCACTGCCTTTTTTTGCTTTTGCTTCTGCCATTGTAATCGTTCCTCCTTTAATCCGTTACACCGACGGCATAGTTCAGGACCTTCGTCTGGGTCGCTTCCCCTCTGTTCAGGAATCCGCTGGTCACACCGCGGTTCAGAACCATGACCCGGTCACTCAGTCCGATCAGCTCCTCTACTTCAGAGGAGATCAGGATAATGGACATACCATCTTTTGTCAGCTGGTCGATCAGGTTGTAGATCTCCATCTTAGCACCGACGTCAACACCTCGCGTGGGCTCGTCCAGGATCAGCACCTTGTTGTCACTGTAGATCCATTTGGCCAGAGATACCTTCTGCTGGTTACCGCCGGACAGACTTCCGACATGGATCTCTGTGCCGTCTGTCTTGATCGTCAGCTTCCGGATCATCTCCTTCGTGTCTTCAATTTCTTTCTTTTTATTGATGATGCCGTATTTGCTGATCTTATGCAGTGCCGCCAGCGTCGTATTCATACGAACGGACTGTGTCAGAAGGACACCGTCTTCTTTCCGGCTTTCCGGCAGGTACGCGATACTGTGGCGGATTGCCGCGTGCGGAGAACTGACATGGATTGTTTTGCCTTCCATGGTGATCGTTCCGCTGCAACCTTTGTCTGCGCCGAAAATGGCGCGTGCCATTTCTGTTTTGCCTGCGCCGACCAGGCCGCCGATTCCGAGGATCTCACCCCTGTGCAGCTCAAAGGAGGCATTCTGCACAGCAATGCCGTTTGTGATGTTTTCACATTTCAGCACGACATCCGGATGCTGTTCCGCCGGTCTCTCCGGGAACATGGCCTCATAACTGCGGCCGATCATCTTTTCGATAACTTCATTCATGGTGACATCTTTCGTGTAGACCGTATCCACGACTCGGCCATCCTTCATGGTCGTAATGCGGTCAGACAGGGCAAAGATCTCATCCAGTCTGTGCGAAATATAAATGATGCTGACTTCTTTTTCCAGCAGACGGCGAAGAAGGACGAACAGACGGTCCACCTCTTTCGGCGTCAGCACAGCCGTCGGCTCATCCAGGATCAGAACGTTGACATCCTGACTCAGAACCTTGGCAATCTCAACTACCTGCTGATACGCAACGCTCATATCTCCGACACGCTGCTTCGCATTTATATCAAATCCGAGATCGTTCAGAATATTCTGCGCTTCTTTATACAGCTTGCTCCAGTTGATGGTTTTCTTTCCCAGAGACATTCTGTTGATAAATATGTTTTCAGCAACCGTCAGATGCGGTGCCAGAGAAAACTCCTGATAAATAATACCCAGTCCGGCTTTTTTGACTTCTTCCAGACTGTTTCCGGCAAAATGCTTGCCATTGATGTAGATCTCGCCGCTGTCCTTTTTGTACGCACCGGACAGGATCTTCATCAGCGTTGACTTTCCTGCTCCGTTCTGTCCGACCAGAGCATGAACCTCACCTTTTCTGACGGTGAGAGAAACGTCCTGCAGAGCATGTACGCCGCCGAAACTCTTACTAATGTTTTTCAGCTCTACTGTATTCACATACTGTTCAGCCAACCTGCTCACCAACCTTTCATCTGCAACCCTGTTTTCTTAAAGAAAGGGCGGAGTAAAATCTTATTACTCCGCCCCTTTCTCAGGCATGCTTCTATATCAGACTGCACACCTTCTTAAAGACGTACTCTCTTTTTCGTCTGTCTTAGAACAGAGAATCCGGATTGTACCAATCTTTGACATTGTCTTTTGTGACGCAGCCGGCCGGTGTGTAGGTTCTCGGGCTGAAGTCAGACCAGTCAGCGCCGTCGAACCACTTCTGAGCGACTTCGTTCAGAGCGATATCAGCGATAGCGGTCGGGCTGTTGGAACCTGTGCAGCCATAGTTGCTGTTTTCATCCATCAGCAGCTCGAAAGCTTCTTTCTGGCCGTCAGCAGCGTTGACGATCAGAACATTGCTCAGATCGACGCCAGCGTCTTCCAGAACAGTCATAGCAGCCATGGTCATAACGTCGGCTTCGGAGAACAGAACGTTGAACTCTTCGCCCAGAGCAGCCAGGTCACCGGCAACGTCTGTAGCAGCAGCTTCGGACCAGTCTTTGCAGTAACCCTGGAAGATAACCTCAAGATCGAAGTGGCCGTTCTTCTCAAGAGCTCTCTCCATGTAACCGGCCAGCAGACCATCGCGGCGGTCAAGGGAGTTCTTTGTGCCGGCTTCACCGGAGATGATGGCGGCCTTGACAGGAGTTGTTCCCATCTGGTCTGCGCACCACTGTCCGCAAAGGAAACCATTGTCATAGTTCGCAGCCTGAACAGTTGTCAGAACACGGACATCGTCGTTCATACCGGAGTCGATAGCAACAACCGGAACACCTTCCTCACGGAAACGATCGACGGTCTCTTTCATGATCTGCGGATCATAGGAAGAGCAGAGGATAATATCGGCACCCTGTGTGACCATGTCTTCCATATCAGTGATCTGCTTGTTGGCATCGCCGTTACCATCAGCAATGATGACGTTCCAGCCTTTTTCTGCACAGATCTCTTCGCACTGGTTGGCGATCGTTGTGAAGAACGGGTTTGTGATCGTGGTCTCAGAAACACCGACTGTGTACTTGTCGCCGCTGCGCGGAGCTCTTGCGCCGCCGGCTTCGGAAGCCTCAGCTTCGGTGGTAGCGGAAGCAGCTTCGGCAGAAGTAGCTTCTTCTACAGCTTCAGAGACAGCTTCAGCGGCTTCGGAAACAGCTTCTTCTGCTGCAGAGACAGCTTCAGAGGCAGCTTCTTCTGCTGCAGAGACAGCTTCTTCTGCTGCAGATGCAGCTTTGGAAGCAGCTTCTTCTGCTGCGGAGGTAGCCTCTTCGACAGCAGATTTGGCAGCGGAATCAGCCTTTTCAGCTTCTTTCTTCGCGCCGCAGCCACTCATCATTCCGATTACCAGAACGCCGGCCATAACGATGCCTAAAAACTTGGTAGCCTTTTTCATGTACAGTTCTCCTTTCCTCTCAAAAAACTGTTAGTAAAGGTTGTTTTGTTTGCTGAGAGTTCATGTTTGTTTTCGTTCCTCTCAGAGATACACTCATATTGTATGGGATGGCGTAGGTTTTGTCAAGAAATATTGAACATTTTTCATTTCATGAAATATATTTCACATTTCATGCTTTTCCGGCATAAATTCAGGCTTTTCAGCGAAATCGTTTTCGCTGTTCCCTCTCTTGCACTACGCTTTAGTATAAGGTATCATTAGGGTCATGAAAATCAAATTGCCCGCCACTGTAAAAATCATTTTGGACAGCCTGCATGCCCACGGTTTTGAAGCCTATGCCGTAGGCGGCTGTGTCCGTGATTCCATTCTGAATCGCGAGCCGGATGACTGGGATATCACGACCTCGGCGCTTCCGCATCAGATCAAACAGGTTTTTCAGCGTACCGTTGATACCGGCATCGCTCACGGGACCGTGACGGTCCTGGTAGGCAGCCGTGCCTGCGAAGTAACAACCTACCGTATTGACGGAGCCTATTCCGATTCGCGCCATCCCGACAGCGTGACCTTTACCTCCAAACTGGGAGAGGATCTGCTGCGCCGCGATTTTACGATCAATGCCATGGCCTATAATGAAGAGGAGGGCCTGATCGATCTCTACGGCGGCATGCGGGATCTGCAGCGGAAAAAAATCTGCTGTGTCGGCAACGCTTCCGACCGTTTCCGGGAAGATGCCCTGCGCATCCTGAGGGCAGTGCGTTTTTCCGCGCAGCTGCATTTCGGCATCGACCGTCTGACCGCGCTGGCCATGATGGATCAGGCATCGAATCTGCAGCATATCAGTGCGGAAAGAATCTGTTCCGAACTGGTCAAACTGATCTGCTCCGACCATCCGGAGTACCTGCGTGTCGCCTATGAAGCAGGTATTACGCGTGTGATACTTCCCGAGTTCGACGCCATGATGCAGACGCCGCAGAATTCACCCTATCACATTTACAACGTCGGAGACCACACGCTGACGGCCATGCAGCATACCCGGAAAGACAAAGTCGTACGTCTGGCCATGCTTCTGCACGATGCCGGCAAGCCATCCTGCAAGCGCATGGATACCTACGGCTACGATCATTTTCCGGATCATGCCGAAGCTGGTGTAAAGATCGCCGACGATACCATGCGCCGTCTGAAACTGGACAACGATACAATGCATAAAGTCCGCACGCTGATCCTCTATCATGACTGGTGGATGAAGGCTGACGAAAAAGAAATCCGCCGCGCGCTGCATACGGTCGGAAAGGAATTGTTCCCGTTCCTGCTGGATATCCAGCAGGCGGATACCATGGGAAAAAGCGAGTACCGCCGGGACGAGCGGCTGCGCCGCATTGCGCAGGTAGCCCGCTATGCGGCGGATATCCTGAAGCGCGGCGATGCCATCGATCTGAAAGACCTGGCCATTGGGGGCGATGATCTGCTGGCCATGGGAATCCCTGCCGGCGCGGAGATCGGCAAACTTCTTTCCGCCGCACTGGATCTTGTACTGGACGATCCGGCAAAGAATACCAGGGAATATCTTCTTCCTTATCTTAAAAATCACAGGAATGTCATCGTAAACGATCTATAAGATCTGTTGTAAAAACCTGTTGCAAACACTACGCAGAAACTGGAAAACAAAAACTGGAGGAGAAAATTATGAGTTACAAAGAGGTATTTCAATCCTGGCTCGATGATCCGTACTTTGATGAAGAAACCAAAGCGGAACTGCGTGCCATTGCCGATGACGAACATGAGATCCGCGAGCGTTTTTATGCTCCTCTGAAATTCGGTACCGCCGGGCTGCGCGGAATCCTGGGCGCCGGTATCAACCGCATGAATGTGTATACCGTCCGGAAAGCAACGCAGGGCCTTGCCAATTACATTCTGAAGATCCACGGAGAAGACAAAGGTGTTGCCATCGCATACGACTCCCGTCATTTTTCTCCGGAATTTGCCGATGAAGCAGCTCTCTGCCTGGCTGCTAACGGTATCAAAGCCTACGTATTTGAATCTCTCCGCCCCACGCCGGAGCTTTCCTTTGCGATCCGGTATTACGGCTGTATTTCCGGCATCAATATCACCGCGAGCCACAACAAACCGCAGTATAACGGCTATAAAGTCTACTGGGAAGACGGCGCGCAGATTACGCCGCCGCACGACGCCGGCATTATGGATGAAGTGCTGCATGTGACCGACTGGGCCACCGTGAAGACCATGGAAAAGGAAGCCGCCGAAAAAGCAGGTCTGTATCAGGTCATCGGGAAAGAAGCCGACGATGCGTTCATCGAAGCCATCAAAGCCTGCTGCCTGCATCCGGAATCCATCCAGGCACAGGGAAAAGATCTCAAGATCGTTTATACCCCGCTGCACGGCACCGGCAATATTCCCGCCCGCCGTATTCTGAAGGAGCTTGGCTTCGAACAGGTCTATGTGGTTCCCGAGCAGGAGCTGCCGGACGGCAATTTCCCGACGGTCAGCTATCCGAATCCGGAAGCAGACGAAGCCTTTGACATGGCCCTGGCCCTGGGTAAGAAAATCGGTGCCGACCTGGTACTGGCAACGGATCCCGACGCCGACAGACTGGGCTGCCGCGTCCGCGACAAAGACGGTGTCTATCATACCCTAACCGGCAATATGTCCGCCTGCCTGCTGGCACATTACGAGATCAGCCAGAAAAAGGCCCTGCAGGGACTGCCGGACGACGGCGTCCTGATCACCACGATCGTATCATCGAATCTGGCGCCAGCTATCGCACGCTACTACAACGCCGACTGTCTGGAAGTCCTGACCGGTTTCAAATGGATCGGCCGGGAAATACTCCGCATGGAAACCGAAGGACGCGGCACCTATCTCTTTGGATTTGAGGAAAGCTACGGCTGCCTGATCGGCACCTATGCCCGTGACAAAGATTCTATCGGCGCCGTCATGGCTCTGTGCGAGGCCGCTGCCTGGTATAAAGACCGCGGCATGACGATGTGGGATGCCATGCTGGAAGTGTATGAAATCTACGGCTTCTATATGGATGGCGGCACATCCGTCACCTTCGAGGGCGTGGAAGGAGCCGAAAAGATCACCGCGATCATGGAGAAGCTGCGCAGCACCAAGCTGGAAACCATCGGTGAATATAAAGTACAGGGTTTCCGGGATTACCAGAAGGATATCGCCGAAAACTATGTGACCGGCGAAACAAAGAAGACCGGCCTGCCGGAATCCAATGTCCTGTACTACGAGCTGGATAACGACTCCTGGGTCTGCGTCCGCCCGTCCGGAACCGAACCGAAGATCAAATTCTATTACGGCACAAAGGGATCTTCTCTGGAGGACTCCACAGCCAAAGCGGATGCCCTCGGAAAGGACCTTGTTGCACTGATGAACAGCATGGTCTGATTTCAGCCGTATTTGCCCGATAAAACAATTGACAAAAGATATTCGAAAGAGTATAAATTATATAGTTCAATACAATTTTTAGGAGGAATAATCATGAATAAAACAGAACTCATTGCAGCAATCGCTGACCAGGCCGAACTTTCCAAGAAAGACGCCGAGGCAGCCCTGAATGCATTCACCGGCACCATCGGTAAAGCTCTGAAAAAAGGTGATAAAGTGCAGCTGGTAGGATTTGGTACTTTCGAAGTCTCCAAGAGATCTGCCCGCAAAGGCCGCAACCCGCAGACCGGCGAAACAATCAAGATCAAAGCTTCCAAAACACCGAAATTCAAAGCCGGCAAAGCTCTGAAGGATATGATCAACTAAGTATTTCATACATCAGTCAGAATACAGAAGCAGCTGCGCACCGTCATGGTGCGCAGCTTTTTTGCATCTTTCCGTTTATTCTGCGATTTGTTACAATAAAAAACAGACCGGCACTGTCATGCCCAAAGTATCTGCTGAACGGCACCGAAAGGATGGTATAAAAATGCTCGAAAAACTGAAAGAAGAAGTCTACGAAGCCAATATGCTGCTTCCGGCTTACAATCTGGTAACTTTCACCTGGGGAAACGTGAGCGGCATCGACCACGAAAGCGGTTTGTTCGTCATCAAACCGAGCGGCGTTGCCTACGATCAGCTGACGCCGGATGATATGGTCGTCGTCGATCTGGAAGGAAACAAAGTGGAAGGCCGGTATACGCCTTCCTCCGATACGCCCACACATCTGGTTCTGTACAACCGTTTTCCGGAAATCGGCGGCTGTGTGCACACCCATTCTTCCTGGGCTACCAGCTGGGCCCAGGCCGGCCGGGGTATCCCCTGTTACGGCACGACCCATGCCGACTATTTCTACGGTGAGATCCCCTGTGTGCGCCACCTGACGACGCAGGAGATCGACGAAGCCTATGAAGCCAATGCCGGTGTCGTGATCGCCGATACCTTCGAATCTTCCGGACTGGATTATATTGCCGTACCCGGTGTTTTGTGCAAATCCCACGGTGTCTTCACCTGGGGAAAAAATGCACACGAAGCCGTGCATAATGCCGTCGTTGTAGAAGAGTGCGCCAAAATGGCCGCACGTACCGAGCTGCTGAATCCTCATGTCTGCCCTGCTCCCCAGGCCATGCAGGATAAACACTATTACCGCAAGCACGGCGCAAATGCCTATTATGGCCAGAAATAGGCAAAACAGCCCGGCATAACCCTATATATGGACAGTACAGTCATAAAACATTTTCGAAACGTTCATAGTTTGTTAATTTTTTAATGATTGCCTGTCCATATTTCATGCCTATACTGTACTCATAGCATGATTGTTTCAATTTTTCTTTTTCATATACCGATGTATATCGGATCTCCTTCCTTTAAGAAAGACCTCCACAATAATGTGGGGGTCTTTACTGTTGGGTTATAGCCTTACTGTTCCAGTGCCTTCTCCAGTTCGATAAACTGTTCCAGGGACAGCGCTTCGCCGCGTATATCCGGCCGCAGGCGGCAGCTTTCCAGCGCCGCGGTGATCTGTCCGGCAGTATAAGATAGTTCTGCCGCATGGCGCAGACTGTTATACAGTGTTTTTCTGCGCTGGGAAAACACGGCACGGATAATACGGAATAACGCTTCTTTTTCATTTTCCGCAAGCCGTGCCGGCCGGCTTGTCAGCCGGATCACGGTGCTTCCGACCTTCGGTTTCGGCAAAAAACATCCCGGAGATACCTGTAAAACGATCTCCGGAACGGTATGATACTGCACGGCCAGAGACAACGCCCCATAGTCTTTTGTACCTGGGGCGGCCTGCATCCGGTCTGCCACTTCTTTCTGTACCATTAATGTATAGGAAAGAACCGGAAGCTGTGCTTCCAGCATGGACATCAGGATTGGGGTCGTGATGTAATACGGCAGATTGGCCACCACCTTGACCGGTCTGTCCTGTGCGTGATCCTCGATCAGCTTCTTCAGGTCTACTTTCAGCACATCCGCAGAGATCACCAGCGTGTTTTCATATTCCGCCAGCGTTTCCGAAAGCACCGGGATCAGTCCGGTATCTACTTCGACTGCGATCACGCGTCCTGCCCTGGCTGCCAGATACTGTGTGAGCGTGCCGATTCCCGGGCCGATTTCCAGAACACAATCAGACCCGGTAACACCGGCGGCTTCAACGATCTTTTCCGGTATATGGGCATCGATCAGAAAATTCTGTCCGTATTTTTTCTGCGTACGGATCCCGTACTGCTGCAGGATGGAAATGGCTGCAGCCGGTTTTGCCAGATAGGGTTCCGGCATCATTCAAAATCTTTTTCGTGCAGGATGGTCAGACGGGATGTCTCTCCCCGTTTTCCGACCCGTTTGCTGCGCCGACGGCCGCGCATCGAATGATCGATCGCTTTATCGACCATATCCCGTACTACAGAAATGGTAACCGGATCGTCTTCGCTCTGCTGGTTTCCGATTTTCGTATACAGGGCCAGAATGGCCAGATCATCCAGCTGGCAGTCATTCTCCGCCGCATACGTACGCGCAAACGTAACCAGTTCATCATTGGTGAAGACCGGTATGGAAATCAGTTTGTCAAATTTGGCCGCAAAAGTCGGATTCGCTTTCAGGAAGGCACGCATGGCCGTTTTTTCATCCTCGATGATCACGATCATGCAGTCTGTCCTGAATTCCATGGACTGATTCAGCTTCGCCAGCGTCTGCTCGTTGACATGGCTGATTTCTTCTATGATCAGAAAACCGCCGGACATCAGATTGACGATACGGACCGGGTCCTTGGTATTCAGATCATCGCCTTTGATCCGTGCCACCTTGACTGCAGAAAGATCCATGTCTTTGCACATCGTGATGATCAGCCCGTGAGACAGTCTCGATTTTCCTGTGCCCCTGGCTCCCATGACGCCGATATTGCCATGCAGCGACGTGCGTTCACCGGCATGTTCGTATACGCTGCTGATCGCTTCCAGGATCTGGCTGTCCATTCCCGGTATACGCGCAAAATACGTGAACGTCTTGCGCTGTTCTTCGTTCATCCGGGTCGGTCTGGCTCTGTTCAGAATACGGATCCGCTGTTCTTCTGCGGTTTCGGAGCTGAGGATCTTATCGATCGAAATCGGCACGGTGTTCTGTCCGATCATGCCCAGCGGAATCGTATGCGCCTTTTTCTCTTCCGGCGTGGGTTCTTCATCCGGAATTTCCAGCTCTTCGTTGTATTTTGGTTTCGGTTTTTCCGACACTGCCTTGGCAGCCAGTTCTTCTGCCGCCTGATGCAGTGCTTCTGCCGGCACAACGCTTTCAACAGCTGCCTGAATGCTTTCCGCCGCTGTATTGTTCACCTCTTCGCCGCTCTCCCTCTGCACGGTTCCCCGATCCGCACTCTCTGTGACGGTATCCTCTGCCGGTGTCTGCCGGGGTTCTGCCCGGAACTCTTTGTCTGTACCGGAAACTTCTTCCGTGTCTGCTTTCCTGACTGCCTCTTCTTCCGCTGCCTGCGCCGCATCCATCGCTTCGATCAGTTTCTCCGTGCCGGACAGCTGCGGCACCGGAATCTCTTCCTGTACCGGTGTGACTCTGTGTTCTTTATATTCTCCGGAAATGATTTCTTCGGATATGGCTCCCTCCATCTCATGCAGGAATCCTTCCAGATCAAAATCATCCTGATTTCTTTCCGGCTGCTTTTCCTGTACCGGCATTTCTTCCGAAACGGTTTCTTCCTCTGCCGGCTCTGCTTCAGACGGAGCGGCTTCTTCCCGGACCGGTGCTTCCGCCGGCGCTGCCGCCGCTTTTTCTTCCGAAATCAGTTCCCGGACTTTAAGGTCTTTTTCGTCCGGTTCTTCCCCTGCACTTTCGTAACCGGTTTTTTCCTGCTTTCTGTCTCCGCGTCTGCCGAATACATTGTGGAACCCCTTCAGGAAACGGTTTGTCACAACCTCGTTCTCTTCTCCGCTTTCTTCTTCCTCATCTTCTTCTTTGACCGCATCCGGCACCCTGCCGTCTTCCGGCATCTCTCCATCCTCCGGCTCAAAGCGGAATACCACTTCTTTCTGTTCCTCTGTCGGAGTCGGCTTCGGGAACTGGTCGGATCCTTCTGCTTCCTCTGCTGCCTCGGCCGCTTCTGCTGCTTCTTTTTCTTCCTGTGCGCGGGCTTCTTCTTCCGCCGCCGCTTTGGCCGCTTCTTCTTCTGCCTTTCTCGCTGCTTCTTCTTCCGCTTTCCTTGCCGCTTCTTCGGCTGCTTTGGCTGCGGCCGCTTCGCGCAGGCGGCGTGCTTCCGCATCCCGTTCGCGGTTGTAGAGGATCTCCTGATTCGGGGTCAGCGCCTCGTACTGCTTCTTCAGCTCCATCGCCTTCAGCACGTATTTTCCTTCATTGAACCAGAGGATCAGATCATCACAGGCCTCTACGCATTTCTTTTCTTCACCGGCACGGGAGTATAACTCAGCCAGCTCGTAGGCCCATCGTTCGGTATATTCTTTCTCCCGGTACTCTTCCAGGACCTTGATCTGGGAATCCAGCGGGGCATCTTTCGCCTTGAACAGTTTATACTGGAGCACGTAGCGGGAATTGTCATTCTGAGCGACCTTGGAAAACTCATGAAAATACTTTTCCGCCTGATCCACCTGCCCCAGCCGCAGACAGACATCTACCAGCCTCGATAAAACGCCGCGCCCGATGGATGTGCGGGTCTGCGCTATCATCAGAATCTCTTTCATTTTTTCAAAATTACGATTCTGCTCATAGACATCCGCCACCATGTTCAGCGTTTTTACGCTTTTTACCCGTCTCCAGTCTATCGCCTCGACGATCGGCAGCGCGCCTTTATAGTCCCCGTCTTCCACACAAATGGTCAGTTCGTCCAGCTTCTGCTGATATTCTGCTTTATCCAAGATCTTTCTCCTTGCTACCTGTTTTTCCCCTGTTTCCGCGTGCAACAGAACAGATCCGGCTGCTGCCTGCAGCTGCCGTTCTGCCGGATCCGGTCATGACGTACACATTCAGAAATATTATATATTAAAATATTACGAAAATAAAGCCGTTTTGTGACATATTCGCACAAAAACAAGACAAAAAAACAAGGCATTGAATAAACACGGAAACAACAGTAAAATAGACCTGTCGGAATACAGACAGAACAGGCAAGGATTCCAAACAGCTGTTGGAATGAGATAAAAACACATGGCAGGAGGCTGCAGTTATGATTGCACTGGGAAGTGACCACGGCGGATTTCTTTTGAAGGAAGCCATAAAACAACACCTGGAAGAACAAGGGTATGAAGTAAAAGATTTCGGCAGTTATGACGAGAACCCGGTCGATTATCCGACGATCGCCGTTCCCGTGGCCAAGGCTGTCATAAGCGGCGAATGTGAACGGGCTATTCTCTGCTGCGGCACGGGTCTGGGCATGTCCATCGCAGCAAATAAGATCAACGGCATCCGTGCGGCCTGCTGTTCCGACTGTTACAGTGCCCAGCTGACCCGTACACACAATGACGCCAATGTGCTGTGTCTCGGCGGCCGTGTGATCGGTCCCGGCCTGGCAATTATGATGGCCGACCTTTTCCTGACCACGAAATTCGTCGGGGGCCGCCACGCCCACCGGCTGGAGATGCTGAAGGAAATTGAAGCTACACAGGATCTGAAACGATAAGTCAACCGGTCTGTCTGTATGCAGGAAAGGCCTGTATGCAGGATCATTCAGCAGACCTGGTATGCCAGACGCCCGAAACAGGTAAAGTAACCATTCTTTCCTGCTCCGGGCGTCTGTAATGTATACTGTCCGTTTTATAACGTTAAATTTTTAGTCCGTATCTAACATCCGTTTTTAGTCTCGTACCACCACGGAAATGCCGTTCGGAATACAGGTCAGGGAAGCCTCTTCCCCTTTCCATTCCCGTGCCAGCTTATAAGCCGTGTCCAGATCCGGCGCATACGTCACCTTCAGACCTTCGATCATCTCTTTCTGTTCGGGATCTGCCACAAAGATCACACGATATTTCCGGGCGATCCGGGCAAAGATCTGCGAGCACCACTGATCCGGGCGCGTCTCTTCCTGCGGCGTTGCCAGGAATTTCTGATACGCTGTTTCGATATCCGGTTCATCCGCGATGATATGATAGAAGAAATCTCCGCCGTTGCCGTCTGTGCAGGAACTCAGCATGATGATCACGCCGCCGTCCTTTACAGTGGCTTCCCCGGCTGTCATGCCTTTGGGTGACTGATAGGCATTCTGATCCAGCGGATAACCGCCGTTTGTCGTGATTACAATGTCCGCCGGTTCCGGCTTCACGCATACATAATCGGCAATGAAATCACAGCCTTTTCTGTGCGCGGTTTCGAATTCACCTGCAAACGCAGCAACTGTCTTCTTCTTCTCGTCAATGACAACATTGACAATATACGCCAGCTTAGCCATTTTGGCTGCCGCGACCATATCCTCATGCATCGGATTGCCGTCCAGGATACCCGTGCGGGAATGCGGATCATCGATGAATTTTGAGCAGTGGTTGCCCATTACCGTTACCGCATCGGCAATACCCGGAAGGATACTCTTGCGGCCGCCCGAGAATCCGGCGAAGAAATGCGGCTCTATGAAGCCTTCTGCCACCAGCAGCGATGCCTCTACCGCCACTTTGTCCAGGATACAGTCCGGGCCGGAAGGCAGGACACCCACTTTTACATTTCTGGACGGATCGTGTGCATCGTGGATCACGATCTTATCCTTAAACTCTTCAAACAGGGCATCTCCCAGTTTTCCCTTCAGCTCGTCGACCGTGGTCGGGCGATGGAAACCGGTCGCCACCAGCAGTGTAATGTCGATGTCCGGGTTCCCTTCACGCAGTTCGCGGACCATATGCGGCAGGATATCCGGGCTCGGCACGGGACGCGTATGATCGCTGATGATGATCACACAGTCCGGTTTTCCCTTGGCCAATTCGGAAAGCTTCGGGCTGTTGATGGGGTGCTCCATGGCCTCCCGTACGATCTCAAATCCGTCCTTGTCGCTGGCCAGCCGGTCTACACCGGAGACCAGGACCGGTGTATCGTCCGGAACCTGAAGATCCATGGTCGTTTTTTTGTAGAAAAATTTTACAGTCTTCATGACATTATTTCTCACTTTCTGATCTATATACAGTCTTCATGACTTTTACACTTCATGACACGTTCCAAAAAGAAAATCCATGTAACGCACAACAGCCATGAACCCGATGCCGGGTCCATGGCTACTGTCTACAACAAAGAACATACAGTTGTTCTGTCATGGACACGGCTGTTGTTATTTGTTTCTCTTTTTGACCTCTTCGATCATCAGAGGCAGAATCTTTTTCGCGTCGCCGACAATACCGATATCTGCAACCGAGAAGATGGCCGCATCTGCATCTTTGTTGATGGCCACAATATACTTGCTTCCGATCATACCGGAAAGATGCTGTGTAGCTCCGGATACGCCGGCGGCGATATACAGATCGGGCGTGACGATCTTACCGGACTGTCCGACCTGATGGCTCCGCGGGATCCAGCCGCTTTCAATAGCGGGACGGGTAGCGCCGACCACACCGCCGAGTGCATCTGCCAGCTCCTTGCACAGGCCAAAATCTTCTTCCGAACCCATGCCGCGGCCGCCGGCTACGATGATGGTGGCATCTTCCAGATTGACGGCTTCCCCGGCTTCTGCAATGACCTCTGTGATCTTTGTCTTGGATTCTGTCGCATTATCCAGGGCTTCCGCTTCCGGTGCTGTCTCCGGAGCAGCAAAACTGCCGCCGCGGACACTGATCACGGCAGGAGAGGCCTGAATCTGCAGATTCTCAAGGGCTGTTCCGCCGAATACCGGACGGGTTACGATGATCTTTCCGTCTTCGACCTTCAGGCCGATCGCATCATTGACAGATGCCCCGCCCAGACGTGCGGCAATACGCGGTGTAACCAGCTTGCCGATCTGTGTTGCGGCAAACAGAATGACGTCAAAACCATCTGCTTTTTTTGTGATCGCATCCGTTACGGTATCTTCATAAATAACGCCGTCTGCTTCCGCCACACATACAGCGGTTGCCTCTGCGCCGATGGCAGCTGCGGCAGAAATCAGTTCCAGACTGGCACCGGCAGGAGACCCGTCTTTCATTTCAAAAAACACTAATGCTTTCATTATGATCTCCTCCTTTACAGTACCTTATCCGCAGTCATCAGTTCAAAGGCTTTGGCTACGGCTGCTTCCGGTTCATCCTCTTCGATCTTCACGCCAGCTTCGCGTTTTGCCGGTTCCTGATAACCGAGAGAAATGACCTTGGGCGCATCCGCTTCCAGACCGTCGATTCCCGGAATCTGCACTTTTCTGGCAGCCAGTTTGCTCTTCAGTGTCGGATAGCGCGGATCGTAATCCGGTTTCGAGACAGTGAAGATCGCCGGCAGCGGTGTTTCCACGATCTGATAGCCGGATTCCAGTTCCTTTTTCACCGTCAGGCTGGCGTCTGCCGGTGTTGCTTCGACAATATTCGTTACGAACGGAAGTGCCACGGTCTCTGCCAGTATTTCACCGACTTCGCTTCCGATATAGTCTGTAGACTCGCGGCCGCACAGGATCATATCGAACTTTGCGCCGTTCGCTTCTTCCATCTTCGGAATAGCAGCAGCCAGAAGCTTTGCCGTCACGGATGCGTCGATATCGGCCGCACCTCCGTCGTTGATAAGATATGCTTTCGCTGCACCGACTGCCAGCGAGTTTTTCAGGCAGACCTTGTTATCTTCCGGTCCGACTGTCGCCACGGTAACATTCCCGCCATGGGCTTCCACAAAGCGAACCGCCAGCTCCAGTGCATAGGTATCAAAAGCATTCCCCTGCGGATCCGCCTGAGAGAAATCCGGTTTTCCGGACGCATCCAGATGGATCTCTACGGAGTCATCCGGAACCTGCTTCATACATACAAGTATTTCCATGACACTTCCTCCTTAGGAATGATTATCTGCCGATCGTGTTGGTTCCGATAACGAGACGCTGGATCTCATTCGTTCCTTCGAAGATCTGATAGATCTTGGCATCACGCATCAGCTTCTCAACCGGATACTCTCTGCTGTAGCCATATCCGCCGTGGATCTGGACAGCTTCCAGAGCATTGGCCATCGCGGCATCACCGGCCATGCATTTTGCTTCCGCAGCTGCAAGGGAGAACGGTTCGCCGGCATCCATCAGATTCAGCGCATAGACACACAGCTGACGGGCAGCTTCGCATCTCATCGCCATATCCGCGATCTTGAACTGAATGACTTCGTTCTTCGCAATCGGTTTGCCGAACTGTACACGCTCTTTTGCGTAGGAAACAGATTCGTCGATGGAGCGCTGGGCGATACCCAGAGCAACGATGGCGCACCATACACGGGCGATATCCAGTGTCTTCATGGCAATACCGAAGCCTTTTCCGGGCTGGCCGAGGATCGCTGTCTTCGGAACACGCACATCCTGCAGGATGACTTCACTGGTGTGGCTGTGACGGATACCCATCTTATCTTCAATGGAACCGATGGACAGGCCCGGTGTTCCCTTGTCGATCAGGAAAGCGGTGTAGCCTTTGTGTGCCGGAACGCTCTTATCTGTGATCGCATAAACCACGAAGAAATCAGCGATCGGTCCATTGGTGATGAAGCACTTTGTGCCGTTGATGACATAATCATCGCCATCTTCAGCGGCAAATGTGGTAGCACCGGAAACATCGCAGCCGGCGTTCGGCTCTGTCAGGCAGAAGCAGCCATAACCGCCGTTGGCAAGGATTTCATAGCAGTGATCTTTCTGTTCCTGATTGCCGGCGATCTCCAGGGAGTCCAGAGCCAGCTCGTTCGCCATCAGGGTAATGCCGATACCGGCATCATATTTGGAGATCTCTTCTACCAGAGCTGCGCGGTCGATCTTGTTCAGTCCCGGGCCGCCTTTCTCTTCCGGAATAGCAAGTGTATTCAGACCCATCTCCTGAAGACCGGCCAGAATGCCCTGAATGATTTCATCGCCGCCGTGCGGGTCTGCATAAGAAAGCTTCTCGGCCTCAACGACCTGTTCTTTCATCTCGTTCTCACAGAAATTGTGTACGTCTTTCAGCAGATCCTTGCAGTCCTCACTCATAAAATATCCCATGTTACACTTCTCCTTTCTGCGCTTCGCATATAAAGTATTAATAAACAGAAAAATGTCTATTCAGGCCAGTAAGCCTCTCCCCGCGGCAGATTTCTCCTGCCGCGGGTTAAGGCTTTCGACCCTGACACTATCATATTATAAAGTATAGCATACTTTGCCCGGATTCAGAATCAGATTCGGGTCAAATACTTTTTTAATTCCTTCCATCAGAGCCATGTTGGTTTCTCCGACAGATTCCTTCAGGTATTTCACCTTGCCCATGCCGATGCCGTGCTCGCCGGAAACCAGACCGCCGCAGGCAACTGCTTCTTTGTACAGTTTCTCGAAATACGTATCGACACGTTTCTTGAATTCCTCTTCCTCCAGGTCGTTGCTGCACTGATAGATATGCAGATTGCCGTCTCCGGCATGACCGAAGCTCTTAATGACCAGACCGCATTCTTCGCCGCAGGCTTTTGCGAAGGTAAGGAAATCGGCGATCTTATCGACCGGGACAACCACGTCGCACTCGTCAAGCAGCTTGGTCTCTGCTTCGATCGCTTCCAGGAAGCTGGAACGGGCAGCCCAGGAATCTTTGATCTTGGCAGGCGTATCGGCTACCAGCACGTCCATGGCGCCGGCTTCGACCACGATATCGCTGGCTTTTTCCACGACATCCATCAGACTGTCTTCGTCTTCGCCGTCAAATGTCATCAGCAGGAATGCGCCGACTTCAACGCCTTCGACTTCCTTCGGGAATACGGCACGGCCGATATACCGTTCGCTGGAGAGAATGATCTCGCGCTCCATGAACTCAAGAGCCTGCGGTCCGAGGCTGGCTTTTTTGATCTTCGGAACGGTAGAGATAGCCGTTTCCAGATCTTCGAACGGAACGATCAGGCTGATGACCTGCTTCGGAGCCGGGATGATCTTCAGTGTCAGCTCGGTGATGATGCCGAGTGTGCCTTCGCTGCCGATCATCAGGTTCAGCAGGCTGTAGCCGGAACTGGTCTTGCTGACATTGGCACCGAAATTGGTGATCTCGCCGCTCGGAAGAACGACCGTCATGGCCTGCACGTAGTCACGTGTTGCACCGTATTTGACAGCACGCATGCCGCCGGCGTTAGTGGATACATTGCCGCCCACACAAGCCAGCTTCTCGCCCGGATCCGGCGGATACATATAGCCCTGTCTTACGCAGTCGTCAGCCAGATCCTGCAGCAGGACACCCGGCTGGATGCGGACGATAAAGTTATCAAAATCGTAACCCAGGATCTGATTCATTTTCGTCGTGTCGATCACAACGCCGCCCAGAACCGGGACACAGCCGCCGACAAGGCCGGTACCGGCGCCGCGGGGCGTGACGGGGATTTTGTTTTCATTGCAGATCTTCATGACAGCAGCGATCTCTTCTGTGGTGGTCGCCATCAGAAGTCCTTCCGGCATATGCTTGCCGTAAATCGGCATTTCGTCATGAGAATAGTCTTCGTTGATGTCTTCGCCTGCCAGGAAATGACCGGGGGCAGCTGCCTTGAGCTGTTCGATCAGTTCCGGAGTCAATGCATTGTACTCTGCCATTTTTCTCTCCTTTGCTTATATCATTATGTGTCTATAGTGCAGGATCCCCGGCAGACCGGTCCTTTGCAGGCCGGTCTGCCGGTGACATTTAAAAACCTTTCTTCTGATTAAACCGGTTCTGCATCAGGCAGGCCGGTCAGCTGAGCGGTACCGGATCGCCTACGATCTGAATACAGATCAGTACGACCACAACGACAAGGATGCTGAACAGCACCATGGGCAGCGCATTCGTACGAATGATCTTACCTTCGTTTCCGTTCGTACCGGTCGTCGCACAGGCAGCAACCACGTTGTTGACGCAGACCATATTACCGATCGCACCGCCGCAGTTCTGCAGCGCCACGATGAAGACGGCCGGCAGACCGATCAGATTGGCTGTCTCAAACTGCAGGGACGAGAACAGGGTATTGGAAACGGTATTCGAACCGGACATGAAGGCGCCCAGGACGCCGATGAACGGTGCGATGATGATATAGGCCTTTCCTGCCAGTGCGGCAAGTGCCTTGGCCATGACCAGCAGCATAGAGTCCTGAACAGCCGGTGCCACATTGGCCATAGCAGCCGAATCCACGTTGGTGAAACGGAAGATATTGACCATGGCCACGCCGAACAGCAGGGCGATGGCTGCGCCGGTGACCTGTTTGAACGTGTCGCTGAACGCGCCTTTGATGGCTTCGCCGTTCATGCCATGGATCGCAAATGTGATCAGGGCAACGATAATAAAGACAATGCCCGGTGACCAGGCAATGGCCCAGTTCCAGTTCAGACCCAGGATCGCACCGCTGTCTCCGGTACCGACCGTGAAGGTTTTCAGTTTGTCAGCCCAGACAATGCCATTTTTCTGACTGACACGCGTTAAGACCAGGATGATCGCGATGATGAAATACGGGGTCCAGGCTTTCAGCAGCGGCATATTGGAGATCTTCGGTTCCGGAACTTTTGTGGTGCTCAGCCAGGTCTTGTCCCAACCGGCTTTGTCGCCGAATGTCCAGACTTCCTTCGGGACCAGGAACCCTTTTCTTGTGGTCGCCATGATAATGAACAGTGTGATAACGGCTGCCAGCAGAGAACACAGTTCCGGGCCGACAAAGATTGCGATAAGCAGATAGATAATATCAAATACCACACCAGTGAAAATGATGAACGGAATGACCGGCAGGACGTCGGATGCTTTTTTCTTCGGTCCGAACAGTTTGCACATGATGGCGATACAGACGATCATGATCATGAAGGCACCGACAGACATCGGAACCGCTGACCATTTGGTCAGCGCCATACGCCAGACGTTGGTATCCGAAAGTTTTTCCAGACCGCCCTGTACGGTTGCAAACGCGGTATTTGTCGGCGTACCGACAGCACCGAAGATAACCGGTACAGAATTGAACTCAAGAGCTACGATCGCAGCAGCCAGCGGCGGGAAACCGACACTGATCAGCAGCGGGCCGGCCAGAGCAGCCGGGGTGCCGAATCCGGCAGCGCCTTCGATGAACGCACCAAAGATGAAGCCGATGATGATGGCCTGCAGACGGGCGTCCGGCGTAATGCCGTTGAACATCCTGTTGATGGAAGCCATCGCACCGGAGCGTTTCAGCGTATTCATGATCAGAATAGCACCGAAGATAATGACCAGGACCTCAAAGGCGCTCAGGAAACCGGTGAGCGTATAGGCGATCGCGTGCGAAACGCTCATCTTCCACAGAGCAATACCAAAGATCAGAGACAACGCCCAGGCCAGAGGCAGTGCCCGTTTGGCCGGCCAGTTGAACGCGACCATCAGGACGACAGTTACAATGATGGGTATAAAAGCAATCAATGCATACATACCGTAAAGTCACCTCCCTTTTACATGTTAACAGTTACACAAAAGCATAAAATCGCAGACTAAATTGGTAGTACCAGTTACTATAAAAGTATACCCCTGGCGATCCCATCGTCAAGGGTATTTACTATTTTCTACATAGTTTATAAAGAGTTTATAATTATTTTGTGCAATTTGTCTACTTCCCATAAACCTCAATATAACGGAAGTGTTCCAGCACGCCGTGCAGACCTTTTTCCAAATCTCCTTCCACAACCCCTTCCACCAGTTCACGGTGCGCTTTGGCCAGCATATTATGGCTGTTCATACCGGAAATGATGCGCGCCCTCATAGAACGGATGTACCGGTCCATCAGATTGTTCAGGGCTTTATAATTGGTGATGAGGAAGTCATTATGGCTGGCCGCGATCAGGATCTCATGGATCGCCTTGTCATGCTGTACGCGGGCATCTTCCGTCTGGACGGCTTCCAGTTTCTCCAGATGTCCCAGCATTTCCTCTTTTTCCTGAATCGTAATCCGTTCCACCGCCAGATACATGGCTTCCCATTCCATCGAACGGCGGAATTCCGTTACCTGATCCTCACGGATCCCCTTCAGAAAATACATAAAAGAAAGCAGCTCCGACATCGTCTCATCGAAATTCAGCGATATGAAATTCCCCGAACCGTGACAGGAAGTGACCACTCCGAGGTTTTCCAGTACGCGCAGTCCCTCTCTTACGGAATTCCGGCTGCTCCCAAGCACCTCTGCCAGCTCCCGTTCGGAAGGCAGGCGGTCCCCGGTACGCAGATGGCCGTTCAGAAGTTCTTCCTTAATATAGTCAACAGTTTTTTCGTATGATTTTTCTGTCCTCTCCATAACTTAACTCCACTGATGCCCAAGACAGACCGGTATTTCTATACAGAAGTATAGCACACCCCCGGAAAAAAGGAGCTATTATTTCACCAAATGCTTCCCCCAAAAAATGTGGTCCGTAAAAAAGGACTTTTCCGCTTCCGGAAAACCCGTCTGCTTTTGTCAAAATCCTGTGGGATTCTGGTAAAAATCATGTATAATATATCGTGGGTGAGCTTGTTGATCCCTTCAGAGGTGTTCCGCCACCCCGCGTTCTTGCAGAAGATTTCTATTTAAGATCATAACAGGAAAGGTACAGATCGTGGACATATTTTATCGGATAGTTTCATTGCTGGGCGGACTGTCATTATTCCTTTACGGTATGCGCATTATGGGCGACGGCCTGAAGAGCGGTTCAGGCGGGGCCATGCGGGTGGCTCTGGAAAAAGTCACCGGAAACCGATTCATCGGATTTCTCTTCGGCCTGCTTGTCACATGCGCCATTCAGAGTTCTACGGCAACGATCGTGTTGACGGTTGGTCTGGTCGGCGCCGGATACCTTTCCTTCCGGCAGTCTATCGGCATTGTTCTGGGCGCCAACGTCGGTACCGCCATCACCGCACAGATCATCCGTCTTATGGATCTGAATGCCGGTTCCGGCAGTATTCTCTACTTCTTCAAATCCGATAACCTGGCGCCTCTGGCCCTGGTCATCGGCCTGGTCCTGATCATGTTTGTCAAAACCCGCAGTTCCGACAATACAGGAACCATCTTCATGGGCTTTGGTATCCTTTTCGTCGGACTGATGAATATGAGCAATGCCGTTTCTACCATGAGCGACTCCCTCAGCCGACTGCTGGTTTCCTTCGAAAACAATTATTTCCTCGGATTTCTGGCCGGCGCAGCCGTGACCGGCATCATTCAGAGTTCTTCTGCCGTCATCGGTATCCTGCAGTCCATTGCCAGTTCGGTCGGTGTTACGTTCTGCGGCGTCTTTGCCGTTATCGTCGGCGTCAATATCGGCGACTGCCTGACCACCTACCTGGTCTGCCGGATCGGTGCCAAATCCGAACAGATCCGTACCTGCATGGTGCATATCATTTACAATATTCTGGCCGCTTCCATGGTCTTTATCGTGATCGCCATCCTGCGCGGAACCGGCGTGATCAGCAATGATCTGTGGAACATGACTCTGAATTCCGGCGGCGTTGCCAACCTCCACGGCCTGTTCCGTCTGATCCCGGCTGTCGTACTCCTTCCGTTTTCCAACACCTTCGCCAAAATTGCGGAACGCATTGTAAAGGATGCCCCGCAGGATCAGGAAGATTCCGATATCGAGCAGAATCTGCGCGAGCTGGATCCCCATCTTTTCGACAACCCCGGCGTTGCTCTGGCTCAGGCTGAACACCTGATCAGACATATGGCTGATGTATCTCAGAAGAACTACAGAAAAGCCATTGAAATGCTGGAAATACGTGACACAGACGAAAAAGCCTGTGAAAAGATCTTCAACCGCATTCACGAACGGGAGCAGCTGCTTGACCGTATGGCAGATGCTTCCAACGAATATCTGGTCGCCCTGTCGCCTCATATCCATCTGGATCGGGATCTGCGTGATCAGAATTTCCAGATCAAAGCCCTGGGCTGCTTCGAGCGTATCGGAGATCTGGCCGTCAATATTGCCGACAACCTGCACACGATCGGGGAGGCCGATAAGAGCTTTTCTCTCCCTGCCCATCGTGAGCTGCGTGTCGCTGTAACGGCTGCCGGCGATATTCTGGATCTTACAGTCATGGCTTATAAAGAAAATGACCTGGCGGCCGCCCGCCGTGTGGAGCCGCTGGAAGAAGTGATCGATGAACTGGTGGAGTACCTGCGCCAGCTGCATGTCAAACGCATGACCAAGAAACAGTGCGATGTCTTTGCCGGCATCGAATATCAGAATATCCTGCTGCATCTGGAACGTCTGTCTGACCAGTGCTCCGACCTGGCCGTCTATATGCTTGGCCGAAAAGACGACAGCATCAACGGCAATGAGCACCAGTACATCCACAATCTGCATCATTCCAATAACCAGGAATATCTGGATGCTTTCAACACCAATTACAGCAAGTATTTCGACGCTCTGAACGAGCAGTCATGATCATAAGGGGGTCAGGCTGTACCTGACCCCTTTATTAAAACCGTAAAAATTTTCCGGCCACGCCGGCGGCGATCCGATAAGGAAGCGGTCGCAGTGCCTTATCCGCCTGCTTCAGTTCCTCTATGATCCGGATATGCTGCGGACAGTGCTTCTCACATTTCCCGCAGGCTACACACTGTGAAGGAAAGGCCGGTTCTTTTCGAAGGCTGACGACCTGAAAATACTCATGGCGTCCGGCCTTTTTGCTTTCCATATACATGGTATTATAACAGCGGAAAGCGCCGGGGATATCTACCCCCTGCGGGCAGGGCATGCAGTAGCCGCAGCCGGTACAGGGCACCTTGATCTTCTCGTTGATGGCTTCCCGGATCTGTCCGATCAAAGCCTGATCTTCCCCGGTAAATTCCCCGACGCAGACTTCCGAAGCGATCCGGCAGTTTTCTTCCACCATCTCCAGGGAATTCATACCGGACAGCACACAGGTCACTTCCGGCTGATCCCACAGCCAGCGAAACGCCAGTTCGGCAGCTGTACGCCCTTTCGGATCCCGGGCTATGAGCTCTCTGGCTTTATCCGGCAGCATATCCACCAGCTTTCCGCCCCGCAGCGGTTCCATGATGATGACCGGGATCCCTTTCGCAGCTGCCGCCTGCAGGCCGGCACGTCCTGCCTGGGAAACCTCATCCAGGTAATTATACTGGATCTGGCAGAAATCCCAGTCATACGCCTCCAGGATCTGCAGAAACATGGCGGTATTGCCGTGAAAGGAAAATCCGATCTGCCCGATCTCGCCGGATGCCTTTTTCTTTTGGATCCATTCCCGGATACCCAATTTCTCCAGTTTCTTCCACGCCCCGACATCTGTCAGCATATGCATCAGGTAATAGTCGATATGGTCCGTCTGCAGCCTCTTTTTCTGTTCTTCAAAATACCTGTCAATGGCGCCCGGTTTGTTGATCAGGTATTGCGGCAGCTTCGTGGCAATTTTCACCTGGTCCCGGATCCCGTTCCGCGCCAGTACTTCTCCCAGAAGTGCCTCGCTTCCCGGATAAATATAGGCGGTGTCAAAATAATTGACACCGCGCTCAACAGCCGCCAGTATCTCCTTCTCCGCTTTCGCCAGATCCGGGCTGCCGCCGCTTCGTGAGAAGCGCATACAGCCGTACCCCAGCACGGATACCGGATTTCCGGCTTTGTCATTTCGATAGTTCATATTGCCTCTTTTCATACGGCCTGCACCGGCAGTCCAATCAATCCGCAAACAGCGCTTCCACCTGCTCTTTAGGCTGTACACCCAGGGACTGATTCACCACTTCCCCGTTTTTGAAAACAAGCAGTGTCGGAATACTCATGACACGGAACTGGGCTGCCAGCTCCGGCTGCTCGTCTACATTGACTTTCCCGACTTTGACCTTTCCGGCCTGCTCTTCCGCAATCTGCGCTATGATCGGGGACAGCATTTTACACGGTCCGCACCAGGATGCCCAGAAATCCACGAGAACCGGGATATCCGACTGCAGCACTTCTGCTTCAAAATTATCTTTTGTAATGATCACTTCGCTCATAATTAACCCTCCTTTGCGCCGCCCGTTTTTCGGCGCCCGCTATATGATTATAATAATAAAATACACTGTTTCTTACCGGAACACCAGGTTTCCATGCTTTCTTATCCCTGAAGGCCTCTGGCCTGACGGTCCATATCCTCGATCACGATATCAAAGATTTCTCCCAGTGTTGTCCCGTATTCCAGGACCTTCCACGGTTCATTGGTGTGGAAATGGATCTTGATCAGTTCTTCGTCACCGGCCACAAGAAGGGAATCCCCTTTGAACGTATTGGTGATATGATCACTGATCACATCTTCGTCCAGATCCTCTCCTTCAATCAAAAGCTGTGTGTCATAACGAAATTCCAGCATCATTTCCTCCTAATTGCAAGAGATGTAAAAAGGGGCATGCCTCAGCCTTGCGGCTCCGACATCCCCTTACTGTTCTGTTCTGTATACAGCTGTCCCGTTTCTGTGCTTTACTTCCCCGGCAGGATCATTTCCACATCACTGTGCGGGCTGGGAATGACATGAACGCCATATAATTCTCCAACGCGTTTGGCTGCTGCCGCACCGGCATCTACCGCTGCCTTCACCGCGCCGGTATCGCCGCGCACCATAACTGTAACAAGTCCGGAGCCGATCTGTGTTTTGCCGATCAGATGAACATCCGCTGCTTTGACCATGGCATCCGCCGCTTCAATCGATCCGATCAGTCCTCTGGTCTCAACCATTCCGAGTGCCTTTTGTTCCATTGTGCTTCTCCTTTTTTACATGCTTTCCTGCGGTGATAACCTGTGCGTTTTATCTGTGTTTTTCAAAAACACGTTTTCCCTTGATTTCGATGGAATCGATGACCGCTGTGATCAGCTGGTCACAGGGCTTCATGTCTGTCATGGGAGTCTGTCTGGCCGGACTGCCGCCGGTCAGCATCACGACTTCTCCCTGCCCGACGCCAACCGCATCGGCCGCGACCAGGATCTGCCCTTTCTCCTCGAATGTATCCAGATCGATCGGTTTGACCAGAAGCAGCTTCCAGCC
>JAIKYQ010000207.1 GCA_024683035.1 Eubacterium sp.
AGAGAAATTGCATGTTCCCGGTTTTTCCTGTATACTGGGAACAACCTGCCGCAGACAGCCGGCCGGCTGCGGGGCAGCAGGATCCTTTTGTATCGGGAAACAAGTTTTCAGAAATAAAACGCGATCCTTTGTATCCGGGAAACACGTTGCAATGATAAGAAAGGTGTCGGCCTATGAAACCCTACGCGCAGATGACCAAAGACGAACTGACGCACGAACTGAAAAAACTCCGTGCGGAGTATCACCATCACCAGAATATGGATATACACCTGGACATGAGCCGCGGCAAGCCTTCGCAGGAACAGCTGGATCTTTCCATGGGCATGATGGACGTCCTGAACTCCGAAGTGGATCTTTTCTGTGAAGACGGCACCGACTGCCGGAATTACGGCGTGCTCTCCGGCATTCATGAAGTCCGCGTGCTGATCGGGGACATGATGGAAAATGCGCCGGACAACATTATTATTTACGGGAATTCTTCTTTGAATGTCATGTATGACACCGTCGCACGGGCCTATTCGCACGGTATTATGGGAAATACCCCCTGGTGCAAGCTGGACCGCGTCAAATTTCTCTGTCCGGTTCCCGGTTATGACCGACATTTTGCCATCACAGAATATTTCGGTATTGAAATGATTCCGATCCCGATGTCTCCTACCGGCCCGGATATGGACATGGTTGAAAAATTCGTTTCGGAAGACCCGGCTATCAAGGGGATCTGGTGTGTACCGAAATATGCCAACCCGACCGGCTATTCCTATTCCGATGAAACGGTCCGTCGGTTTGCACGGCTGAAACCGGCTGCCCACGACTTCCGGATCTTCTGGGATAACGCCTACGGCGTACACCATTTATACGACGTCAAACAGGACTATCTGATCGAAATCCTGGCGGAATGCAAACGCTGCGGCCATCCGGATATGGTGTATAAATTTGCTTCTACTTCCAAGATCACCTTCCCGGGAAGCGGTATCGCCGCACTGGCTACCTCTCCCAACAACAGGGAAGATATCCTGGATCAGCTGAAACATCAGACGATCGGCCACGACAAGGTCAACCAGCTCCGCCACGTCCGTTTCTTTGGCGATATTCACGGGATGGTCGAGCATATGAAAAAGCATGCGGACATCATCCGTCCGAAGTTCGAAACCGTCGACCAGACCCTGACCGAAGAGATCGGGGAACTGGAACTGGGCAGCTGGACCAAACCGCTCGGCGGATACTTCATCAGCTTTGATTCACTTCCCGGCTGCGCCAAAGCCATCGTGGACAAAGCGCTGAAAGCCGGTCTGATCCTGACCAGCGCCGGAGCCACCTGGCCGTACGGAAAAGATCCTCTGGATTCCAATATCCGTATTGCACCGACCTACCCGCCGCTGGAGGATCTGAAGAAAGCCATGAAACTGTTCAGCCTCTGCGTCAAAATAGTATCCGCAGAAAAGCTGCTTTCCGAAATGAAGTAAACAAAACGGACAACAGGCCAACTCATTTCAAGAAAGGAACTTGTGATGTCATTTACGAACCTGCGCACATTTGCTGAAAACCCTGATTTTCTGTTCCATGGCGGGATCGGTCTGAAAATGACCGTTATAGAAAAAGGATATGCAGAAGGAGAAATCCCCGTGACTCCGCAGCTGGGCAATCCCATCGGCTCGATCCATGGCGGCGCTTATCTGGCTCTGGCCGACAATGTAGCCGGCGTAGCCGCTTCTTCTTATGGTTTTGTCGTGACAACGGCTTCCTGCCATTTCAATTTCCTGGCCGCCTCGCTGGAAACGACCAGGTTGGTCTGCCGTGCCCGCGTCATCAAAAACGGGAAACGGCTCACGGTTGTGGAAGCCAAAATATACGATGACCAGGACAAGCTTCTGAATGTCGCCCTGCTGGAATACGCCAAACTGCGCCAGATACCGGAGTACGAAATGTAACCGGACGAATCTATTCGATCATTTCTCTGCAAAATAGATCTGATACCAGACAAGGAAGGTATAGATCGTCCAGACTTTTCTCCACAGATCCGAGTCTCCGCCGACATAGGCATCCCAGATCCCGCGGATCTCTTCCGGCTTGAAGAATTTCGCCGCGTTTTCTGAAAAGATCACTTCCTGTACTCCGGCATTATACCGGTCATCGGCCATCCAGATCCGGATCGGCACGATAAAGCCCAGTTTTTTACGGAACGCGATCTCTTCCGGCAGCACTTTGGCCGCCGCCGTACGGAAAGCGACTTTGTTCTGTTCGGCATTGACTTTGTATTTCGCCGGCAGACGGCAGGCAATATCGAAGATCCTCCGGTCGGTCAGCGGCATGCGGATTTCCAGGCCCGCCGCCTCGCTCATCTTGTCCACGTTCAGGTAGATGTCTCCTTCCAGCCAGATACGGATATCGATGTCCGCCATTCTGGTCAGCGGATCCAGGCCTTCCGTCTCTTCATAGATATCCTTTACGAGATTGATCGGAAGCACTGCCGGATCATAGTGCTGCAGGATCCGTTCTTTTTCCTCTTCCTTCATGATATTCGTATTGCCGACATAGAACGTCTTCAGGTTGTCCCCATAGCGCTCCGCATTGCGGTACATGTTGTAGCCGCCGAAAAACTCATCCGCGCCTTCTCCCGAATAGCAGAGCTTCGTATGCTCCGCTGTTGCGCGGCATGCGATCGCAAACACAATGGCCGAGGCATCTCCCAGCGGCAGCTCCATATTTTCCATGACATAGGGCACTGCGGCAAAGTATTCCTCCGGCGTAATGCGGCAGCGGTTATTTTTTCTTCCCAGGATCCGTGCCGTTTCTGCCGCAAGCGGGGATTCGTCAAACCGTTCCTCGTCATATCCGCAGGAATCACTGACCTGTGCATCCGACACGGCCAGCACATACGAAGAATCCACCCCGCCGGAAAGGAACGATTCGGCTGTCTCTCCTTCTTCCTTTACTTCCGGCATGATCGTCTGCAGGGTCGTATGGATTTCATCCGCCCACTCTTCCAG
>JAIKYQ010000088.1 GCA_024683035.1 Eubacterium sp.
ATGTTGACTTTGCATTGACATAGGTATCTGGCTCGTGGTAAAATTTCAGCAAGAATCATTTCATATACAGTGGGAGAGACTTGTATGGATCAGCAGCATTTGAATTGGAAGATACGTACGGAAGCACTGCTAGTCATCAAAGAACAGACAGGAAAGCTGTTTGTCCCGATCGGCGTTTCAAACCGGCATGTCCATCTATGCCAGGAGGATCTGGAAGCACTTTTCGGTCCGGGGTACCAGCTTACTCCGATCAAGCCTCTTTCTCAGCCGGATCAGTTTGCTTCCCAGGAGACGGTTACGGTTGTCGGGCCTAAAGGAAAGATCGAAAAAATGAGGGTTCTCGGTCCGCTCCGTCCCCAGACGCAGATTGAAATTTCCATTACAGATTCGTTTGCGCTGGGTATCAAGCCTTCTATCCGGATGTCCGGCAAACTGGCTGATACACCGGGAGCGAAGATCATCGGTCCTGCCGGTGAAGTGGATGTCAAAGAAGGCGTGATGGTGGCTGCCAGACACATGCATATTTCAAAGCGTGAGGCAGAGGTCTACGGCCTGAAAGACGGACAGACAGTCGGTCTGAAAGTTCCGGGAGAGCGGGCGCTTGTTTTTGAAAACGTACTTGTCCGCAGCGGAGACGGGCACGAGCTGGAGGTTCATCTGGATGTGGATGAAGCCAATGCTGCAAAGCTGAAGAACAACGATATTCTGGAGATCATCGTTTAACATACAGCAGATAGATATTATGAACGAAAACGAACTCATTAATTTACTGAATCAGATCACGACAGAGGTCATGCGCCGGGTACAGCAGGTGCAGCCGCAGGAACTGTCTGTGCCGCAGGCAGAGCCGGCTCAGAAACCCTGTACCGTTGTGCTGGTGCCCTCCCTGGTGCCGTTCCAGGACAAAGCCGTAAAGGAGCTGGTTACCGCATACGGAAACAGCCTGCTTTTTGTCGCGTTCGGAGACGCCTTCCAGGTAGATCGGCAGCGGGTAATCCGTGCAGATGAAGAAAGCCGGGACAGGATCCTGCAGCTGGTGAGCGACAGCATCAATGTCGTACTGCTGGCGCCGACCCTGGAGCTGATCGGCCGGATTGCCGATGCACAGGATGAAGATTTCCTGACTTATCTGTTCGTGCGGGCACAGCTGTGGGGCAAAAAGGTCAGTGTATTCCTTGATTTCGATCTGCCGCGGTTCCGCAAGAGTCAGTTCCAGGAGAGCATTTCCGACAAACTGAAAGCCCTGACAGAACTGGGCATTCCGCTCGTATGCTACCGGAAGGAAGCAGTACAGGATCCGAACGGCAATTCCCGCATGCTGATTACGGAGCAGGATGTACTGGATGCCTATCATGCCGGCAGACGGCAGATTGCATGCCGGATCGATTCCATCATTACACCGCTGGCCAGAGACAAGGCGAATGAACTGGGTGTGGCATTCACCAGCGGGGAGGTATTCTGATGAATATTTGCAGAGTCAAAGGAACGGTCGTCAGCACGACAAAGTCGGAAAAAATCAACGGACTGAAGCTGCTCCTGGTCAAACCGATCGACATCGAGACCTTTGAAGAAAAAGGCGGCGTCGTCGTGGCGATCGATACGGTTGATGCCGGAGAAGGCGAGATCGTTATGACGGTCGGCGGAAGCTCATCGCGTCAGACTGCGATCACAGAGAACAAACCGTGTGACCAGAGCATCATCGCTGTAATAGATTCCATAGATCTGGAAGGCAAACGGATCTTTGAAAAACACAGATAACAGCTTAAGTAACTGCAAACAGCAACAGAGGTAGTGTGATGGACATTATTTCCAAAATTCGCGAGGCCGGCATTGTCGGCGAAGGCGGAGCCGGTTTCCCGACACATGTGAAGGTAAACTGCAAAGCGGAGTGTGTGATCGCAAACGGGGCGGAATGTGAACCTCTGCTTCGGGTCGACCAGCAGATCATGCAGTATTTTCCGGATCGTGTTGTTGACGGCGTGGTAAAGCTGATGGAGCAGACCGGCGCTCCGCGTGGTGTGATCGCACTGAAAGATCATTATCATGATGCGATCGCGGCCCTGAACAAGGTGATCGCCGATAAACCGGGTGTGGAACTTCATATTATGAAGAGTACCTATCCGGCCGGCGACGAGCAGCAGATCGTATACTCGGTGATGAAACGGGTCGTACCGACAGGCGGACTGCCGCTGGATGTCGGAGCAGTCGTTTCGAACGTCAGCACACTGGCGGACATCAGCCGCGCCATGGAAGATCAGCCGGTCACGGAAAAATATGTGACGGTCACCGGCGCGGTGAACCATCCGGTTACCGTGCAGGTCCCGATCGGAACATCCGGCGAGGAACTGATCAAAGCAGCCGGCGGTCTGGCTGTGGAAGACTGTGCGTTCATTATCGGCGGACCGTGCATGGGACGTGTTTCCCAGACGGCGGATTTCCCGGTCACCAAAACGACAGGCGGCCTTCTGGCCATTCCGCGTTCGCACCCGATCTTCCAGAAGAAGAGTCCGGAGATGAACCTGAAGATGATCCAGGCTGTGTGCTGCCAGTGCTCGATGTGCACACAGATGTGCCCAAGAAACGCACTGGGCCTGCATGTGGAACCGCATAAGGCCATGCGCAGCGTGGCTGCCGGCATGGATCTGCTGGGTGAGAATTTCAACGGGATCTTCTCCTGCTGTGACTGCGGGATCTGTACCTACTACGCCTGCAACTTCGGACTGAAACCGTCGAAAGTCATGCAGACACTGAAGCAGGGACTGATGGGATCCGGTGTGAAGCCGAAGAAAGAGGTGTATGGTTCCGTAGACGGCGGGCTGGAGCTGAAGAAGCTGCCGGTTTCCCGGATGATCGCGCGCCTCGGTATTAATGAATACGATGTCCCCGCACCGATGCAGATGGAAACACTGCCGGTGAATACGGTACATATCCCGCTGAAGATGCATATCGGAGCACCTTCGGTAGCGGTGGTGCAGAAGGGACAGACGGTAAACAAAGGGCAGCTGATCGCTGACATCCCGGAGAAAGCACTTGGGGCGAAGATCCACGCCAGTATTTCCGGAGTTGTTACCGACATTACGCCCGATGCCATTGAGATAAGAGGAGGCGCCGCATGAATGCATTAGGAATGATTGAAGTTCAGAGTATTCCGGCCGGGATCGAAGCGGGTGACTTCATGCTGAAGGCTGCTTCTGTCAATCTGGTTACGGCCCAGGCTGTCTGTGCCGGAAAATATATCGTGATCGTAACGGGCGAAGTCGCCGCCGTGCGGTCCAGCGTACAGGCCGGGGAAGAAGCCGCCGGCAATCTGCTGATCAACAGCATCGTAATCTCCGGGATCCACTGGCAGGTTCCGCGGGCCATCAACGCCTGCACGGAAATCGGCCAGGTGGAAGCCGTCGGTGTGATGGAAACCTACTCTCTGTGTGCGGCAGTGGTCGCGGCTGATGCGGCGGTGAAAGCGGCAGAGGTAGATCTGATCGAGGTCCGTCTGGGACGCGGCCTCGGAGGCAAATCCTTCATCGTTCTGACAGGGGATGTTGCCGCTGTGCGTGCGTCGATTGATGCCGGTACCGCACAGGATGAAGTACAGGGATTAATGTCGAGGAGCGTAGTCATACCTTCTCCACATCCAGATATCATTAAATCACTCTTATAATACAAAGCGGAGGAAAGAAACATGAAAGAAGCATTGGGAATGGTTGAAACTCGTGGTCTGATCGGCTCGATCGAAGCAGCTGATGCGATGGTCAAAGCAGCCGATGTACATCTGATCGGCAAGACACAGATCGGTTCCGGTCTGGTCACAGTCATGGTCCGCGGTGATGTCGGGGCTGTTAAAGCTTCCGTCGATGCAGGCGCAGCCGCAGCGAAGAGAGTCGGAGAACTGTACGGCGTACATGTCATCCCGAGCCCGCATGACGATGTCGAGATGATCCTGCCGAGCGCAGAAAAAGCAGCAGCGAAGGCGAAATAAGTATGTATACCGGCATCGTAGAGGGAAAGGTCATTTCGACCATCAAAGAAGAAAATCTCATGAACATTCCTCTTCTGATCGTCCGCAAGATCGAGGACGGTAAGAAAAAGGGGCTGGTTGTGGCAGCGGACAGCACGCGCATGGCCGGCGAGGGAGATTATGTCTATATGATCGGTTCGAAGGAAGCGGCCAGAATATTCCGCAAGACATACACCCCGGCCGATGTCGCTATCGTCGGATTCATCGATTCCTACCGGGAAGAACTCTGAGTCTGGAACGGGGATCCGGAAGTGACCAAAAACAGCAGTATATCTAGTTAAGGAGAAAAATCATGGAAAAACTGGCACTGGGAATGGTAGAAACACGTGGTCTGATCGGCGCGATCGAAGCAGCCGATGCTATGGTTAAAGCAGCTGATGTTCATCTGATCGGCAAAACGCAGATCGGTTCCGGACTGGTTACCGTTATGGTCCGCGGCGATGTCGGCGCTGTAAAAGCTTCTGTTGACGCAGGCGCAGCTGCAGCGAAGAGAGTCGGAGAACTGTACGGCGTTCATGTCATTCCGAGCCCGCACAACGATGTTGAAATGATCCTGCCGCCCGCAGATAAATAATTTTTCTGAGGACCGGATATGAGAATCGGAAGGGTCGTTGGAAATGTGGTCTCCACCATCAAGGACGAGGGTTATTACGGCTATAAGCTGCTGATCGTCGAATACTGGGATGAGAACGGAAAGCCGGATGGTCCGCGCCAGATCGCATTTGATGCGTATCAACAGGCGGGAGTCGGGGATGCGGTTCTGATCGCGGCGGACGGTGGTGCGGCAAATATGGTGCTGAATGACAAGACCATCGTTGCGGATGTGGCAATTGCCGGTGTGCTGGACAGCTATACCTACGAGGGAAAGACGCATACATTCCATTGATACCTGCCGTATCGCAGACAAAGAAAAGGTAAACAAGTATGAATATGGATATCGAAAAAATCATCAGAGAGGTGACTGCACAGGTAGGCGGACACAGTACCGTTGACGTGACGAATATGCCGGTCTTCTCCCAGACCATTACGGCGGCGGGAGCAGGTGTGACGGCAGATGTCATCGGCAAGCTGGAGCATTCCATGCTGAATCCGGATCTTTCGGTTGCCAAACTGGAAGAAGCCTGTCAGATTGCCCGGAAATATGGTGTTGCCGCACTTTGCGTATCTCCGTATTTTGTGCCGAGAGCCGTGGAAATGCTGCGCGGATCCAATGTGGCCGTGGATGCGGCCGTCGGGTTCCCGCACGGTGCCATTTCTTCCGCTGCCAAGATCGCGGAAGCGAAGGAATGCATCCGGAACGGCGCAACGGAGCTGGATGTGGCGATCAATATCCTTGCCGTGAAAGCAGAATGCTGGCAGGATGTCGCCTCCGAGTTTATGGAGATCATGGCACTGGCCATGGGCAAGGCCAAAGTGAAAGCCGTTTTTGAGCATTGTCTGTATACAGAAGAAGAAAAAGTCAAAACGCTGAGCCTGGTTCGTTCCTGCGGCGTGGACTTTATCAAGATCCAGAACATGCTGAGCGGCAAAGGTGCATCCTGTGATGATGTCCGGTTCGTACGGAATATCGTCGGATCCACCGTGGGCATCAAGATCGACGGCGGCGTGAAGACGCTGGCTTTTACGCAGGAGCTTCTGGCAGCAGGTGCGACGCGTATCGGCCTTACAGCCACAGCAAAGATTGCCGAAGAGGCCCTCGGGAGAGCCTGAGCAACAGGCAGTCCCAAATTAGCCCCGGGTAATTCAGTTCGGACTTGCATGAGTTTTGTTTTGGAGGAATAAGATGGACATTAATGAAATTATCAAACAGGTAACACAGGAAGTCTGTGCCAGCATCGGCGCCGCACCAGCACCGGCTGCTTCCGGAGAAATCTCACCGGCAGCAGTAGCACAGTATATCGACCATACATTGCTGAAACCGCAGGCAACATCGGATGATATCCGCCGGATCTGCGACGAAGCGAAGAAGTATCATACAGCCAGCGTCTGCGTTAATCCGTCCCGGATCAAACTGGTCGCAGAGCTGCTGAGCGGCAGCGGTGTCACACCGTGCTGCGTCATTGCATTCCCGTTCGGTGCCACACCGCCGGAATCCAAAGCCAACGAGACCTTTGACGCCATCAACAACGGTGCCAAGGAAGTCGACATGGTCGTCAATATCGGCGCTGTCAAAGAAGGCGACTGGATGCTGGTCAAGAGAGATATCGAAGCGGTTGTGGCAGCAGCCAAGGGCCGTGCAAAAGTCAAAGTCATCATCGAAGCCTGCCTGTTGACAGACGAAGAGATCGTCAAGGTCTGCACAGTTTCCAAACTGGCCGGTGCTGACTTCGTAAAGACATCCACCGGGTATTCCACCGGCGGTGCAACAGTCGAAGCTGTTCGCCTGATGCGTCAGACTGTCGGACCGGATATGGGCGTGAAAGCTTCCGGCGGCATCCACAACTATCAGGAAGCTCTGGCCATGATCAAAGCCGGTGCAAACCGGATCGGTGCCAGCGCAACAGTCGAAATCGTGAACGGCGGCGGCACGGCCTGCATCAACTGCGGCGCCTGCAAACAGAGCTGCCCGACCGGACGTGCTACGATTGTGAAACAGTGTTACTAAGCCGAGCCATGCACGGATGACGTATGACCGGCTGCGCAGATTTTTCTCCAGGCAGCATGGTCAGACGGCAGCCGTATAGGGCGAAGCCCCTAAGCGAACAGCTTTGCTGTGAGCTTACGCATGGCGAAGGAGGAAACATATGAGAAGACCCATCATAGCCGGCAACTGGAAGATGAATAAGACACCTTCGGAAACGATGCAGCTCATTGAGGAGCTGAAACCGCTCGTGAAGGATGCGGCGGCGGAAGTTGTCGTATGCCCGACAAGCATCTGCCTGTTTGCGGCGAAAGCAGCGATTGCGAATTCCAATATCGTGCTGGGCGCACAGAATGTGTACTTTGAAGACAAAGGTGCCTATACCGGCGAGATCGCCTGCGATTCTCTGCTGGAGCTGGGCGTGACCTATGTCATCATCGGCCATTCCGAGAGACGCCAGTATTTCAACGAAACGGATGAAACAGTCAATAAGAAAGTCCTGAAGGTCCTGCAGAAAGGGTTAAAGCCTATTATCTGTGTCGGTGAAAAGATCGAGGAAAAAGAACTCGGTGTGACGAAGGAAGTCGTACGCAGCCAGACAAAAAAAGCACTGGCGAACGTTCTTCCGACAGATCTCGAAAAGATCGTGATCGCCTATGAACCGATCTGGGCGATCGGCACCGGCCTGACAGCAACCAGCCAGGACGCGAACAACACCATCCGGGAAATCCGCGGTGCAGTCGAGGAGATGTTCCCCGGCCGTTCACAGGAGATCCGCATCCAGTACGGCGGAAGCATGAACCCGGAAAACGCCTCTCAGTTGATGGGTATGAGTGACATCGACGGGGGCCTGATTGGCGGTGCCAGTCTCCGGGCCGGAGATTTTGCCCGTGTTGTCAATTACTAAAATAATTTTTAATGGAGATGAAAAATGGGTTTCGATAAAGACTTACAATCAATTCAGGAAGTACGTGATCTGGTAAATCGTGCCAAAGCGGCACAGAAAGTCTATGCAACTTTCGACCAGGCGCGTGTCGATATGATTGTGGCCGGGATCGCTAAAGCATGTGCCGCGCAGGCGGAGCCGCTGGCCAAGATGGCCGTAAAAGAAACCGGATTCGGTATCTGGCAGGATAAAGTTCTGAAAAACCTGCTGGGCAGCACGATGCTCTATAATGCGATCAAGGATATGAAGACGGTCGGTATCGTTCGTGAGGACCCGATCAATAAGATCATGGAAGTTGCCGTGCCGGTTGGTGTGGTAGCAGCCCTGATCCCGTCGACCAATCCGACATCCACAGTCATGTACAAAACGCTGATCTCTCTGAAAGCCGGGAACGGTATCGTTATCAGCCCGCATCCGAATGCCAAGAACAGCATTCTGGCCACCTATGATGTCATCATCAAAGCGGCTAAGGAGCTGGGTGTTCCGGATGGACTGATCAACTGCATCACGATCCCGACCATGCAGGGAACCGATGCGCTGATCAAGAACCGTTCGATCGGTATGATCCTGGCGACAGGCGGCGAAGCCATGGTCCGTGCAGCCTACAGTTCCGGTAATCCGGCACTGGGCGTCGGCCCCGGCAACGGCCCGGCCTTCATCGAGAAGACAGCCGATATCCCGACAGCGGTACGCCATATTCTGGAGTCCAAGACCTTTGATAACGGCACGATCTGCGCCTCCGAACAGAGTGTCGTTACAGAGCGTGTCATCGCTGATCAGGTTATCAATGAACTGAAGAGACAGGGAGCCTATTTCCTGAGTGAGGAAGAGAGCAAAAAGGTTTCCGGTTTCATCATGAGAGCAAACGGCACCATGAATCCGGCAATCGTCGGCAAGAGCGTGCAGCGTGTGGCGGAAATGACCGGCATTACGGTCCCGGCCGGAACCAGAGTACTGGTTTCCCCGCAGACCACCGTCGGACATGACAATCCGTATTCCCGTGAAAAACTCTGCCCGATCCTGGCCTTCTATGTGGAAGACAGCTGGGAGCAGGCCTGCGAGCGCTGCGTAGCACTGCTGCAGAATGAAGGCGTCGGACACACCATGACAATCCATTCCCAGAATGAAGCTGTCATCCGTGAGTTCGCCCTGAAGAAACCGGTCATGCGTCTGCTGGTCAACACACCGGGTGCACTTGGCGGCACCGGCGCAACGACAAATCTTTTCCCGGCTATGACGCTGGGCTGCGGTGCCGTTGGCGGCAGCGCAACAGGCGACAATGTTTCGCCGCTGCATCTCATCAACATCCGTCGTGTGGCATACGGTACCGCGGAACTGGCTGATATCCGCGCAGCCAATCCGGTATCTGAAGCACCGGCGCCTTCCTTTGGCTATGGTTCCGCCGGTGCCGGCGTCAACCAGCTGGATGTGGAAGCGATCGCGAGAGCTGTTATGGAACGGATGGGCCTGAGATAAATATCATTTCCCAATGATCAAATAGGAGCCGTACGGAAACGTGCGGCTCTTTCTTTGGGCTCTTTTTGCCGGTAGAGAATGCGCTGTTTGTGTGCTATAGTAAATTCGTCAGGAATCACATGGTTTCATAAAGAA
>JAIKYQ010000152.1 GCA_024683035.1 Eubacterium sp.
CATGACGTTCGAGTCCACATAGACCGGGTAGACCGGGTCACAGACCGCAACCGTATTATCCAGGCTGAAGATCTCCTGAATGTTCCCGCAGTCGCATTTGGCGCCGTCAGAAATAAAAATCTCCTCCGGCGTGATCCGGCAACCGCGCGCCGTATAGTCTTTCTCAGCGATCACTTCGCGAAGGAACGCATAGCCCAGATCCGGCGCATACCCTTTGAACGTATCCGGAGAGCCCATCTCATCGACGGCAGCATGGAGCGCCTCAATGACGGCCGGTGCCAGTGGCTGCGTAACGTCCCCGATGCCGAGTCTGATAACATCCGCATCCGGATGGGCACAGCTGTACGCGCGCACGCGTCTTCCGATCTCTGAAAAAAGATAGCTGCCCGGAAGTTTCAGATAGTTGTCATTGATCCGTGCCATGTATTCTTTTCCCCCTGTCCTGTTCTATATCTCCGTAACTGCACTGTTTCCGTAAGTAGTCCGCCGCACACCGGCCCGTCTTCATTCCGCATCGATCGTCGATACGCCGATGGTCATGTCTTCCAGCACATCCAGCAGGACGCGGACCGTATCCAGAGAAGTCAGCATGGTGATGCCGTTCTGTGCCGCACAGCGCCGGATGGCTACCCCGTCCATATAATGGATCCCGGACAGGATCGCACGGGTGCAGATCAGATAGCTGACATAGCCGGACCGCAGCGTTTCCAGGATCTCTTCACTGCCTTCCGACAGTTTTCTCCGGACTCTGGTACGGATCCCATGCATTTTCAGAAATACGGCCGTAGCGATCGTCGCTTCAATATTAAAGCCCAGCTTGTAGAACCTCCGGATCAGCGGCAGTGCTTCTTCCTTATCTTCATCTGCCAGTGTCACGACGACTGTTCCGTAATTCTGCAGTTTCATGCCTGCTGCCGTCATGGCTTTGTACATGGCCCGCGAGAGATTTTTGTCATAGCCGATGGCTTCCCCCGTGGATTTCATCTCCGGTGACAGATACCCGTCCATGCCCTGCAGCTTGGAAAAAGAAAACTCCGGCACTTTCACGTAATACCGTTTCTTTTCCTCGGGATAGATCTTTGTAATGCCCTGTTCTGCCAGAGACTGCCCCAGGATCACCCTGGTGCCGATATCCGCCAGGCTCCATCCCGTTGCCTTGGACAGATACGGGACCGTCCGGGAGGAGCGGGGGTTGACTTCGATCACATAGACATTGTCCTGATCGTCCACAATGAACTGAATGTTGTACAGGCCGACGATCCCGATTCCCAGTCCCAGACGCCGGGTATAATCCAGGATCGTTTCTTTTACTTCCTGAGAAATACTGACCGGGGGATAGATGCTGATAGAATCTCCCGAATGCACGCCTGTCCGTTCCACCTGCTCCATAATCCCCGGCACAAAGACATCCTTACCGTCGCAGACTGCATCCACTTCCACTTCTTTCCCGCGGATATAACGGTCCACCAGAACCGGCCTGTCTTCTCCGATCGAAACAGCCGTCTCCAGGTAACTGCGCAGGGCAGATTCCTTCGCCACGATCTGCATGGCTCTCCCGCCCAAAACAAAACTCGGACGAACCAGCACCGGATAGCCGATCTCTTCCGCTGCACGTACCCCTTCTTCGATCGATGTAACGGCAAGGCCTTTCGGTTCGGGAATACCCAGTTCAAGCAGCAGGTTTTCAAACAGATCCCTGTCTTCCGCCCGGTCGATCGCATCTCCGTCCGTCCCGATGATCCGCACACCGCGGTCCCGCAGCGGATCCGCCAGGTTGATGGCCGTCTGTCCGCCCAGAGTGGCGATGACGCCGTCCGGCTGCTCCATGGTAATGATGTTCATCACGTCTTCCACACAAAGCGGTTCAAAATACAACTTGTCGGAACACGTATAATCCGTAGATACTGTTTCCGGATTATTATTGATGATGATGGCTTCGTAACCGGCTTTCCGGATGGTCTGAACGGCATGCACTGTAGAATAATCGAATTCCACTCCCTGTCCGATGCGGATCGGGCCGGCACCGAGTACAAGGATCTTTTTCCTTTTTGAAACGATCGATTCATTCTCCGTTTCGTAGGTCGAGTAGAAATACGGAATGTAGCTGTCAAATTCCGAAGCACAGGTATCGATCATCTTGTAGACCGGCAGGATACCAAGTTCCTGCCGCAATCTGAAGATGTCTTCTTCTTTCTTGCCCCAGAGGATCCCGATCTCTTTATCTGAAAAACCCGTTTGTTTCGCCTGCCGTAAAATTTCCGGAAGCTCTTCCTTCCTGCTCCGGAGATCCTCCGGCTTCTCTTCGTCTGTTCCGATGTCCCCATATTCTTGCAGACGTATCTCCATCCGGATGATCTTTTGTATTTTATCCACAAAGAATCGGTCGATCCCGGTGATTTCCACGATCACCTGCGGATCCTCACCCCGGCGCAGCAACTCTGCCAGGGCAAAGATCCGGTCATCCGTACCAACAGAAATATAGGAAAGCAGCTCGGCTTCTGTACGGGAATCAAACTTTGAACTGTGCAGATGGAATAAACCGGTTTCCAGGGAACGGACCGCTTTCAGCAGGCTTTCTTCAAACGTCCTGCCTATGCTCATCACCTCCCCGGTCGCCTTCATCTGCGTACCGAGGGAGTTGTCTGCTTCGGTAAACTTATCAAAGGGGAATCGCGGCATTTTGGTTACCACGTAATCCAGAGCCGGTTCAAAAGAAGCCGGAGTGTTGGCGATCGGGATCTCATCCAGATGCATGCCGACACCGATCTTGGCCGATACCCGGGCGATCGGATACCCGCTGGCCTTGGATGCCAGTGCAGAAGAACGGGACACCCGCGGATTAACTTCGATCAGATAATACTGAAAAGAATGCGGATCCAGCGCGAACTGCACGTTGCAGCCGCCCTCGATCTGCAGCGCCCGGATGATCTTGAGGGCACTGTCCCGCAGCATATGATACTCTTTATTAGTCAGCGTCTGCGACGGACAGACCACTATGGAATCGCCGGTATGGATCCCGACCGGATCCAGGTTTTCCATATTGCAGATCGTGATAGCCGTGTCATTGGCATCCCGCATGACCTCATATTCGATCTCCTTAAAACCCTTGATGCTTTTTTCCACCAGTACCTGTGTGACCGGGGAAAGCTTCAGGGCGTTTTTCAGGATGACGCGGCATTCCTTTTCGTTTTCCGCAAAACCGCCGCCCGTGCCGCCCAGTGTAAACGCCGGACGCAAAACGACCGGATAGCCGATCCGTTCTGCTGCCGCAAGCCCTTCTTCCATCGACCCGGCAATCTCTGAAGGCAAAACCGGTTCGCCCAGCTGCTCACACAGTTCTTTGAACCGTTCTCTGTCTTCCGCCCGTTCAATACTGCGGCTCCGTGTCCCCAGCAACTCGACCCGGCATTCCTGCAAAATCCCTTTCTTCTCCATCTGCATGGCCAGATTCAGTCCGGTCTGTCCGCCGATTCCCGGCAGGATCGCATCCGGCCGTTCATAGCGTACGATCCGGGCCAGAAATTCGAGCGTCAGCGGTTCCATATACACTTTGTCGGCAATAGCCGTATCGGTCATGATCGTCGCCGGGTTGGAATTACAGAGAATGACCTCGTAGCCCTCCTCTTTCAGGGCCAGGCAGGCCTGCGTCCCGGCATAGTCAAACTCCGCTGCCTGCCCGATGACGATCGGCCCGGATCCGATGACCAGTATTTTATGGATGTCTGTACGCTTTGGCATAGTATTACTCCCACTCCACGGTTGCCGGCGGCTTGGAGGAAATGTCATATACGACCCGGCTGATCCCTCTGATTTCGTTTGTGATCCTGCTGCTGGCCTTTTCCAGGACTTCATAAGGAAGCCGGGACCACCCGGCCGTCATAAAGTCATCCGTATCTACGGCGCGAAGAGCCACGGTATAACCATATGTCCGGGCATCCCCCATCACCCCGACACTGCGCGTGTCTGTCAATACGGCGAAATACTGATCCGGATTCTTTTCCAGTCCTGCCGCCGCGATCTCTTCCCGGAAAATGGCATCGGCCTCCTGCAGGAGATCCCGTTTTTCTTTTGTCACTTCTCCGATGATCCGGACGGCCAGCCCGGGGCCGGGAAACGGCTGACGCCATACGAGTTCTTTCGGTATTCCCAGCAGTTCTCCCGTACGGCGCACCTCATCCTTAAACAGATCCCTCAGCGGCTCCACGATTTCTTCAAAGGATATGACATCGGGAAGCCCGCCCACATTGTGGTGGCTTTTGATCACGGCCGAACTGCCTTTTCCGCTCTCAATGACATCCGGATAGATGGTTCCCTGCG
>JAIKYQ010000219.1 GCA_024683035.1 Eubacterium sp.
TCATTGCCCGTACATTCCTTATACCATAACTCAGTAAGTATATGAAAAAACCCCTCGGACTGTCAAGTCGGGGATTGTCTTGCCTGCTGTATTCTTGCTGTCTGCAGATTCTCCGATCATAAAACAGACGCATTCCTCACAGATACAGAACCCCATCGCCGATAGTCGGCTTATGGGGACCTGTATCTCGTCGGAATGCTGATTTTCAAAGCGTGGACAGCAGCCGGCGGACACCTGCTTTTACAAGCGCGCATACTGAATGGAACGAAGCTGAGATCCGCTGTTTACGCAGACCAGGCGGACGGGATGAGAATAAATCATTCATGAACATCCCGGCCGCCCGGTCGAAGTTGGCAGCTAGCTCAGCGGAGTGGTTCAGGCGTGGCGGCGTCTCCTGCGTTTTTCCCGCAGATCCTTCCGTTTTTCCCGAATGCTTTCCATTTCGGCTTCGCTGCTGACTTTTACGGTCTTGACAACGTAGATGCCTTCCTCATCGTTGCGCCGCATCCGGATCTTCCCCTTTTCCAGCCCGTGTTCCGGACATTCCGCCACGCAATAATAATTGCGGGCATTGACGGAAAACCAGCGGATCCGCTTCCGCGCTGTGCGGCCGCAGAGGCAGCAGGGTGTTGCCAGCACTTCCGGATCCTGCATCGCTTCTTCTTTTGTTTTGAATTCCCGGGAAATAAACTTGGAATAACCGTTATAAATGAGATGGATCTCTTCCGTCTTCGTTCTGGGATTCTGATAGACATCGATCGAATCGTAGGCCAGTATCACATCCATATCAATCTGCTGGAAGATTTCCGCCGTATACATGGCATCCGCCAGAGCCCGGTGAAACTCCCTGGCTTTCTCCAGATGCAGATAGTCCGCCCCGTATTCCAGAGACCGGCGGCTCTTCATATCTTCAAATTGCACGGCAAACAGCTTCTGCACGTCGTAATAGTGCATCGGCCCCTTCAGCAGATACAGCAGGTTGTAGTAATTCATATTCCGCTGCAGTTCCGGCAGATCGACCGTACCCCAGGTACAGAAGATAGAATCGCCCCCTGCCCAGGCCAGAAACCGGCGCACGGCATCCGGAAACCACTCGCCGTTATCCAGATCCTTCTGATCCAGATGCACGATCTCCCGGGTGCGGTAATTCAGCCGTTTGTAGGCAGACGGACGGATAATGACCTGGAAGGTATCCACGATCTCCCGCTCTGCATTCAGCTTCACGGCGCCGATCTCAATGATCTCAAAAGGAAGGCGCTCGATCTCGCGCGCCTTTCCATAAGGACTCTGATTCCATTCCAGGTCAAATACAATATAGTTCATACATCATAGGCAGCGGCCGCATCCGACCGCATGATCAGGATTATTCTCTGCCCGTCCAGCAGTAGGTACACAGGCTGTCCGGATCTATATTCACGGCTTCCAGCATATCATCTATGCGGTTATAATGCAGTGAAGTGAACTGCATTTCTTTTCGGATCTCCTCCATCATGGCATGGTAGTGGTCGGAATCCGGATCGGTATACTTCTCCAGGGTCTGGTACGGCACCTCCGCAGTTCCTTCCAGCAGAGCGATCTTTCTTCGGGCGATCAGTTCCTTCTCCGAAGTAGAACGGGAAAAGTTCAAATACCTGCACCCAAATATCAGCGGCGGACAGGCAGGACGTACATGCACCTCCCGTGCGCCGTGCTCATACAGGTATTCTGCGGATTCCCGCAGCTGCGTCCCGCGTACGATCGAATCGTCGATCAGCAGCATGCTCTTCCCCATGATCAGATCCTGGATCGGCAGCAGCTTCATCTTGGCGATCAGATCTCTCTTATTCTGAAAAGGCGGCATAAAGGACCGCGGCCAGGTAGGCGTATACTTTACGAACGGACGGGAATGCGGAATGCCGGATTCATTGGAATACCCGATGGCATGCGCCACGCCGGAATCCGGCACACCGGCCACGAAATCCGGATGGATATCGCCGCGCCGCATATCGCGTCTTGCCATACGGACACCGCAGCGATACCGCATATGTTCCACGTTCAGTCCTTCGTAACAGGCTCCCGGAAATCCATAGTAAATCCAGAGGAACGTGCAGATCCGCATTTTTTCCTTCGGCTCTGCCAGCACCTCCAGGCCTTCCGGCGTCATCCGGACGATTTCTCCGGGCCCCAGTTCTTTCTCCGGCTGATACCCCAGATTCAGATAAGAAAAACTTTCAAAGCAGGCACAGTATGCGCCTTCCCGTTTTCCGATCTGTACCGGAGTCCGTCCCAGTCTGTCCCGGGCGGCATAGATCCCTTCTTTATTCAATAACAGAAGGGTCAGGGATCCGTTTACTTTTTCCTGCGCGTACTGAATGCCCTCCGGGATCGTTTCCTTCTGGTCGATCAGTGCGGCGATCAGTTCTGTGGTATTGATCTCTCCGCCGCTCTGTTCCTGAAAATGAGAAAATCCGTTCCGGAACAGTTCCTCTACCAGTTCCCGGGTGTTATTGACCTTAGATACAGTAGTGATCGCATAAGTTCCATGGTGAGAGCGGACGATCAGCGGCTGCGGCTCATAATCGGAAATGCAGCCGATTCCGAACTGTCCTTCCATGGACTGCACATCTTTTTCAAATTTCGGACGAAAATTGGTGCTTTCAATATTGTGAATGGCCCGGTCAAATCCCTTTTTGGCATCATACAAGACCATACCGGCACGGCGCGTTCCCAGATGGGAATGATAATCGGTGCCGTAATACACATCAAAAACACAGTCTTCCTTAGCGGTTACGCCGAAAAAACCTCCCATAATACTCCTTTTTAATCTTTAAACAGAGTCCCCAGAACACCCCGGAACAGGCTGGCTCCCAGATTGCCGCCCAGCGTCTTGCCGAAACGGCCGCCGACTGCTCCGCCGGCAACCTTGCCGATCTCGCGGCCGATCGTCCCGGCAACGGTACTGCCGGTGGATTTCATGGCGCGGCGGCGTTTTCTTTCTTCGCTTTCCTGTAGTTTTTCCTGTTCCCTGCGCTCTTTTTCCAGCAGCTTTTCTTCCTCCAGACGCTTCTTTTCCTCTTCAGCTGCGGCGGCCAGTTCCACGCCGCGGCGAGCCAGGAATTCGTACGCCGAATCCGGATCATAAGCATTGGCATACTTGCTGTACAGCAGGCTTCCCCGGACACTCTGGTCTCTCTCTGTTTCCGTAATGGCGCCCATACGGCTCTGCGGCGGGAGCACGGCCACTTTTTCCGCTATACCCGGTGTGCCGTCTTCCTGCAGGAAGGAAACCACTGCTTCTCCGGTTCCCAATACCAATAAGGTTTCATATGTATCAAAGGCCGGGTTGACACGGAATGAATCCGCAGCTGCCTTCACGGCACGCTGATCTGCCGGTGTATAGGCGTGCAGTCCGTGCTGGATCTTATTCCCGAGCTGCGCCAGCACACTGTCCGGCACATCCTTCGGATTCTGTGTGCAGAAATAGATGCCGATGCCTTTGGAACGGATCAGCTTTACGACCTGCTCGATCTTATCCAGCAGCAGCCTGGACGCATCATTGAACAGCAGGTGGGCCTCGTCAAAGAAGAACACCATCTTGGGTTTTTCCATGTCGCCGACTTCCGGCATCGATTCGAACAGTTCCGACAGCATCCAGAGCAGGAAGGTGGAATACAGTTTTCCGTTGTTGATCAGGCTTTCGGAATCCAGAATGTTGATCATTCCCTTTCCGCCTTCGCCGACCGTCAGCCAGTCATTGATATTCAGGGCTGTCTCGCCGAAGAACATATCCGCCCCGGCAGTCTCCAGCGCCACGATAGCACGGATGATGGCACTCACGGAAGCCGGCGCGATCCGGCCGTATTCCATTTCAAACTGTTTATGATTTTCATTCACATAGTTCAGCATGGCCTTCAGGTCTTTGGTATCGACCAGAAGAAGGCCTTCGTCATCCGCGATCTTAAACACCACGGAAAGAATATTGCTCTGCAGATCATTCAGTCCCAGGATCCGGGCCAGCAGCAGCGGGCCGATCTCTGTCACGGTTGTGCGCAGCTGAATGCCCTTTTCCCCGTAAATATCCCAGAAGGTAACCGGATACTTCTGGTATGTAAAGCCGGCTTCCGCCAGGCCGAAGCGCGCTATCCGTTCCTGCATGTCTGCACTGTCTTCTCCGGGAGCCATCATGCCGGCCAGATCGCCTTTTACATCCGCCAGAAAGACCGGTACACCCATATCGCTGAAAGACTCTGCCAGCACCTTCAGGGTTATCGTTTTTCCGGTACCCGTCGCACCGGCAATCAGGCCGTGCCGATTAGCCATCCTGGGAAGGATGCTGATTTTCTCACCCTGCTCGTTGTTTGCCACCCAAATTTTTTCTTCGTTATACATAACTTCTCCTGTTCCGTGCCCCCGTCCCAAGACCGGGCACCTTCTATCCCGGAACTGTTATCTGACTTATTTATTATACAAAAAAATATATGTCTGCACAACGAAAAAGGATGCTTCCCTGCCTGTCTCTGAAGTTTCTTTTTTATTCGCTTTCCGCCGCTTCGCTGCCGGATTTTTCCGTTATTTCTTCCGTCGTTTTCTGCGAAGTTTCTCCGGCCTTTTCCGTGTTCCCTTCTTCGGTTTGTTCCGCCGTCTCTCCGGCTTTTTCGCTCTCAGCTGTTCCTTTTTCCGCCGACTCTCCCGCTGTCTCTCCGGTCTTGGATTCTTCCTTTGTCAGGCCGTATTTTGCCGCGTCTGCGGCAGGGATCATCTGTACATCCAGGTCAACATCTGTTTCTATGCCGTCCACAACACCCCGGTCCGAATACTGCCAGATAGAGAAGTCGTACGCGGTCAGCGGTCTGTCGGCATATCCCGCATACCAGACCAGATAGTCCTTCAGCTCATTCATATTCAGCATAAAGACTTCCCATTTGAGATTGGCGTAGTAGCCGGCCTGATATCCGTTCTCTTCAATGACCCGGCAGAAAGCCGCCGTATTCTTCGTAAACTGCTGCCCGGTGACATCATCGGTCCTGGCGTCATCCGTCCGGATCGGTTCCACGTCATAGATCACCGGCATCTGCAGCTTCGTACCCTGCAGCTTATCCAGTACATACCGCGCCTCTTCCTCCGCCTCTTCTTCACTGACAGCCTGTGCGAAGAAATACACGCCGATATCCATGCCGGCTGCCTGAGCGCCTGCCAGATTCTGCGCAAAATACGCATCCTCGTACATATCGCCTTCTCCGTATCCCCGGTATCCAAGGCGGATAAAAGCAAAATCAAACCCGTCTGCCTTGACTTTTTCCCAGTTTACCTCACCGTTGAACTCCGAGACGTCGATCCCGTGACGGAGCACATAGTCTTCCCCTGCATACAGCATCCGTCCGTCCTCTCCCGGACTGAATGCCTGCTGGTTATACTTCATACGCGGATAAGAAGGATTGAACAGGGTGGAATACGCTTCCCCCGCCACTTCCAGCAGATCCACGCTGCCGGCCTTGACGCTTTTCTCCTCGGCTGCCTGTTCCAGATACTGCTGGTATGCCTTCGCCGCAGTGAGCTGTTCCTGTATATCCTGCTCCTCCTGCGGCGTCAGTGACGGTTCCTGTTCTGGTTCCGTGCTCGGTATCACCGACTCCGAAGCAGATGACTCTACAATGGTTTCCACCGGTTCTTTCTTTTTCTCTTTTTCTTCTACGCGTCTGGAAACCAGAATGCCGGCCAGGATACCGATTCCGATCCCGATCAACAAGGCCGTGATGATCAGTCCGGCCGATCTGTATCGTGATGTCTTCCTTCTTCTGTTTCTGTTATTCATGTATGTGCCATAACCCTTTCGGTGCTTTTATGCCTCTGGTTTTTACATCAGTTTTTTCAGTATACCAGTATTCTGCGCAGGACACAAGAAAAGGAAATACACCCGCATCGTGGAAAAAGCCTTTTCCATATGCTATAATCCGTGTCAGACACTGTCTGCACCTATGATTCACCCGAGGTTTATAGTATGGAAATGCAAATGGAATTCATCCGCAAACTGCCGACCCCCGAAGAACTGAAACAGGAGTTTCCGACAGATGCGCATGTCAAAGCCATAAAAGAAGAACGGGATGCCGTCCTGGAAAACATATTCAAAGAAAAAGATGACCGGTTCCTGCTGATCATCGGTCCCTGCTCGGCGGACAACGAAGAGGCGGTCCTGGAATACATGTACCGACTGGCCAAAGTCCGTGAAAAAGTAAAGGATACCCTCTTTCTGGTACCGCGTGCCTACACGAACAAGCCGCGCACCCTGGGCAAAGGATATAAGGGCATGCTGCATCAGCCTGACCCGGAAAAAGCCGAAGATATGCTGGCCGGGATCATTGCGATCCGGGAAATGCATACCCGCATCGTGAAAGAAACCGAATTCACCTGTGCAGAGGAAATGCTGTATCCGGAAAACCACCGGTATCTGTCCGATCTGCTCGCCTATGTGGCTGTCGGCGCCCGTTCCGTGGAAGACCAGCAGCATCGCCTGGTTGCCGGCGGCATCGGGATTCCGGTCGGCATGAAGAACCCGACCGGCGGTGACTTTTCCGTCATGATGAATTCCATCACGGCCGCGCAGTCGCCGGCCCGCTTCCTGTACCGGGGCTGGGAAGTCCAGACGACCGGAAACGATATGGCCCATGCCATACTGCGCGGTTATGTAGACAAATACGGCCGGAACCTGCCCAATTATCATTATGAAGATCTTCGTCATGTACAGGAGCTGTACGAAGAACGGCAGCTTAAGAACCCTGCCGTGATCATCGATACCAATCACTCCAATTCCGACAAACAGTATCTGGAACAGATCCGGATCGCCAAAGACGTGATGCACAGCCGCAACGTATCGGGCGATATTCGGAAGCTGGTGAAAGGGCTGATGATTGAAAGCTATCTGGAAGACGGCAGCCAGGCGATCGGTGACGGTGTCTACGGAAAATCCATCACCGACCCCTGTCTGGGCTGGGATAAAACCGAACGCCTGATCCTGGAGCTGGCGGAGCTGGTATAAACAGCCCGCCGGACCTCTGTCTTTACCGGGATCAGAAAGTCAGCCGGCTGCCCTCTATAACACGCAGGACGGTACCCTTCTTCAGGGATGTCAGCCTGTACGGCGACTCTTGTCCGATGTCTTCCCGGACGGCCAGCAGGGCCCCGTATTTCTCCGCAACCGGCAGCAAACCGCGGATTTCTTCGTCCTTCAATCCGGATACATTGACCAGTGCCCGTCCGGCATACCGGCGCAGGGCAGCTTCCAGCACTTCCGGATCGGCGGTCTCCACGCTGAGCGCACAGCTGATCATTTGTGTGACTTCGTCGATCGCGCTTGTCATAAGACCTTTTTCATCCACACCCTCCAGGGCCGTACACAGATTCAAAGCAGATACTTCCTCATCTGCCTGGTCCTGTGCCAGGTCCAGGATCGTATCCATATCTTCGTCCCGGAGCGCTTCCTGTACTTCGTCATCAGCCGGATCGATCTGATCCCCTAGGATACAGTCTGCATCTTCCGCCTGTATTTCAATGGTTTCTCTTTCTGAAGCCAGCATGCACCCTGCTTCTTCAGAAACCGGAAGCGGCTCCACATTTTGCAGCGCTTCTGCCAGCTGTCGGATATGTTCCGGCGTGGTTCCGCAGCATCCTCCCAGAAAACGGGCTCCGGCCTCTGCCAGTTTTTTCCCGGCTTCCGCAAATGCCTCCGGAACAGCCGGATACACGGTCATGCCGTCAACGATCTGCGGTTTTCCGGCATTGGGTTTCGCCAGGACCGGTACGGCCGCGCAGGAAACCATGCGCTGCAGATTCGACAGCATGCCTTCGGGACCGGTCGAACAGTTCATACCGACAACATCTGCACCCAGGTTCTGCAGTACAGTGACGGCTGCTTCGCAGGAAGTCCCGTACAGCGTCCTTCCGGATTCTTCAAAGGTCATGCTGACCATAACCGGCAGATCACAGATTTCGCGGATCGCCAGTACGGCAGCCCGGGTTTCCTGAAGGCTCATCATGGTTTCCACAATAAACAGATCCACGCCGGCATCATAGAGAGCCTGCGCCTGTTCCTTATAGATGTCGATCAGTTCTTCCAGTTCAAGATCTCCGATGGGACTGAGCATTTCCCCGGTCATGGTCATATCGCCGGCCACCAATGCCTTGCCTTCCGCCGCCTCCCGGGAAAGCTTCACCAGCTCCTGGTTTATTCGTACAAGGTCCTTTTCCAGGCCGTAAGAGGCCAGCTTCAGACGGTTGGCGGCAAACGTCGGGGCGTAGAGGATCTGTGTGCCGGCCCGCACGAACTCTTTCTGGAGATTTATCAATACGGAAGGATTTTCCAGAATCCATGCCTCCGGGCATACGCCGGCCGGCATCCCCGCTTTCTGCAGATTGGAGCCGGTAGCCCCGTCCAAAATCACAAACCCCGCCTGCCATACTTTCTGAAACTCTGCTCTTGTCATGATCATCCTCCTGTTATTCGTAACATATCTTTTCCTGCTGAGCGATGTATTCTTCTGCCGGCCCTGCCGGCCCTTTTCCTTTATTCCGCCGCAAAGGCCTGCAGCAGATAGTGCTCACAGTCCGGACTCCACACGCCGTCATTATCCCGTACCATTTCTCCCAGCCTGCGCAGCCGCGGATCTTCCTGCTGTTCCAGTTCGTCCAACGCCATAAGCGGCAGATCCAGATGCGCGTAGATCATCTTCTTCCCACCCGGAATCTGCGGCAGATTCAGTACGGTCTCCCGTACGGCCGGCAGCCCGCCGATATGCGTGATCAGCGACGACGGATCCAGCACGCCGCGGGTCATCAGATCGGCGACTTCCCGCATATCCCGGTCCGTGCCTCCCTTGGTCCCGATTATATGCGTAGAATCGTAATGCACCCGGAAATAATTGACCGGCGCCTTCAGACCGGTATCCCGCGGTCCGGCAAAGAAATTCAGGCAGCCGTTGACGGCCAGGATCTCATCTGCCTGCACCAGCAGCGGCTCGGTCGGCGCCATCACCAGTATATCGTCAAAACCATCTCCTGCGGTACTGTTTTTTTCCTGTATGCCCTGCCGGGATAACTGACGCAGCTCCCGGACCGGATCCTTCATGCTGCCGGTATTGACAAACAGCAGTGTGATCCCGCGTGCCGCGTATTTTTCGGGCGGAAAGACCCGGGCCGCACGGCGAAGCCGTTCCTCATCAATATCCGTCACGACCAGCAGTTTCGGATTCCGCTTCTCGTTATGCAGGGCATAGCTGACCGCTGCCAGTCCCATCGGCCCGGCTCCGGCCAGGACCGCCATCCGGCTGTTTTCTGCTATGCCGGGCAGATATTCATAATATCCGGGCGTGGTATGGAAAAACGCGTTGATGGCACAGCAGACCGTGGAAAGCGGCTCGGCCAGTGAGCCCATGTAGTAAGCCGGAAGCGCACAGGTGATCAGATTCCCGGTTTCCATCACTTCATGCGGCATAATAGCCAGCGTGGCATTCCCTCCGCAGTATGGAAATGTAAACCCGGGTGAATCAGGAATCCCGAGACTGTTCAGCGCCGGCTGGATGATGAACATGTCACCGGGTTTGTACACCTCTTTCCAGCGGTCCCCGACTTCCAGGATCCTGCCGCAGAATTCATGCCCGATGATGCAGGGATGATTTCCCATATCTTTATGGGCACGGTCATTTTCCTGGCCCATCATCACCAGTTTGTTTGTAGACATGCAGACACTGTCCGTGACCGGACGCACCAGTATTTCGTCTTCCCGGACCGACGGAAGTTCAAATTCTTCCATCCGCAGATCCGCTTTGCCGTAAACGCGTACTCCTTTTACTTTCATGACACACCTTACCTTGTCTTTTTATTTATCAGCTCAAAAGGCATGCCTGCCGTGCTTGTGCAAGCACAGCCGGCGGCATGCTTTTTCTTGTCTTCCCGATGACATACGAATTGTTCCGCTGCTCCGCAGCTTTCACAATTCTACAAGCATTCGGATTTCGCCCTCTCGGGCTTCATCCTCATCCTTGTGCGGATCGAAAGGCATGCCTGCCGTGCTCGTGCAAGCACAGCTGGCGGCATGCTTTTCGATCCTATGTCATCTCATCTCAAAACCGCCAGTTACATTGAGGGCCTGTCCGGTTATATAACCGGAGTCATCCGACAGCAGGAACAGCAGGACATTGCTGATATCTTCATACCGGCACGTCCGTCCCAACGGCACCTGTCGGTCGTACATGGCACGGCATTCTTCGGTTGTGATCCCGCGGTTTCTGGCGTACTGGATCCCGAGGGCGTTTTCTCCTTCCGTCCAGAGAGGAGAATCCATCAGGTTCCCGGGACAGATGGCGTTGACCCTGACCTGATATTCCGCCAGCTCAAGCGCGGCACTCTGCACCAGCCCGAGTGCCCCGAATTTGCTCGCTGCATAGGCAGAGCTTTTATAGGATCCCTTTTTGCCGGATTTAGAATTCATGGATACGATGACGCCATGGCGCTGTGCTTTCATCACAGGCGCCGCAGCCCGGATCATATGAAAGGTTCCGTACAGATTCACCTCTATAACCTGTTTCCAAACTGCCGGATCGATCTCGTCGACCGCCCCGCTGTGCAGTATGCCAGCATTGGAGATCACATAATCCAGCTGTCCGAACCGGTCAAGGGCCGTCTGTACCAGCGCTTCACAATCCTCCGCCTTCGTGACGTCGCAGGAAACCGCCAGGATTTCCTGCTCCGGAAACGACTCCTTCCAACGCTCAACGCTCTCTTTTTTTATATCTCCGGCAACGACATGCATCCCTTCCCGGCACAGCGTTTTCGCCAAAGCCTCTCCGATCCCCCGGCCTGCCCCGGTGATGACCGCCGTTTTTCCCGCAAATTCTCCGGGTTTCATGCTTCCTCCTTTTCTTCCCCGCCTTCGCCCGGATCCTGTTTGCAGGCAGCGGGTACAGCCAGCTTTGCTGCTTCCAGTATGATCTCCCCGAGGGATTTTCCTTCCCGGAAAAAGGCATACAGATGCAGCACCGTCTCATACAACGGTTCTTCCGGCTGCAGCTGGCTTACTTCTGTCAGGACCTGCCGTATACCGCTGTTCCGGATCCTTTCCTGCAGTTCTTCCGCCTCCGGATCCCGGGGCCAGCCGGCATATTCCGTAACGCGGCCGTCCCTTCCCGTTTCCGGACCGCAGCAGTATCCGGCAGCGATCCCCACCGCTATGAAAGCCGGAAACACACCATGCTTTTCGCAGAGCCGTGCCGCACCGACCAGCCTGTCTTCCGGCTCCAGTTTGCGGATCGGATCCTGCGCCAGACGAGGCACCTGAATGTTCAGTTTTTTATTGTGAAACCGCAAAAGCAGACTGTCGCCATACTCCAGCAGTGCCTCCAGCGGTTTATCGTATTCTTTTGCCATGCCCCGTGCGATTTCCGTAAGGGCTTTATCCGCCACATAACGGATGTCCGGCTCTTCCACGGCATCACACAACCGGTAGATGCCCCGCAGAGAACCCAAAAACCCGATGACCGCATGGGCCATGTTGTATACAAACAGTTTTTCCCGTATATAGTATTCAAAAGAAGGCACCGGCTTCATACCATACAGCTTTGGAATATCCCCCCGGAATGCCGCAGCCTCTACCGGCAGAAGATGATACTCCTCGGCCAGGACCCGCAGCGGATGATCACCGCACAATGCCGGTGTCATAACCGGAACATTCCGGCCGATACAGGTCTCCACCGTACCGATCTGTTCCTCAAAATACGACAGCAGCCCGTCCCTTTGCGGCGGCGCTGTCTTTTCCAGTTCCTTCCGGATGCATTCCCGCAGATACCGGTTGGCATGGATCATGTTTTCGCAAACAATAATGTTCAGCGGCTGCCCGGTCTTCTGTTCCCACCGTTTCCGGATCCCGGCAGCGATACAGGGGGCAATCTGCGGCAGTGCTGCTTTCCCCACAGAAGTAGCCATCAGATCTGCCTGTGCGATCGCTTCCGCCGCTTTTTCCCATCCGGCCCGGTCTTCTGCCGTCTGCCCGGAGCCGATACAGATCCCGCTTACATGCCGGATCCGGATCTCATGCTCCCGGTCGTTGCTGACAAAACGCAGCGGGTATTCTCCTTCCTCCTGCAGCAGTCTGATCCGTTCCGCATTCGTATCGATAAAAATCGCTTCATATCCGGACCGATCAAACAATTCGGCCATAAAACCCCGGCCAACGCTTCCGGCTCCGTACATAACCGCTTTTTTCATACTGCGCCGTCTCCTGTAAACGGGCGTTTTCCACTGTTTCTCCTGCCGGACCTCCGCGGCCGGTCCCACTCATCCAGTCCCGGCCCGGCATCTTTTTTACTATACCATAAAAATGGTTACAACGCCAAAAGTACGGACCATCCTGCCATCGTTCTTTGGCATGCTTTGCCAGATGCTGTGTACAGTCCTACATAAATACAGCTGCAGGCCCTGCCTTCCCGGCAGAACTGCAGCTATATTCGACAAATACTTATTCCGGCAGATCCCGCCGTTATTTCCACTGCAGGGTTTCGATCACACCGCGGATCAGCGCATTGAACTTCTGCGCATCCCAAGCCGCCCTGCCGATAAACAGTCCGTCGATATGCGGCTGGACGATGAGTTCGTTGGCATTGCCCGGATTGACACTTCCGCCGTACAGCACCGGAATCGTTTTCCCCGCCTCACCAAATCGTTCGATCAGACAGTTCCGCATGACGATATGCATTTTTTCAGCATAGTCCGCGCTGGCCGGCGTTCCGTTCACACCGATCGACCAGACCGGTTCGTACGCCACCCAGATCCTGTCGGTCTGCTCTTCCGTGACGCCATGAAAACCACACAGGATCTGTTCCCGCAGGATTTCCGCACTGATACCCATCTCTTTCTGTTCTGCCGTCTCTCCGACGCACAGCAGGGTCGTGAAGCCGTGCCGCAGTCCGGCCAGGACTTTCTTATTCTCTTCCTGGTCTGTCTCCCCGAACGTGTGCCGTCTTTCCGAATGGCCGATCATCACAAAATCGAGCCCCAGCTCTTCCATCATGACCGGTGAGATTTCTCCGGTAAACTGGCCCTGGTCTTCCCA
>JAIKYQ010000222.1 GCA_024683035.1 Eubacterium sp.
ATTCCATTCACGGAATAAATCAAGAGGGGATTTAGAGAAAGCTTACAGACTCTCTTCAATTAAGGATCAGTCAAATAACTCAGAGACGCTCTTATCTGCGTAAGCCATAGACCAACCTCGTGTCCTTCGGACACTCGGTCGTCTCTTGTTGCTTTGATTATCTGCGAAATCTACTCGAACCTCGTGTCCTTCGGACACTCGGTCGCTCGTAGATTCCTATGGAATTTCAGACAGAAGAAAAGCTCCATGCAAGCAAGCTTGCTGGAGCTTTTCTTCTGTCTGAAATTCCGCAGATAATCTCAACGTTTCGAAAACTGCGGTGCGCGACGGGCTTTTTTGAGACCGTATTTTTTACGCTCTTTCATACGCGGATCGCGGGTCAGATATCCTTCTGCCTTCAGGTTCGGGCGGAATTCGGGATCTGCTTCGCAGAGTGCGCGGGCGATGCCGTGACGGATTGCGCCGGCCTGGCCTGTGAAGCCGCCGCCTTTGACGTTGACCAGAACGTCAAATTTGTCGACGCCGTCGACTGCTACGAGCGGCTGACGGACGATAACCTTCAGGGTCTCCAGTCCGAAATACTCGTCCATATCTCTTTTATTGATCGTGATCTTACCGGTTCCCGGTGTCAGATAGACGCGGGCGATGGATTTTTTTCTTCTGCCGGTACCATAGTATCTTGCATTAGCCACTGTTTTTTCCCTCCCTTAGAACGTAAGCACTTCCGGCTTCTGGGCAGCATGCGGATGCTCAGCGCCTGTGTACACATGAAGCTTCTTTCCCATTTCTCTTCCGAGAGGTCCCTTCGGGAGCATGCCCTGGATGGCCAGTTCCACAACTCTTTCGGGATGCTTGGCAAGCATATCTTTCAGGGTTGTTTCTTTCATGCCGCCGACATAACCGGAATGATGATAGTAAATCTTCTGATCCAGTTTTCTGCCGGTCACTTTGATTTTCTCGGCATTGATAACGATCACGTAATCGCCGGTATCCACATGCGGCGTGAATTCCGGTTTGTTCTTACCGCGCAGGATCTTGGCGGCTTCGGAAGCCAGACGACCCAGCACCATGCCGGAAGCATCGATCACATACCATTTTCTGTCGAGCTTGTCCGGATTTGCCATATATGTTTTCATGGATCCATTCCTCCTGTTGCTTTTTCCTGTTGTGAAACGCTCCGGATCGCCGCCTCTTCTGCTGCGGATATCCCGAACCGTTAACCAGCTGACAGTTCCGCCACTGTCCGGATGGCTTTCCTGTCTGTGAATAGCCCTGCCGGGCTGGGGCCGGGCGTATTCTGCATGCATCCGCTGCGGTTATGTTGGGAAGGCATAACATACAGCTTCCGACATGCCTAATTATTTTAGTCTATGGCAGATACCACTGTCAAGACTAAATCGCTTATATTAGATAAAATTGCGGAGGGAGTCATTTGCAAAAATAAATGCCACCCCTGCCTTTTGGCCGATCTCCCATGGTTTATTCCCATTCCGGGTAGCGGATCTCCAGCAGGGTCAGTCCGTGTGCGGGTGCGGTCGGTCCGGCCTGTGTCCGGTCTTTTGCCGCGAGGATCTGCGGCATGTCACTGACCGGCCGGTGGCCGCGGCCTATATCGAGCAGCGTACCGGCGATGATCCGTACCATATTGTAGAGGAAGCCGTTTCCTGTGATACGGATGCGCAGCGTGTATGCTTCCCGCTGCCTGCCGCCGGGATCCTGTACCTGATTTCCAGTGTCCTCTTCCAGCTCTTCTTTTAAAATCTCTGCTTTATAGATCGTCCGCACGGTCGTGTGTGTGGATGCTTCGCCTCCGGCGCCCTGAAAGCTTTTAAAATCGTGCTCGCCGACCAGATACGCCAGGGCCTGCCGCATGGCTTCCACATCCAGTCTGTCATAACAGAAAAGATAGTCCAGCCTTCTGAGCGGATCGGGAATAGTACGGCACAGGATTTTGTATTCGTAGGTTTTGATGGTCGATGTGAACCGCGGATGAAAGGACTCCGGGACTTCTTCGCTTCCCTGGATGCGGATGTCCGGCGGCAGATAGGTGTTCAGCGCAAAGGTAAAGCGTTCGGCCGGCATCCGGGCTTCTGTTGAAAAGACGGCTACATTGCCCCGGGCATGTACCCCGGAGTCGGTACGGCTCGCGGCCACCGTGCGGGTCTCCGTACCCAGCAGGTCTGTCAGGGCACGATTCAGGACTTCCTGCACCGTGATCCCGTTGGGCTGGATCTGCCAGCCGCAGTAATTGGTACCGTCATAGGCAACGATGAGCTTGATCTTCCGCATAATCCTCAGACGTGCAGCACAACACGCAGAACAATAATGGCCGCCAGGTACACAAACAGAACGACATACGCCAGATGATCCCGGCGGGTATAAACCAGCGGTTTCATCTGTGTCCGACCCTCCCCGCCGTTATAGCAGCGGGCTTCCATGGCCAGCGCCAGATCGTTGGCCCGGCGGAAGGCGGAAATAAACAGCGGTACCAGCAGCGGGATCATCGCTTTGGCCCGTTTGAGCAGGCCGCCGCTTTCAAAATCCGCACCGCGCGCTGTCTGTGCTTTCATGATCTTGTCTGTCTCTTCCAGCAGGATGGGTATGAACCGCAGGGCGATGGACATCATCATGGCGATCTCATGCACCGGAACATGCAATGCCTTCAGCGGGCGGAACAGCGTTTCCATACCGCTGGTCAGCTTGTTTGGCGTCGTCGTCAAGGTCATGATCGAAGCGCCCAGGATCAGCATGATCAGCCGCACCGCCATCACACCGGCCAGCCGCAGGCCTTCTTTTGTGATATGGAACACTTTCCACTGCCAGAGGATGGTCCCCGGCGTCAGAAACGTATTCAGCACCATGGTGAAAACAAGCAGGAACAGAATGGCCCTGAGGCCGCGGATCATAAAGCGGAACGGCACTTTGGAAAGCAGGATCATACACGCCAGAAAAGCCGCGGCCAGGATATAGCCTCCGCTTTTGCAAATGAAAAGCGAGACGATATACACCAGCGTCCCTATGAACTTGACCCGCGGATCCAGTCTGTGCAGAACGGAGTCTGCCGGATAATACTGGCCGATCGTGATCTCTCGAATCATACGTCTGTTTCCCTGCCTGTATGTCTCAAGCCTGCCTGTTTCAAGCCTTTCTGTCTGAAGCGGCCGCCGCCTCTCCGGCTTTGCCGCGCTGCTGCAATGCCTGCAGAATGGTATCTCTTGCCTCTTCCACGGTCCCGGCTGTCACATCCACCGCAAAGCCGTGTTCCTTCAGTGCCTGCAGGACATACGTCATCTGCGGTGCCGCCAGGCCCATGCTTTCCAGCTCGCGGATATGCGAAAACACTTTCCGGGGTTCATCGTCGAAGGCTTTTTCCCCGTCGTTCATGACGATCAGCCTGCCGACATAGCGGGCTACATCGTCCATGCTGTGCGAAACCAGGATCACCGTGATCCCGCGGTCCGCCTGCAGCTTTGCGATCTGATGCAGGATATCGTCCCTGCCCTTCGGATCCAGCCCGGCTGTCGGTTCATCCAGCACCAGCACATCCGGTTCCATAGCCAGCACGCCGGCGATCGCCACGCGGCGTTTCTGTCCGCCGGACAGTTCGAAGGGGGATTTTTTATAATACTTTTCCCGGACCCCTACCTGCTGCAGCGAACGGATGGCCCGTTCCCTCTGCTCTTCCTGTGAGAGCCCCTGGTTTTTGGGGCCGAAACAGACATCGGCCAGCACGTCGCTTTCAAACAGCTGGTATTCCGGATACTGGAAGACCAGGCCGACATGGAAGCGCAGCTGCTGCCGGTCATACCCGTCTGCCCAGATGTCCTCGTCGTTATAGTACACATGACCGGATGTCGGACGGATCAGTCCGTTGAAATGCTGGATCAGGGTGGACTTTCCGCTGCCGGTGTGTCCGATCACGCCGACGAATTCTCCGTGCCCGATCTCCAGCGACACATCCCGCAGCGCCGCCTTTTCATAGGCCGTTCCGGGACTGTACAGATAATTGACCTGTTCTAATCGAATTGACATGTTTCCAGCCCCCGGATCAGTTCTTCTGTGGTCAGGATTCCTTCCGGCAGACGGACGCCGGCGCTTTTCAATTCATGCGCCAGCAAGGTCACCGCCGGTACATCCAGCCGCAGTTCCTGCAGTTTTTCCACCTGCGAAAAGATCTCCCGCGGGGTTCCCTGCATCTCAATACGGCCGTAGTCCATCACGAAGACAAGGTCGGCCGCAATGACTTCTTCCATGTTATGGGTGATCAGGATGACGGTCACGCCTTCCTTCTGATTCAGCTCCCGGACCGCTTCGAGCACTTCGCGGCGCCCGTTCGGATCCAGCATGGCCGTGGGTTCGTCCAGTACGATACAGGACGGCTTCATCGCCATGACGCCGGCGATGGCTACGCGCTGCTTCTGCCCGCCGGAAAGACGGTTGGGGGAATGCTTGCGGTAAGCCGTCATGCCTGTTTTCTGCAGACTGTCATCGACTCGTTTCCAGATCTCTTCTGTCGGTACTCCGATATTTTCCGGACCGAACCCCACATCCTCTTCTACCACGGATGCGACGATCTGGTTGTCGGGATTCTGGAAGACCATCCCGGCAGTCTGCCGGACATTCCAGACCTCGTTTTCATCGGCCGTATTCCGGCCGTCGATCCAGACGGTTCCTTCGGTGGGAACCAGGAGCGCGTTCAGATGCTTCGCCAGCGTGGATTTCCCGCTGCCGTTATGTCCGAGCACGGCAATGAACTGTCCCTTCTGCACTTCCAGACTGACGCCTGTGATCGCATGGGAGATGACCGGTTCCTGCCCCTCGTCTGTATACTGCACATAATCATAATGCACGTTTTCGGCACGTATGATCCCCACTCTTGTCCAACCTTTTCCTGATACGTCCTTCTTCCTGTTTCCGGAAGGATATCGTTTTTGTTTCCGGCTAACCAGTTTTAATCCTGTGCTGCCTGCCCGTCCTCTTCTTGCTGCAGGCTTTCCAGCATCACCTGCCAGACTTCTTCACGCCCCTGCCTTGTCTCTGAAGAAAACGGAATGACCGGTACTTCTTTCCCGGCCCCCATCGTTTCCCGCAGCTGTTTCAGCTGCTTCTGCAGCTGGCTGCGCTTGATCTTATCCATCTTTGTCGCGACCAGGATCGGCTGATATCCCTGCGTACAGATCCAGTCGTACATCTGGCGGTCGTTTGCCGTCGGTGCATGACGGATGTCCAGAAGCAGCAGCACTGCCTTCAGCTCCTGCGACGTTTTCAGATATCGCTCGATCATCCTGCCCCATTTTTCCCGGATCTCTACCGCAGCACGGGTATACCCGTAGCCGGGCAGGTCCACCAAAAAGAGTTCCCGGGATGTTTCCGGTTCTTCTTCCGGGCGGCCTTCCACATAATAGTAGTTGATCGTCTGCGTCTTTCCGGGCTGGGAACTGGTCCGGGCCAGGGCGCGGCGCATCAGAAGCGTATTGATCAGAGAAGATTTTCCCACATTGGACCGGCCGGCAAATGCGATCTGGGGCAGACCGGTCTCAGGGAACTTGCTGGTGATCCCGCAGACATGCTGCAGTTCGGCCTTACGTATAACCATCATTATGCCGTCTCACCCGAACGTTTGAT
>JAIKYQ010000002.1 GCA_024683035.1 Eubacterium sp.
ATCAAACACCTTCAGCCGGTATCCCTGCACGATCATGGCATTGCTGACTTCCTTCAGCGCACGGGCGGCTTCTATGGTCAGCAGCGCACAGGGTTCCTCATAGCCGTCGATCCGGTCACCGATAAAATTGTAGGTGGAATAGTACCGTATCTCCTGTACGATCTGCGGAATATGTTCCGCCAGTACAACGAATCCCGCCGGGTTCATGGTTACTTCTTTTTCATAATCAGCTGACATGGCTGTCTTCTCTTTCTGCATACAGAGGGTTCTTAAGCTTTCCGGATTACCCGGCATTCAGATACCGGCAGGCCGCGAGCGCCGCCACGGCTCCGTCTGCCGCCGCCGTCGTAAGCTGGCGGATCTCCTTGCTGCGGCAGTCGCCGGCCACATAGATCCCCGGCGTCTTTGTCAGGCAGCGTTCATCCGAATCAAAATACCCGTAGGTGTTTAATGCTGCCAGCTCTGCAAACGCTTCGTTTTCCGGGATCAGGCCGATCGCTACAAACAGGCCGTCACAGGGGATCACCTGTTTTTCTACCGTTCCCGCTGCATCTGTCGTTTCTGCCGGATCTGCTGCTTCCGCCGGATCTGCTCCATTTGCCGAGTTTGCCGCCTTCTCGATCTCCACACCGCAGAAGGTATCTCCGGTTTTCTCGAATCCCGTGATCTTTACACCGGTGTAAGCGCGGACATTCGGACAGGCAAACAGCACTTCCTGCAGTTTTTCTTCCCCGGTGAAATACGGAAGATCCTGCAGCATGATCACTTCTTTGCACTTCTGTGCCAGCAGGATCGCTTCCTGCAGAGCCGAGTTGCCGCCCCCGGCCACACAGACCGTCTGCCCGCTGTAGAAATCTCCGTCACAGACAGCACAGAAAGAAATGCCTTCCCCGACCAGTTCGTTTTCTCCTTCCAGTCCCAGCATACGGTGCTTCACGCCGGTCGCCAGAACAACCGTGCGGCCTTCGTACGCCCCGCCTTCTTCGGTACGGACGATGAAAGTTTTTCTGTTTTCTGCAGCTGTTGTTTCCGCAGCTGCCTCTGCTGTTTCTGCTGTTTCCGCAGCTGCCGACGCTGCCGTTTCCACAGAAACCACGGCTTCAAATTCGATTTCGGCGCCCTGCGCCAGGATCTGATCCAGCATCTGATCGGCAAATTCATTGCCGCTCATCTGCAGCGTTCCCGGATAGTTTTCTACCTTGGGAGAATGGGTGATCTGTCCGCCGAATCCGCTTTTTTCTATAACCAGAACCTGTTTCCCGTTGCGAAGCGCATACAGCGCCGCCGTCATGCCTGCCGGCCCTCCGCCGACCACGATCATATCATACATAAAAATCTCCGTTCTTCCGCTCTGCCTTTCATGCCGGATTTTGTTCTCTACTCCGTGTTTTTAATCATCGTAATGAAACCGGCAGGAGAGGATCTCGATATCCTTCCCGGATATTCTGTACACAAGCCTGTCCGTTTCATTTATACGGCGGCTCCAGAATCCGGACAGATCACCGACCAATGGCTCCGGTTTCCCCATGCCGTCATGACCATTCCTGCTGATATCCTCGATCAGCCGGTTAATCCTCTTCAGGGTTTTACGGTCTTCCGTTTCCCAGTACACATAGTCTTTCCACCCGTTGTCGGTGAACTTTTTATTCATCTTCCGCCTCGATCAGATCATGGGCCCGGGCTTTACCGGCCTGCAGCTGTGCTTTCGATTCCATCAGCCAGTCATAATTTGCCTTTGTTCCCATCAGATGCATGTTTTCGAGCATGTTGTTATAGGTTTTTTCCGAGATCATAACAACATTCTTGTTCTCTTTCCGCGTTACTATAACCGTTTCATAGTTCTCTGTCACATTATCCATATGCGACTTTAACTGTTCCCGGAACTGAGAATAATTTACCGCGACCATAAGCATCCTCCACCCTCATCGTGACGTACAGTTTTTTGTACTTATCCTGTTCCCATCCTAACACAGGATCCCGCACCTGTACAGTCATAAATGAAAAGATCAGGCACCGCATTGCTTTGCCTGATCTTTATTTATATTGAATCGGCATACAGCCGAAAACCAACTCAGGAAACCCGTTTATGCATCAGCCATCCCTTGATATCCGAGACACCGCGGTATTTCTCAAAACCGTCCTCGTTCAGAATGACCAGTGTCGGGGCCTGTTTGATCCCATAGGTGCCGACCAGTTCTTTTTCTTCGTTTGCGTTCAGCGCCGTAAACGTTATGCCGGCTTTTTCCAGCAGCGCACCCGC
>JAIKYQ010000048.1 GCA_024683035.1 Eubacterium sp.
GCGGTGATATTCCGAAATACGTCATGTTTTATTGCGCCGGTGTTTCTGTCCAGGCACAGCAGACGGGAGCTGCTCCTGTCTTCCAGCGGATCCTGCGCAATCAGCTCTTTCGGCAGTTCAAAACTAAAGTCACTTGTCTTCATAATACCCTGTTCAATAGTAATGCTTTTTAAACGCATTCGGATAATAGATGCGATCGAATGCTTCCAGTTTTGCCTCTCCATTCTGAATATCCAGAATACTGACGGCACAGTTCTGCGGTACATGGCCGCGCCAGAAATCGGTCTTATCTTCAAACACATGATACAGCAGTGCCCGGCTGGACGCACCGTGTGTCGAAACAAGGATCGTTTTATCCTGAAGTGCGGCATCATGGATCAATTCCTGATAGAAATCTCCGCAGCGTCGGATCAGATCCCGAAGAGACTCTCCCCCTTCCGGCGGCTTATAAGAAAAAACGTCTTTATCCCGGCTCAGGAAAAGCGGCCGTTCCGGCAGATCCGGATGATCCGGATGCAGGGATTTTCCTTCCCAGACGCCGAATCCCAATTCATACAGCCGCGGATCCTCCCGGATCTCCACATTTCTTCCGGAAAGAAGGATCTCAGCCGTATGTCTGGCCCGTATCGACGGGCTGGTAAAACAAAGATCGAACGGGATATCCCGCATGCTTTCCGCTGTCAGTTCTGCCAGACGGATCCCGTCTTCATTCAGATCTGATCCGGCTCTTCCCTGCAGCCGGTATTCAGCATTCCAGTATGTTTCTCCGTGACGTATGATATAGACTTTCATGATTGTGCCCCTTTGTCTGTGCAGGCAGCAATTGACAGCAAGACAGGCCGGCGTATGTTCCGGCCTGTTTTTGCTGCTATCCGCTGCATTAAGTCTACTGTCTCAGCTCGATGCCCATACCGGACAGACCGTTGAGGATCTTCTTCATCGCCGCCGATACATCCGCCTCTTCCAGTGTCTTTTCCGACGAACGGAATACCAGCGAATACGCCATGGATTTATGCCCGGCCAGCACCTGTTCTCCTTCATAAATATCAAACAGCTGCAGGCTCTCCAGGATCTTTCCGCCGCGCTGCCGGATCATTTTTTCGATCATCGCAGCCTCGATCGCTTTGGGCACGACCATGGACAGATCTCGGGTCACCGCAGGATACCGGGCGATTCCCGTATATTTCCTGCTGAACGTACACTCAGGCAGAATGGCTTCCATATCCAGGACCGCCAGATAGGTTCTGTCTCCGATCCCATAGGAAGCCCGGACCAGAGGATGCACCTCACCGAGTATGCCGATCACCTTGTTTTTATATACTATTTTTGCCTGCCGGCCCGGATGCAGATAAGGTTCTTCCGGTGTGCCGTCATATTCCGTCAGTTCATGAAGACCGACCTTTCCGAGGAATTCTTCCACAACACCCTTCATATCAAAGAAATCGCCTTTACCGTAAAAGCCCAGGGTAAACTGCATCCGTTCCTCAGGCAGTTCCGTCAGAGGCAGCGATTTCGGCAGATAGATGTTGCCCATCTCATACAGTTTCACTTCTTTGCTGCGGCGGTTGTAGTTCGTGGCAAGGGAAGTAAGGATACCATTCACGGACATGGTCCGCATGATCGAATAGTCTTCCCCGAGCGGATTGGAGATCTTCACCGCCTGACGACGCGGATCCTCATCGGCAAGCAGAAGCCTGTCGAATACCTTCGGACTTTCAAATGAATAGCACATTCCCTGTGAAAAGCCGCAGTATTCAGCCACATCTCGGGCCACGTTTTCGATCATCATTTTAAAGGGCAGCTTCCCTGTGGTCGCTTCGCCGCTCGGCAGTGTCATCGGGATATTGTTATAACCGTAAAAACGGGCTACTTCTTCTGCAATATCGCAGGTACGGTGGATATCCTGGCGGAAAGTCGGGGCTACGATCTCATTGGTATCCGGATCCAGTTTCAGTTCCACTTTTTCCAGATACGCCAGCTGCTCTTCCCGGCTCAGCGAGGTTCCCAGCAGCGCATTGATCTTGTCCGGCTCAAACGGCACGCGGGACTCTTCCCGTTTAACCGGATAAATATCGATCAAGCCGCCTACGACCTCTCCGGCTCCGCACTCCTCGATCAGCTGACAGGCCCTCGCCATCGCTGCCGCGGCATTGTTGGGATCCAGGCCCTTGTCGAACTTCCGGGACGCGTCGGTCTGGTGACCGATCTTTTTGGCCGAAAGCCGGATGTTCGTGCCGTCGAAATTGGCAGACTCAAACACCATGGTCTTCACCTGATCGGTGATCATGGTGTTCTCTCCGCCCATGATACCTGCCAGGCCAATGCCTTTTTCCGCATCACGGATCGTCAGGATACTGGGATTCAGCGTGTATTCTTTTCCGTCCAGTGTGGTGAAAACTTCCCCTTCTGCCGCTCTTTTGACAATGATCTTATGGCCGGCGATCGTGTCCAGGTCATAGGCATGCATCGGCTGCCCGTATTCTTCCATCACATAATTGGTGATATCGACCACATTGTTGATCGGCCGGATCCCGCTGGAAGCGAGGCAGCGCTGCATCCATTTAGGCGAAGGACCGATCTTGATATTCTTCACGACGCGCGCGGTAAACCGTGGACAGAGATCCGTATCGATCACTTCCGCCGTCAGATAATCGCTTATATCTTCCCCGTTGCCGGTTTCCGGGACATCCGGAGCATGGAAGGCCTTCCCGAACGTGGCCGCGGCCTCCCGGGCAATACCGATCACACTGTAGCAGTCGACACGATTGGATGTGATCTCATATTCGACATCCACATCATCCAGTCCCAGTGCCTTGATCGCATCGTCGCCCGGTTTCACCCCGTCCTCATCGGAAAACACGTAAAGTCCCGATTCCGGCGCTTCGGGATAGAACTCTCTTGTGCTGCCCAGTTCTTCTATGGAGCACATCATGCCGTAAGAATCCACGCCCCGCAGCTTACCTGCCTTGATCTCGATGCCGCCTTCTGTCATTTTGCCGTCATGGCCGCCTGCCACGCGGCCTCCCGGCAGAACGACAGGCACCAGGATCCCCTCCCGGGAATTCGGAGCTCCGGTTACGATCTGGATCGTCTCCGTGCCGACATCCACCTGGCAGACCACCAGATGATCGGAGTCGGGATGCGGTTCCTGTTCGACAACTCTGCCGACCACGATCTTCTCCAGATCCGCATCCAGTCTGCGGAAGTTTTCTACCTTGGTACCGGACAGTGTCATACCGTCACAGTATTCCTGTGCCGGAACGTCCAGGTCCGGTACATATTTCTTTATCCATGAAAGTGATGAATTCATTGTGTCTCCTTTATCTAAACCTGCCTGCTGCCATCAACCGGGATCTTTGCCTAAAACTGTTTCAAAAAGCGAATGTCATTTTCATACAGCAGGCGCATGTCATCGATCTCATACTTCAGCAGCGCGATACGCTCCAGACCGACACCAAACGCAAACCCGGTATACTCATTCGGATCAATGCCGCACATTTCAAAAACATGCGGATGCACCATGCCGCAGCCCAGGATCTCGATCCAGCCTTCTCCTTTACAGAAGCGGCACCCTTTTCCCCCGCATTTAAAGCAGCTCACATCCATTTCGGCGCTGGGTTCCGTAAACGGAAAATGATGCGGGCGGAATTTCGTTCTGGTATCCGGCCCGAATATTTCCCTTGCAAACTCCTGCAGCGTCCCCTTCAGATCGGCAAGCGTGATGTTTTTGTCCACGACAAGTCCTTCGATCTGGTGGAAGGAAGGCGAATGCGTGGCATCGACTTCATCCGAACGGAACACACGCCCCGGTGCGATCATGCGGATCGGCATCTTTCCGGTCTCCATGACACGGGCCTGTACCGGAGAAGTCTGTGTGCGCAGCACAATATCCTTATTGATATAGAACGTATCCTGTTCATCCTTGGCAGGATGATTGGCCGGAATATTCAGCTTGGTAAAATTGTACTCGTCGTATTCTACTTCGGGGCCCTCTACTACTTCATATCCCATGCCCACAAAGATCCGCTCCACTTCCTCCAGCGCGATCTGATTGGGATGGCGATGGCCGATTACCGCTTTCCTGGCCGGCAGCGTCACATCGATCTTTTCGTTTTCCAGATCCCTGGCCATTTTTTCTCGCTCCAGGCGCGTTTTCACCTCTTCCAGACGGCTTTCAATGATATTCCTTGTTTCATTGACCATCTGTCCGATACGCGGCCTGTCTTCCGCAGAGACATCCTTCAGGCCCTTCATCAGGTCCTTCAGTTCTCCCTTTTTTCCAAGAACCGCTACCCGGATCTCATTCAGACTTTCCGCGGTATGGACTTCTTCCATCTGGCGGACAGCCTGCCGGCGGATCATTTCCAGTCTTTCCCTTATGTCACTCATCTTGGTATTCCTTTCCTGTTTTGATTCTTATGTAGGACGCCATACCGGATCATGTCCACGCATGCCCGTTCATATAGGCGTATTCCGGAGAAAAATCCAGTGTGGCAAAATAGTCTCTGGCTGTCTGGGCCCGGCGGATCTGTGTAAAACTTCCGTCCTCGTGAAGCAGCACTTCCGCTGACCAGAGCTTCCCGTTATAGTTATACCCCATCGAGAAACCGTGCGCGCCGGTATCATGGATGAACAGCAGGTCTCCCCTGTCGATCCGGGGCAGGGCCCTGTCTATGGCAAACTTGTCGTTGTTTTCGCAGAGAGATCCAACGACATCATAGATATGGTCGCAGGGTTCCTCTTCTTTTCCCATCACGGTGATGTGATGATACGCACCGTACATGGCCGGCCGCATCAGATTGACGGCACAGGCGTCGCAGCCGATATACTCTTTATAAATGTGCTTTTCATGAACAGCTCTGGTCACCAGCGCTCCGTACGGGCCGGTCATAAAGCGTCCCATCTCCGTATAGATGGCGATATCTCCCATACCGGCCGGCACAAGGATCGACTCATAGGCTTTCCGCACGCCTTCTCCGATGATACGGATATCGTTCGGCTCCTCATCCGGCGTATACGGAATGCCGACACCGCCCGACAGATTAATAAACGTGAGGTGTGCGCCGGTCTCATCCCGGAGATGCACAGCCATTTTAAACAATACTTCCGCCAACTGCGGATAGTATTCATTGGTCACGGTATTACTGGCAAGAAAAGCATGAATGCCGAACTCTTCCGCCCCTTTTTCTTTCAGGATCCGAAACGCATCAAACAACTGCCTTGTCGTCATGCCGTATTTGGAATCCCCGGGGTTATCCATGATACCGTTCGACAGTTCGAAGAATCCGCCGGGATTGTAACGGCAGGAGATCCTCCTCGGAATGCTTCCCAGTGTCTTCTCCAGCACGGCAATGTCGGTAAAATCATCCAGGTTGATGATCGCCCCCAGCTCCGCCGCCTTTTTGTACTCCTCTTCCGGCGTATCGTTGGAGGAAAACATGATCCGATCTCCACGGATCCCCATTGCTTCAGAAAGCATCAGCTCTGTCATGGAGGAACAGTCGCAGCCGCAGCCATATTCCTGAAGGATACGGATCAGATACGGATTGGCATTGGCCTTTACGGCAAAATATTCCCGATAACCGGAATTCCAGGAAAAGGCTTCCTGCACGGCTCTGGCATTTTCACGCAGTCCGCGTTCGTCATACAGATGAAACGGCGTCGGAATGACACGTGCGATTTCTTCCAGCTTTTCCCTGGTGACAAATGGTTTCTTGTTCATGTACCTGTTTCCTTACTGCTGATTACAAAAACTGCTTATTACGGAACGTGGATATGGTTGTGCAGATGATCACTGCAGTATTCATAATTCCCGTTGCATTTGGAACAGAAACGGAATTCCAGATCCGGATTGTCCAGTTCGGTCCGTCCGCAGACAGCACAGCGGTGGATGGCCATCTTACCGCCGGGCCCGGCAAACGTCGTTCTGTCAATTTTACTCCCTGATGTGCCGGCCGTATCGGTCCTGCCGGAAGAGCCCCAGCCTTGCTGCTGCGTATTCGGGGTACCCCATCCGTACGGCTGCCTGCCTTCGGGCCTCCCGTTCCTTCCCTGTGCGGACGTGCCGGCACGCATCTGCTTCTGATAGTTTCGCTGTGTCTGATTCTTAAAGGTGATCTTCCCATTCTTCCTGGTCCCGAAAAAGAACAGGATCGTGCCTGCCAGCGAACACAGGATCATAACCAGCACCGGCAGCCACAGGCCGAACTTTCCTGCCTGCACAACAGAGTAGATCAGATAGGCTATGTCCACGACGGCCAGATATTTGATCTTGATCGGGATAAAAAACATAAACAGCATCCGCTGCTCAGGGAATGTCATGGCAAATCCCAGGAAGATCGAAAGGCTCACATAATACGTGGAAAACAGGGCTCCGTAGTCCTGACCAGTCGCCGCATACAGCAGAAAAGCGCCTATGATCGTCATGATCAGCCCTGTAAATATGTATACATTATACAGGAAGTCTCCCCACATCCTTTCCAGCAGGGATCCCAGCTGATAATAAACAAACAGCATGATGATCGTCAGCAGATCATACGCCGAACTGGTCAGTGAATTCGGCGGGATCAGCAGCCAGGAAAAGATCCGCCAGACCTGGCCCTGCAGGATCTTGCTGGGCGAGAGGATCAGTAAGGAAGAGATATAATTGTAGTTACCGGAAAAACCGCCGATCAGCATCAGGACATAGCCGGCGATATAGGTCATGATGATATAACGGGTCAGATGCGGAATGGCCCGTTTTCCGAATTTCTGTTCCCATTTATGCAGAAAATCCATGTACAACCTCTTTCTTTCTAATGAATAACATGTATTACTATACACCTTTCTTGCGCTGCACACAAATGAATATTCATTTTCATGCTATTTGTGTTATAATTCTTTTATGTAGTGTTCCATCAACCGATTTCCAAGGAGAATAAAGACATGCGTACCATTAAGTGTTTGCTCCTAGTTTCAGCTCTCATCCTGACAACCGGCACCGTCACCTATGCATCTGATGTCAATGACATGACGATCCCTGAATTGCTCAAGGCATATCAATCACTGGAGTCTGAAAACAAAAACCTGCAGGCTGAAAACGCAACGCTCCGGAAACAGCTGATCGCTCTACTGGAGGATACAAGTACAACATCCGGCTCCGCCGCGTCAGAATCCGAAAAAGCGGAACCGACGCAAAAACAGCCTGATGCCCCGGCAGCCCAGAATGCGGCGGCGGATCCCGACCAGCCGTTGTTTGAAGAAGTAAACAGCACCTGTATGGTGTATGGCGAAGATGCGGACCGCACATATGAAATGGTAGTGGAACTGGTCAACACATCGGATGTTCCGCTGTTTATTCATGCCAAATCCTTCGATCTGGAGGATGCGGACGGCCATCTGCTGCAGACAGACACTTTTATAAGTACGGCTCCTGACGTGATCCTCCCGGGTGAGCACGGCTTTATCTATAACCAGTTCGGTTCTTCCATTGATGTAGACACACCCACGGAAGATATCGTTTTCATTCCTAATTATACGATCACAGAGGCCCAGAAGGCACCGCACGATTATGCGGTCACCGACATTTCATTCAAAAAGGATCCGATAAGCTACACGATGTTCGGCAAGGTTCAGAACGATACAACAGAACCGGATATGAACGTCTTTGCCAGTGTCATCTACTTTGATAAGGACGGAAATTGCCTGGGTATTGCCGGAACAGATGTATATGATATAGGACCCGGTGCATCACAGAGTTTTGAGATCACCTCCATGGGTATCCAGGAAACATTTGATCCGGATAAGATCGATTCCTATACTCTGTACATGAGGGAAGCAGCTTACCAGTAAAACATTACTGCTGCATAAGAGACCGCTGTTCCGTCAGCGGTCTCTTTATGTGGCATGACAACGGTTTGAACCTGACGAAGCAGGAGGAAATACCATGGGCGGATCGATCTGGGGCAGATATTTCAGACTCTCCACATGGGGAGAATCACACGGCAAGGCACTCGGTGTTGTCATCGACGGCTGTCCTGCCGGACTTTCGCTTTGCGAAAAAGATATTCAGATCTATCTGGACAGGCGCCGTCCCGGCACCTCAAAATACACCACCCGCCGTTCTGAAACGGACCGGGCCGAGATCCTTTCCGGCGTTTTTCAGGGAAAAACCTGCGGCACGCCGATCTCCGTTCTGGTCCGCAATACCGATCAGCATTCCGGCGATTACAGTGATCTTGCTGCCGTCTACCGTCCCGGCCATGCCGATTACGGGTATGATGCCAAATTCGGCATCCGGGACTACCGTGGAGGCGGCCGTTCGTCCGGCCGAGAGACCATCGGGCGTGTTGCCGGGGGCGCCGTTGCCGCTTCTATCCTTAAAGAACTGGGCATCACCCTGTTTGCCTATACGTCTGCGATCGGTCCCGTGCATATTTCAGAAGTCCATCCGGAAGAAGTCGAAAACAATCCGCTGTGCATGCCGGATGCGGCAGCGGCGCAGCAGGCTGCCCTGTTTCTGGATACCTGCATCAAAAACAGGGATTCGGCCGGAGGCATCATTACGTGTATTGTTTCCGGTCTGCCTGCCGGTCTGGGAGAACCCGTTTTCGACAAGCTGGACGCAGAGCTGGCCAAGGCTGTCCTCTCGATCGGTGCAGTAAAAGGGGTGGAATTCGGAGATGGTTTTGCCAGCGCCCTTTCCTTCGGGAGCAGCAACAACGATGCCTTCCGATCCGGTCCTGAAGGCATGTACAAAGAAAGCAATCACGCAGGCGGCATTCTGGGAGGCCTGAGCGACGGATCTTCTCTGATCCTGCGCGCCGCCGTAAAACCGACGCCGTCGATCGGAATTCTGCAGCATACGGTTACCGCTTCCGGAGAGAATACGACCCTGCAGATAAAAGGAAGGCACGATCCTGTGATCGTGCCCCGTGCAGTCGTTGTAGTAGAGTCTATGGTCGCCGTGACCCTGGTGGATGCCCTGCTGGCCGGCATGGGCAGCAGGATGGACTATCTGAAAACAATCTTCCATCAATAATCCAGCAGTAAAATTTCCGTATCCAGTGAATCTTCCCGGCGTGTCGGAAGGAAATACCGGGATTCCACTTCGATCGGTTCCAGCACTTCCCATATGCGTTCTTCCTGATCCGTATCATCCGGGACACTTTCCGCTTCTTCCTGTACGTCGGTTTCTACTGCTTCCTGTACAACAGATTCTGCTGCTTCTGCGTCTGCCATATTCCTTTTTTCCAGTGCCTCTTCTTTCTTAAGCCTTATTCTTTCTTCCTCTTTAAGTATTTTCTCTGCTTCTTCCTGCGGATCCTTTGCTTTCTGCGTGTCTTCCTCTTCCTGCTTTGGCTCTGCTTTCGGGTTTTCCGATACAGGCGCTGCTTCCCGATTCAGCGGTGCCACGGACTGCTTTGAGTCTGCCGTATCCGCGGTAGCCGCTTCCTCCTTGCCCTCGAAAACCTGCATCTCTTTCAGAAGCAGTTTCTTATGATCCTTCTTTTCCTTCTCCGAATCGTTGGTATCATAATCCTTATAGCGGGGCCAATAGGAATTCTTGGCCGCATTACCGCGCAGCGTGGACTGACGCAGGATCTGCGCCGGCATTTCATAATGGTAACACCAGTAATAACCGGCTTCATACGCACCGATCTCGGTTTCGGGAACCTGACGGAGATACTCCAGCACACCGGCATAACCGCCGGCCAGTTCATATTCCAGATACTTCATCTGTCCTTCGACCGAACCGTACGGAAGATGGATGCGCCCGCAATAATCGACAAGTGAAAAATATCTTCCGAGGTGCCACTGGCAGATCCCGTAGCTGGTCCCGCCGTCACCGATCGCGTGCGGATTGAATCCGGATTCATAATGGATATTGGCTAAAACACCGCAGGCCGCAGCCTTATTCAGCTTCAGTTCCCGGATCAGGTATTCGAAGATTTCTTCTTCCCCTTCCGCAGCACTGATATTGGCTGCCGTTACGTCATCCATAACCAGCGGTGCATCTTCCACCTTATTATCGGTCGGCTCTTTGCGGTCGTTTTGGGATTCTTTTTCCTCTTCTTCCTCTGCGCCGATCACGACTTCCACTGCCGGAAGTCTTACACCCGGCGCCACAGGATGACCGATATCATATACGGTACCATCCGCATTCTTTTTCAGGGAAGAGGCAAAGACAAACTTTTTCGCCTTTTCATCGCCGTAATCCGACGTACAGGCCCAGTCAACCGGGACATGAAGCGTTGTACCGTCAGACAGGACCGCTTCCACGACCGATGGCAGCATACCAAGCACTTCGTTCAGCGGCTTCTTTTCCTTCAGAACGATCCTGGCGATCCCTTTGAACGCGACGACGATCAGTTCCTTCTTCTCCTCGTCGTCTTCCTCCTTTTCTTCTTCGGAACCGGACTCCAGAGAAGACGAAGAAACACTTTCCGTTGTCTCATCCGTCAGACTGCTTTCCTTTGTGCCGCCGGAACTGCTGTCCGTCTCGGTTTCCGAGCCTGGTACCACACTGCTGACACCAGAAGGGTCCGTCGGTGCAGAATCGTCTGTGCTGCCGTTTTCGTTTGAAGAAGACGCACCGCCCGTCTCCGCACTTCCGGAATCGGCCGGATCGCCTGAGGACGTATTGCCCGCCTCATTCTGGCCCTGGCCCTGGCTCTGACTGTCGCCGGTATCTGCGGCTGAACCCTGACTGCTGCCTTCCGGAGCACCGGTATTCTCCGTACCGGTATCCGGTGCCGGTTCCGGTACTGGTTCCGGCACAGGTACAGGTGGTTCTGCCGGCTGTTCGGCAGCCGTGTTTTCAACAACAAAACCGGCAGACGCCTCATCGGTCTCCGCCGGTATGACTGTTCCGGTTGTAAAAACAATACTCATTCCGAGCATACAGGCAATCAGCTTAGCTTTCAAAGCATAACCCCCTTGTTTTTGTATGCTTATGCCAGTGCGCTTTTTGCTGTCTCTACAAGCTGTGCAAACCCCTCTTTATCGGTGACGGCCATATCGGCCAGTACTTTTCTGTCCAGCATGACACCCGCCTGCTTCAGTCCAAACATAAATTTGCTGTAGGAAAGTCCGTTCATACGGGATGCAGCATTGATACGTGCGATCCAAAGCTGACGGAACTGGCGTTTCTTCTGTTTGCGTCCCGCATAGGCCGTAGCCAGCGCACGCATGACGCTCTGTTTGGCAATACGATACTGTTTGCTTCTGGCCCCTCTGTAGCCTTTTGCCAGCTTCAGGACTCTGTTATGTTTTTTTCTGGCGTTCAGTCCGCCTTTAATTCTTGCCATTTTCTCTATCCTCCTTCAACAAGCCTTTATGCGTACGGTAAGACTCTCTTCATGTTGTGAACATTGGACTGATCCATAACGGTCGCTTTTCTCAGATTGCGTTTCCGTTTCGGGGATTTCTTGGTCAGGATATGGCTCTTATACGCTTTGTTCCGGACCAGTTTTCCTGTCCCTGTCGTCTTAAACCGTTTTGCGGCTGCTCGTTTTGTTTTCATTTTTGGCATTGCTCTATCCTCCTGCTCATTATTTGCGTTTTTCACTCAGGACCATCGTCATATTTCGTCCTTCCACTTTTGCTGCTTTTTCGATAACCGCAACATCAGAAAGGGTTTCGGCGATTTCATCCAGAATATGCCTGCTGTTCTGCATATGCGCCATTTCTCTTCCCCGGAAGCGCAGGGTCACTTTAACCTTGTCGCCCTTACTCAGAAATTTTCTGGCAGCACCGATCTTGGTGTTCAGATCATTTTCGCTGATATTCGGAGACATCCGGATCTCTTTGATCTCAACAATGTGCTGTTTCTTACGGGCTTCTTTCTCGCGTCTGGCCTGTTCGTAACGGAAACGTCCGTAATCTACGATCTTACAGACAGGCGGTTTGGCATTAGGGGAAATTTTCACCAGATCCAGTCCCGCATCCTGTGCACGAAGATAGGCATCTCTGGCGGACATGATTCCCAGCTGCTCGCCGGTTTCACCGATCAGTCGGACTTCAGGGTCGCGGATCTGTTCATTAATGCTGTAATGGTTAATGACCGTATACCTCCATAAAGAAAAGAAAAAAGTGAATGGCGCACGCATTCACTCTCCCTATACAGCAATACAATACCTGTTTGTTGTCTGTATGTACCTGATGCACGCCTCCGTGGTCAGGTGAGAGTGAACCTCTGCTTTCCTGTAACATAGGAATATTACCACGCCGTTACCCGGCTGTCAATAAGATTATTCCCATATGCAGTCCAATCTCCGTGTTCTATGATGAAACACCATAAAACACGGAGACGGATTCAAAACACACTATACTGTATTACTGTCCGCACAGCGGCTTCTCAGGCTGCTTCTTCTGCCGGGGCTTCTTCCGCAGGAGCTTCTTCTGCCGGGGCTTCTTCCGCAGGAGCTTCCTGTGCGGGAGCTTCCTCCGCAGCCGGAGCATCCGATGCTGCCGGCGCTGCCGGTGCGGCTGCCTCGATGTAGCCGAGGTCTTTCATCTTATCATAGATGATCTGCGCGATCTGCTGCCTGCCTTCATCGGAAATTGCATTGGTTTCCAGAAGCTGGCTCAGGGAAACGTAATGCTCACCCCAGGCTTCGGCAAGAACCGTGTCATAATACGCCGTATCAATGGCCAGTTCCGGATACAGACCCAGGATCAGGAACTTACTGTTCTGATTATAGGTATCCAGGATCTTCTGCTGCTGTTCAACCAGTTCATACGGATCGTAATACCATCCGCCGAAATATCCCATGCAGATGACCGGAATACCGTCGGCATCGTCGCGTTCTGTCTGCTTCTCTGCCAGATCGTCACGGACAACCCCTTCATACAGCGGTACATCGACGCCGGCATTGGCAGCCATGTCGTAATGCTTCTGGATATAGGCATCTACATCCTCTTCCGAAACGCCGGCCAGACGCATCTGGGAAAGTGTGCCCGCCATGAACCAGGTGTTATCTTCTACTACAAACGGAACACCGTCGGCTTCGATCAGCTTCTGCAGTTTTTCGGCGTAGGTTTCTCCATCCTCGCCTTCAATGACCATGCTGTCGCCGCGTACGCTGATGATCGTATTCTTAACAGGTTCCGGTGTCGGTTCCGGTGTCGGTTCCGGCGTCGGCTCCGGTGTCGGTTCCGGTGTCGGTTCCGGTGTCGGTTCCGGTGTCGGTGTTGGTGTCGGTGTCGGTTCCGGCGTAGCCAGCAAAGCAGCTTCCGCTTCCGCTCTGGCTTTTTCCTCAGCCTCTATGCGCATGGCTTCCGCCTGCTTCTGAATGTTGATCACACGCCAGCCGATATAGCCGAAAATCGCGGCAGCAAGCAGCAGGCATATGATAAATAATGCGACATGACCTTTCTTACCCATTGATACTCCCTCCTTATACGTTCTTTTGCTTTTCCGGTCTGTCCGGCAACGCTTTCGTTTCTATTTCATGTACTATATCATTCAGGAAGTCACGGACCGGCTGCGCTCCCTGATCTCCGCCATAACGCGTACGGACGGAAACACATCCCTCTTCTTCTTCCTTTTGACCGACGATCAGCATATAGGGAACTTTGGCATTCTGCGCTTCCCGGATCTTATATCCGATCTTTTCCGAACGCTCGTCCAGTTCCACTCGGATACCTGCCTTCTGCAGGGTGTCCCGCACACTTTCCGCATATTCCATGAACTTTTCTGAAATCGGAAGGATCCGTACCTGCTCCGGAGAAAGCCAGGTCGGGAAAGCCCCCATCGTCTCTTCGATCAGATAAGCCATAAAGCGGTCGAGCGAACCGAGGATCGCACGATGCAGAACAACCGGTGTCTGTTCTTTGTTGTCTTTATCAATATAGGTCAGGTGGAATTTCATGGGCAGGCAGAAATCCAGCTGACAGGTGGAAAGCGTATACTCAGCTCCTATGGCCGGACGGACGTTGACATCCAGCTTCGGGCCGTAGAAAGCGGCTTCCCCGATCTCTTCCGTGTACTCCAGCCCCAGTTCGTCCAGAACGGCACGGAGTGCATTCTCCGCATTGTTCCACATCTCATCATCATCGTGATACTTTTCTTTATCAGCAGGATCACGCAGCGACAGGATCATGCGGTAGTCCGTAATGCCGAAATCCTTATAGGTCTCGAAGATCAGAGAAACAACACGGGAAACCTCGTCCTTGATCTGATCCGGTGTCACGAACAAATGCGCGTCGTTCTGGCAGAAATGCCGTGCCCTTTCGATGCCTTTGAGGGTTCCGGATGCTTCATAGCGGAAGTCATGTGCGATTTCGCCGATTCGGATCGGCAGATTCCGGTATGAATGCGGCTGGTTGGCATAGATCCGCATATGATGCGGGCAGTTCATAGGCCGCAGCACATAGCTTTCGTCTTCTACCTGCATAGCCGGGAACATGTTCTGCTGGTAATGGTCCCAGTGCCCGGACGTTTTATACAGTTCCACCGTGCCGATACACGGCGTCAGTACATGCTGGTATCCCGCGCGCAGCTCTTTTTCACGGATGTAATCCTCCAGGATACGCCACAGGGTATAGCCTTTCGACAGGAACATCGGAAGGCCGCGGCCAACCAGCTCGTCTGTCATAAACAGACCCAGTTCGCGTCCCAGCTTTCTGTGATCCCGCTTTTTGGCCTCTTCCAGCCGCTGCAGGTATTCGTCCAGCTCTGCTTTCTTCGGGAATGCCGTCCCGTAAATACGGGTCAGCATCTTATTCTTTTCACTGCCGCGCCAGTAGGCTCCGGCAAGGCTTGTCAGTTTGAACGCCTTGATCGGCTTCACAGTCATCAGATGCGGGCCGGCGCAGAGATCGACAAATTCTCCCTGCTCATAAAAGCTGATCTCCGCATCTTCCGGCAGATCCCGGATCAGTTCCACCTTATACGGTTCTTCCCGCTTCTCCATATAGGCGATCGCTTCATTACGGGGAAGCATAAACCGGGTAAGGGCATGTCCTTCCTTGATGATCTTCTTCATTTCCGCCTCGATCTTGTCCAGATCTTCCGGCGTAAACCCGCCTTCACGGTCTATATCATAATAAAACCCGTTTTCGATGGACGGACCGATCGCCAGTTTGGCTTCCGGATAAAGGCGCTTGATCGCCTGTGCCATCACATGGGAAGTCGTATGACGGTACGCCGCGAGTCCTTCCGGCGTCTGGATCGTCTGGATCTGCAGACTGCAGTCCTCATCCAATACGGTTCTGAGATCACAGAACTTGCCATTCACTTCTCCCACAGCTGCCATACGTCCCAGGCCCTCCGAAAGATCGGCAGCTACCTGCTGGATCGTGACGGGCTGTGCGTATTCTTTGATTGTTCCGTCTTTAAGTGTGATTTTCATGCGCTAATCCTCCAAAGATGAGGATACTCCAGACATGTCAATATTGTCAACCAGAATTCCCTGATCCGCCCACCTCCAGCCAGAATTCCCTGATCTGTTCCCCGGCGTTATCCAGCGTGCAGGTACGGACATCATGCCAGGAAGGCGGGAAACAGTTTCTGTACTCCGGCCGTACGAAACGTTCGTCCAGAAGCAGGATCCACCCGGTATCCTCTGTCGTGCGTATGACTCTACCGGCAGCCTGCAGGACTTTATTCATGCCGGGGATCCGGTAAGCGTAGGCAAACCCGTCCCTGCCATAGTAGGTTTTCAGCAGTTCCCTCTCTTCACCGATCCGGGGGATCCCTGTCCCGACGATGACAGCCCCGATCAAAGCTTCACCCCTCAGGTCGATCCCTTCCGAAAAAATGCCTCCCATTACGCAGAAACCGGTCAGCGTGTGTCCGCCTGCC
>JAIKYQ010000056.1 GCA_024683035.1 Eubacterium sp.
GACGGATCAGATTGCAAGCTTTGTGCCTACCCCGCTGCTCGGGCCGAATGCAGAGTCGCTGGGAACACGTTTTCCGGATATGAGTTATATCTATGATCCTGCCCTGCAGGAATTGTTCCGGAAAACGGCAGCAGAGGAAGGTATCCGTCTGCAGGAAGGGATCTATCTGCAGACGACAGGGCCGCAGTATGAATCGCCTGCCGAGATCCGCATGTACCGTACGCTGGGCGCAGATGCCGTGGGTATGAGTACCTGTGTGGAAGCGATCGCAGCTGTTCATGCCGGTATGCGCGTCTGCGGTGTATCCTGTGTGTCCAACCTGGCCGCCGGCATTTCCGCCGCACCGCTTTCTCACGAGGAAGTACAGATGGCAACGAAGCGGACAGGACCGGTTTTCCGAAAACTGATCCAAAAGACGATCCAGAGGATGTAATATGCCCTATATTGCATTCGAGCATATCACAAAAAAGTATCAGACCGGCGAGACAGCCGTGCTGGCGCTCCGGGATGCTTCTTTTTCAGTGGAAAAAGGAGAACTGGCCGTTATTCTGGGTGCCTCCGGTGCCGGCAAAACGACAGCGCTGAATATCCTCGGAGGGATGGATACGGCCACCTCCGGCAGGATATTTGTGGATGGCAGAGAGATCACTTCCCTTCGCGGAAAAGACCTGATCCGCTATCGGCGCGCGGATATCGGGTTTGTCTTTCAATTCTATAATCTGATCCCCAATCTGACAGCATTGGAAAATGTGGAGATAGCGGCGCAGCTTTGCGGGAACGCACTGGATGCGAAGACTGTGCTGGAAGAAGTCGGCCTTGGCGGACGTCTGGATCATTTTCCTGCACAGCTTTCCGGCGGAGAGCAGCAGAGGGTATCCATTGCACGGGCATTGGCAAAAAATCCGAAACTGCTGCTCTGCGACGAGCCCACAGGCGCACTGGATTACCAGACAGGCAAGCAGATCCTGCAGCTGCTGCAGGATACCAGCCGCGGCGGCGGCATGACAGTCCTGGTCATCACACATAATACAGCCCTGGCACCGATGGCAGACCGGGTGATCCGGTTCCGGAGCGGAGAAGTGACCGGTATGGAGCAGAATGCCGAACCTGTGCCGATCGCAGAGATCGAATGGTGATCAGATAACGGTTCTGGCGGTTTAAGCAGAAAGCATGGCAGCAGGAATTCTCGTTCAGTACCCATGAAATCATACAGAAAAGACATTTTCAGAACCATACGGAAAAGCATGCGGCGGTTCCTGGCAATTGTGATCATTACAATTCTGGGAGTCGCGATGTTTTCCGGCCTGGAAGCAGCCTGTGAAGATCTGCGGCGATCCGGAGATCGTTTTTTTGATTCACAGAAACTGTTTGATCTCCGGATCATGTCTACGCTGGGTCTGACGGAAGACGATGTGACGGCGGTTTCGGGTGTGCCGGGTGTGGCGCTGGCAGAAGGCGCCTGGATGGAAACGGCTGATGTGCAGGCGGGAGATTCGACAGTATCCGTAACGTTTCAGGAATTGCAGGAATCGTTCAACTGTCCGTATCTTCTGGACGGGCGGCTGCCGGAAGAACCGGATGAAATTGTTGTTACACAGAAGTTTCTGGATGACAACGGCGTAAAGTTGGGGGACCGGCTTACCATCCGGGAAGAAAAAGAAGACAAAGAGGGAGACGAAGAGGAAGAGATCGTTTTTGAAGAGCCGGACTCAGCGCTGCAGTACACTGCCTTCCGGATCGTAGGAACTGTGACGGATGTCATGGAAGTCAATAATACGGCTTCCGGAACGGTCTCTTTCCGGAGTGCTTCCACGAATACGGACTCGGTTTTTGTTCTTCCGGAAGCGTTTGATACCGATCTTTATGCGGTCATCTGGATCCGCCTTGCCGATGCAGAGACGGCTTTCTGTTATGGTGACAGCTACAAGGAACTTGCAGATCGTGTAAAAAAACAGATTGAGTCGGGAATCATGGAAGCACGGGAGAGGGCCCGTTATGACGAAGTGACGGGCGAAGCCCGGGAAAAGATTGAAGAGGCAGAAGAAGAAGCGCAGGAAGAACTGGCCAATGCCCGTACGGAGCTGGAGGACGGGGAAAAAACACTGCAGAAAGAACTGGCCGACGCGGAGGCGGAACTGAAGGATGGTGAAAAGCAGCTTTCAGACGGCAAAAAAGAGCTGGAAGAAGGCGAGACCGAGCTGAATGCACAGGAACAGCTGGCAGAGTCGCAGCTGGCGGCAGCCTGGCAGCAGCTCAATACACAGAGACAGCAGCTCGATCAGGCCGATGCCGAACTGCAGCAGAAAGAAGCGGAAGCGTGGCCGCAGATCGAAGAAGGAGAACAAAAACTGGCCGCCGGCCGTGAAGAACTGGAACAGAAAAAAACGGAAACCCAGGAACAGCTTGCAGCAGCCCGGGCGGAGATTTCCGCAGGAAAAGAGAAGCTGGAGAGCGGGATCGCGCAGGCGGAAACCGGGATACAGCAGCTGGAAGAAGGGCTGGCCGGCATCGCCGCTGCGGCAGAGCCGCTGGAAACTGCCCGGCAGCAGGCGGAGGAGGCGCTGGCAGGCCTGCAGAGTGCGCAGGCAGCGGCAGAAGAAGCGCTGGCCGGTCTGCAGAGTGCCGTGGCAGCGGCAGAAGCAGCAGTTGCTGATCTGCAGAATAAAGGAGCTCCGGCAGAAGAGATCGAGGCGGCACAGCAGAATCTGGCAGCTTTACGGCAGCAGGCGGAAGCGGCCGGGCAGCAGGCAGCGGCTGCCGGACAGCAGACCGCAGAAGTGCAGCAGCAGCTGCAGCAGATAGCAGAGCAGCAGGGAACACTGGCACAGCAGAAGGCGGAACTGGAATCGCAGCTGGCTGCCGCCGGCGAACAGCGGACAGAACTGCAGACGCAGCTGGCTGCTTTGCAGCAAAGTGAGACAGAGCTGGACACTCAGGAACAGGCAGCGCAGGAGCAGCTGACTGCGGCGGAGGAAGAACTGACCGCACAGGAAACACAGCTGCAGGAGCAGAAAGCAGCCCTGGAATCGGCCAGGACCCAGATCAATGACGGGAGAGCCCAGCTGCAGCAGGGGGAAGCCGTGTATAACCAACAGGCGTATCAGGCAAGGAGCCAGATCGCATCAGCAAGGGCGGAAATAGAAGAAAACCGGGAAAAACTGGAGGAGAGCGAAAAAGAACTGGAGGAAGGACGGGCCGATTACGAGAAAGGCCGGAAGGAAGGGGAAGAAGAACTGGCAGAAGGCTGGGAGGAATACAGGGAAGGAGAGGCCGAGACAGAAGAAAAGCTGGCGGATGCCCGTGCCCGGATCCGGGATATCGAAATGGCTGACTGGTATGTGCAGGACCGGACCTCTTTGGGCGGGTATGCCAATATTGGCAGTGATGCAGACTCGATTGAAGCCATCGCACAGGTATTTCCCATTGTATTCTTCATTGTGGCGATCCTGATCAGTCTGACGACGATTGCCCGTATGGTCGAGGAGGACCGGGGGCTGATCGGGACATACAAGGCACTGGGGTTTACGGACAGAGAAATCCGCCGGAAGTATCTGGTCTATACAGGAAGCGCCGGTATGCTGGGAAGCCTGATCGGTTCTGTCATAGCGTTCATACTGCTGCCGAAGTTTATTTTCTGGATTTTCAGCACTATGTACCTGCTTCCGGCGTACCGCTATACGTTCCTTCCGTCTTATGGACTGGTGGGTGTATTGCTGTTTATAGGCGGCGTCATGACGGCAGCCCTTCTGGCGTGCCGCAGCGAACTGCGGCATACGCCGGCAGAGCTGATGCGTCCGCGGGCGCCCAAACCGGGCATGCGGGTTTTTCTGGAGCGGATCCGTCCGGTATGGAAACGGCTGTCTTTTCTGAATAAGATTACGGCACGGAATCTGTTCCGGTACAAAGGCAGACTGCTGATGACGATTGCCGGCATCGCCGGATGCACGGCACTCCTGCTGTTCGGCTTCGCCATCGGCGATTCCGTGCATGACCTGCTGCCGCGCCAGTATGAGCAGACCATGCATTATGATCTGCTGGCCGTGACGGCACCGGATGACATGGAGGTGCTTCGCGGGGCGATGCAGAACGGAGAGATCGAATCGTATCTGGAAGCGGGCGTTACGTCCGTCATTTTACAGAATGAAGAAGGGCGGGAACTGGACGCTCAGCTGATCGTCCTGCCGCGGGATGCCGGACTGGAAGAATACATTACGACAGAAGACCTGGACGGCCGGGTCCGTACCGTGCAGGACGGAGAAGTGTTGGTTACACAGAATGCCGGAAGTGTGCTGGCGCTGGGAGCAGGGGAGACATTCCGGATGCAGCTTCCGGATCTGGAACATGCAGAGCCGGCCGTAACCGCACTTGTCAAAAACTATCTCGGCAATTATGTGTTTATGACGGCGGCAACCTGGGAGACCTGGTTCGACAGCTATGAGCCGAATGCCGTGTTCGCCCGTTTTTCAGAAACCTGCCGGGATCAGAAAGTGTTCTGCGATATGCTTTCTGAACGGGAAGGAGTTCTGACCTGTGTCAGTACACAGAAGCTGAAAGAGAATTTCGATGCGTCGTTTGCTCTGATCAATATGGTTGTCTATGTCGTCATTGTCATGTCGGCGGCGCTGGCCTTTGTGGTGCTGTTTACACTGGCGACGACGAATATTTCGGAGCGGCAGCGGGAACTGGCCACGATCAAGGTACTGGGATTCTATGACAGTGAAGTGCATCGGTATATTAATAAAGAAACGCTGATCCTCACCGGGATCGGGATCGTGATCGGCATCCCGCTCGGGTGGGCGTTTGCTCAGACGTTGACATCGATCCTGAATCTGCCGGCTATTTATCTGGCAGTATCCCTGCACCCGGTCAGCTATTTTATTTCGGCGGCACTGTCCCTCGGCTTTTCCCTGATCGTCAATGCGATCACGGACCGTACACTGAACCGGATCGATCCGGTGGAAGCCTTGAAAAGCGTGGAATAGAACTGGTTGACAGGTACGTATATCTGTCATATAGTAAGGCGGGCAGATAAATCCCGGCTTACTATTTATAATAAGTATGGAGGACCCTCATGGATCTGATACGCTTGCAGCAGCTGTTTGATAATTACACTGAAAAATTTGAGACATTCAACAATACGGAGCACCGCGAGACGTATAAATGGGCAGCGGCCAGCCATTTTCAGAAGTACTGGGATCTGGATGCCGAGAACTTCGGGGAAATGTTCAAGGTGGCCTTTGAGGATTCGGTCAATCAGATCGATGTGCCCACGTTCCAGCCGATCGGCGGTGTGCTGTACCTGTGTAAGCAGAATCCCGACACGATGGAAAAAGTGCGGGAGGCTTTCCGCAAACTGCTGGAGGCAGATGGATCCGATCTGAAAAAAAGACAGAAACGGGTTGAGGATTTTATCAGACAGATGAACGGCCTGCTGCAGGAAACGGCGCCGGATAAATGGAAGTATCATCAGGATACGGGATCGGCTCTTATGTTTTTGAGCTTTTCTGATCCGGATGACAACTATATGTTCCGCGAAAACGAAAGCAAGGTGTTTGCCGAGTATCTTGGCGTGAAGGGCGAGGTATTCCGGAAGGATGCCCTGAATCTTCAGGAATACTACCGTATGTGTGACAATGTAGCTGCCGAACTGCTGCAGCAGACTGATCTGCTGCAGATCGTAGACGAAGCACTGGAGATTGAAGCGGATAATCTGGATGACAGTTCGATCACCGAAATCGACGGTGACAGGCATCTGCTTGTATTCGACCTGATCTACTGTGCCAAAAACTATCAGCTTTATGATGAAGAACTGTTTTCGGGGATGGGCCAAAAGCGCTCTGCCGGCGAAGACGAAGAATTTGACGAAGAAGAAAAAAAGATCAAAAGGCAGATCCGTTCTTTGTCCGGAAAGCACAGCCGGGCAATGAAAAAAAGAGAGGGCCTGGCATTCCCTGATCTGGAGGGAGAAACCGTGAAGCATCTCCGTTACGGAGAAGGCACGATCACCGTACAGGATAACAAATATCTGACGGTATCGTTTGAAAAAGCGGGGCAGAAAAAATTTGTTCTTCCGGATGCCCTGACCAAAGGATTTCTTACCGTATCATCGGAAGAAGCACTGGATACCTGCCATAAGATCGCAGAGCTGGACGAGACGATCCAGAAAACACAGCGCGAAATGGAATTGCTGCACATTGAGCTGAACGGGTATACGGAATAGATCAGGAAACGGGCAGCGTAACCGTGATGCGAAGAAGGTTTTCTTCCGGCAGGGAGGCGGTTATTTTCCCTTTATGGGCAGTCACGATCGCCTGTGCCATTGACAGGCCGATCCCGTATCCGCCCCGGGAAGAATTCCGTGAAGCATCCGCACGGTAGAAGCGGTCAAAGAAATGGGGAAGGGATGCCGGATCGACGGATTCGGCATCATTTTGTACTATAAATTCCAGATTCTTGGATTTTTTATGAAGGGAAACCGAAATGGTTCCCTTTTCTTTTGCGTATTTGACGGCGTTATCCAGCAGAATGGTGACCAGCTTTGTAATGGACTTCTCATCTCCGTACAGGCTGAGGAGCGGTTCGATGTCGGCTGTCAGCGTTTTCTCTTCCAGCTGGACACGGGCACGGAACGACTGAACGGTATCGTTTATGACTTCGGAAACGGGAAAATCGATCCGCTGCATATCCATGGCGCCTTCATCCATGCGGGACAGATAGATCAGATCCCCGGTCAGGCCGGCCAGTCTTCTGGTCTGTGATTTTATATCGTCCAGCCATTCGCTGGGGCCGCTTTCCATCTCTGCCACGGAGACATCGGCATCGATGATCGTCAGCGGCGTTTTCAGTTCGTGGCCGGCATCGGTAATAAAGCGTTTTTGTTTTTCATAGCTTTCCTGGACCGGGCGTACGACGCGGCCGGAAAACAGGACGATCAGCAGCAGGACGCCGGCCAGACCCAGCAGGGATACAAGAATGCTGGCAAGCAGGAAAGAACGGGCATTTAAGAGACTGCGGCTGCAGTCCAGAAAGAGAAGCGTGGTAAGACCGTCGGATTCATATTGGACATAGCGGTACTGATTCCAGAATCCTTTCTGCTTCCGGGCGTCAGAAACGGTTTGTACAAGTTCCTCCAGATCGGATTCTTCTACGGCGGCAATACTGGAAATGTCGTAACTGCAGATCATGCCGGTTTCATCGAGTGTAACGGAAAAATAGCGGGATTCAAAAGGCGTTTCTGCTGAAAGCGCCCGGTCCGGGTCAAACCGGAAGGAACCGGCGTGGTTATGCCGGCCAAACTTTGCATCCGGCTCTGCGTGGTCTGTATCCGTATCCGGCACCGGCATATCCGAAAGGGGCCGATCCTGCGGAAAGCGCCCGCCGTTCTCCTGCAGGATCTCCAGTATGGTATCCGCCTCTCTGGCAACGTTCCGGTAATTCAGCAGATTAATCGAGCCGATGATCAGAAAAAGGACCAGCGCAACGGCCAGCACGGCAATCCGGATAAATCGAATACGCAGGGAATGGATCATGCCTTGACCTCCAGAGAGTAGCCGACATTACGGGTGACTTTGATGGAAACATCTGCCTGCAGGGCGGCCAGTTTTTTTCTGAGATACGAAATATAAACCCAGACAATATTGATCTCTGCTTCGCTGTCATAGCCCCAGATCCGGTCCATGAGCTGTTCGGTGGACAGAACCTGCTTCGGATGGCGCATCAGCAGTTCCATCATCTGGAATTCTTTGTTGGCCAGGCGGAAACTGCCGCTGGGGGAAGAAAGCTCATAGGCTGTCGTATCCAGCGTGATATTGCCCAGGTGCAGAGAGGAGTCGACCTGGTCAGTCTGGGAACGGAGCATGGCGCGGATCCGGGCCAGCAGCTCCGGAGGTGCAAACGGTTTGGTCAGATAATCGTTGGCGCCCAGGTCCAGCCCTTTGACCCGGTCATCGATTTCGGATTTCGCCGTGAGCATCAGAACGGGGATACGGTTTCCCTGTCTGCGGATCGTCTGCAGTACGGTCAGGCCGTCTGTTTTCGGCATCATGATATCCAGTATGGCGCCGTCGTAATTGTGGCCGGCTTCCAGATAATCCAGAGCTTCCTGCCCGTCAAAGACGGCATCCACCGCATAATTGGCGTGTTCCAGTATTTTTACAAGGGCCCGGGAGAGGGATGGTTCGTCTTCGGCCAGAAGCAGTCTCATAAGATACCTCCTGCAGCGATACGGTTCTGCTGTAAAGAAAATTGGTCTGTATGTCTGACACTAGATAATAGAAAGATTACCTAAATCATACTTTAAAATCGAAAAAATACAAATGTTTTTCCAAAACGGACAGGATTTTCCTCAAGATGGGAATTGACGCGGGACCGCAGATTTGCTATGCTGTGACGAGTGTAAAACGGAATAATAGGAATACTATGTGGTTTTAAAAGAAAACTCGTCAAAGAAAAACACAGGGAGACAGGGTAGAGGAAAGCGTATGAGTAAGAATGGAAATAAGAAGAAAAGGGTCGGAGCCATTATAGGAATGATCATTGCCATCATCGTATTGCTGGGCATTGCGGCTCTTCTGTTTGTGCAGGGAAGAATGTCCAAGATCAGCCGGGATACGAATGTGGTCACAGATGCCGTCGCTCCCAGCCAGCAGACGTTTGAAGTGGATGAGAACGCCGGTCCCGACACGATCAAGCCGGAAGAGATCAAATGGACAAAACCGACAGCGATTCCCACACCGGCCGTCGAAGAGAAACAGGAAACAACAACAGCAAAGGCAAGAGGTGTGAGGAATCTGCTGCTGATCGGACAGGATGCGCGCATGGGTGAGGGACGTCAGCGTTCGGATACCATGGTGATCGCCAGCATCAACGCCGATACAGGCAAGATTACCATGTGTTCCCTGATGCGTGATATGTATGTGCCGATCCCCGGCTATGCGGACAACCGGATCAATGCAGCGTACGTGTTTGGCGGCATGCCGCTGCTGGACCAGGTCATTGACGAGGACTTCGGCGTTCACATCGATGGCAATATTGAAGTGGATCTGGACGGATTCCTGAATTCGATGGAAGCGATCGGCCCGCTGGAAATCGAGCTGAACGAGGAAGAAGCGGCCTATTTAAATGAAAACCCGGCGCTGGGCAACAATATCGACAATGTGCCGACACAGAACTGGGATCTGACACCGGGCCTGAATTCCCTGACACCGCAGCAGGCACTGGCCTATTCCCGTATCCGCGGCATCGGCCATGCGGATTATGAAAGAACCGAGCGGCAGAGACGGGTGCTGACGGCCGCTTTCAACAAACTGGCAGACAGCGATGTTACAGCACTGCTGAACCTTTCCGGCAGCCTGCTGCCAAACTTCACGACTGATCTTTCCCAGACGGAACTGCTGGACTATGTCCGAATGATCAAGGAGAACGGTATTGCGCTGAACAGTGAAAGTTATCGTATACCGGTTGACGGCACCTACAGCTCGGAAAGCGTACGCGGCATGTCCGTGCTCGTTCCGGATCTGCAGGCCAACAGCGAACTGCTGCATGAGTATCTGTACAGCAGCAATGCAGGGGCGGCAGCCACCGCACCGGCAGCATAAGAACGCTGACCGCAGAAACGAGGACAGGAAGAAGACAGAACGAACGTGACGGACTATGCAAAAGAAATAGAAAAAAGAAGAACCTTTGCCATCATTTCGCATCCGGATGCCGGGAAGACGACGCTGACAGAGAAATTCCTTCTGTATGGCGGCGCCATCAATCTGGCCGGCTCGGTTAAGGGAAAGGCAACAGCCAGACACGCCGTTTCGGACTGGATGGAGATCGAAAAACAGAGAGGGATCTCCGTTACTTCTTCGGTGCTGCAGTTTTCTTTTGAGGGATACTGTATCAATATTCTGGATACTCCGGGGCATCAGGACTTTTCGGAAGACACATACCGTACCCTGATGGCAGCGGACTCAGCCGTTATGGTGATCGACGGCGGAAAAGGCGTGGAAGCGCAGACCAGGAAGCTGTTCAAGGTCTGTGCGATGCGCCATATTCCCATTTTTACGTTTATCAATAAACTGGACCGGGACGCCAGGGATACGTTCGATCTGGTAGATGAGATCGAAAAGGAACTCGGTATCCCCACCTGTCCGGTCAACTGGCCGATCGGTTCGGGGAAAAGCTTTCGCGGCGTGTTTGACCGGAATACACAGAAAGTACTGACTTTCCGGGATACGCTGAAAGGTACGAAGGAAGGCATAGAAGAAGAGATCTCTCTGGATGATCCGCATCTGCTGGATGTGATCACCCCGGAACAGAAGGAACTGCTCGAAGAAGAGATCGAACTGCTGGACGGGGCTTCGGCGGAATTTGACCAGGAACGGGTCAGTCATGGAGAACTGTCTCCGGTGTTTTTCGGATCGGCTTTAACCAATTTCGGTGTAGAGACGTTTCTGCATCATTTTCTGCAGATGACAACGCCGCCTCTGCCGCGTATGTCGGATGCAGGCCTGATCCGTGCGGAAGAACCG
>JAIKYQ010000069.1 GCA_024683035.1 Eubacterium sp.
GAGGAAAGCCGCCGGATGAGCGATATGATGAAGATGTACAGCATGAGCGGCATGGATATGGGCGGCGATCTCTTTGCCGCACAGGCGACCCTGACGCTGAATGCCAGAAATGAACTGGTGAAATATGTCTATGAACACAGCCGCTCCAAAAAGGCGCATCTGTTTGTGGAACAGCTGTATGATCTGGCCATGCTGAGCAACCGGCCGCTGACTCCGGAGGAAATGACGCGGTTTGTGGGCCGGAGCAACGAGATCATGAAAGAACTGGCAAAGACGGGAAAATAAACCGGGTGTGATATGAACAACATTTATCTGATCGGATTCATGGGTACGGGAAAAAGTGCGGCTGCTGCCTATCTGATGCGGCAGTACGGGCTGCCCCGCGTGGAGATGGACCGTGAGATTGAAGCGGACTGCGGTATGTCCGTCGCAGAAATCTTTGCTGATCAGGGAGAAGAAGCGTTTCGCCAGCGCGAGACGCTTCTGCTTCGGAAAATAGCGGAAAAAGAGGAAGTTGTTGTGTCCTGCGGCGGAGGAGTCCCGCTGCGGAAGGTCAATGTGGATCTGATGCACGCTTCCGGCACCGTCATCCTTCTGACAGCATCACCGGAAACCATCCTCAAACGGGTGGAACATTCCCATGACAGGCCGATCCTGAACGGAAGGAAAAATGCTGAAGGGATCCGCCTGCTGATGGAGCAGCGGCAGAAGGATTATGCCGAGGCGGCCGATTATGTGATCTGCACAGACGGGAAACGCGTTGCCGACGTAGGGGAAGAGATCTACCGGATCATAAAGCCTTAGATCAGTTCTTCTTTCTCCAGAAAACTCCGCACCGTCTGATCCCAGGCCTGGTCGAGGCTTCTGTCTCCCGTAAAGACACGCAGGGAGGAACCGGTGGTGACGGTCAGAGCTTCGCTTCGGTACTGAACATTCAGGAACAGGCCGAAAACATCTTCGGCGGCCAGCGAAAGATCGTTTTTTTCCAGAAATGCCGGGAGTTCTTTCCGGGGGAGCTGCAGCACAAAATGAAACGACAGAGGCAGCCGTTTCCCTTTGATGACGGACAGACAGAAAGGACGGATACGATCCCAGCCGATCTGCGTTTCGGCCGCGGGATCCGGCAGGCCGATCTGTTCGTCTTCAAAAAACTCGGGATGGTACAGGCCGTCGATGGAAAAGGTAGCAAAGGTTGTGATGGAGGCCTCGGAGACCATAAAGCAGTCAAAAGAAGGGGTCAGCAGCAGCTTGTTCATAAATTCACGGATGTGCTCGACCGGAAGGGCGATCATGGCAGTTACCTCCTGTATGGCAGCGGATGCTTACGGATGTTCCGGCATCCGCCTTTCTTTTATATTATACGGATACGCGCGGAAAAGTACAAGCAGACAGCGGATAAGGTCTTTTTTTTTCGGAGAAAGTAGTGTATACTACATGGGAATTACGCAAAGAGAAGGAGTGGAAAGATGAGTCAGGCAAAAGTCGATTATCATAAAGAGCAGAAGCGGAACCGCAAACAGATCATGAAAAAGGAAAAAGCGGTACGACGGGTGGAGATCCTGATCCTGATCGTCGTACTGGCCGCCCTGATCGGCTGGTTCAGCTATCTGGTCTACGGCAATGTAAAGGCAAAGAGTGAGGCCAATGCACCGGTAGTAACAAAAGAGATGGATCTTTCCGCGTGGGAGAACTATACGCAGAATCTGGCTGATCTCGCAGGCGGAACGCAGGAATAAGAAAAACGGCTGTCCCGGACGGACAGCCGTTTTCATTTGTGATGGATGTCGTTATGGCTTACTCCTTCACGACGTTGGCGGCCTGCATGCCCTTCGGGCCTTCGACCAGATCGTAGGTTACAGACTGTCCTTCGTCAAGAGACTTGAAGCCCTCACCCTGAATGGCTGAGAAATGTACGAATACGTCATTTCCGTCTTCACCGGTGATGAATCCATAACCTTTTTCGGCGTTAAACCACTTGACAGTGCCTTTGTTCATTTTGTACCTCCATACAACTGTATTTAAAAGATTCGCCTCGCAGACGTACATTCAATTATAGACGTGGGGACATAAAAAGTCAAGCTATCCTGCGTTGCAGGAGGAGCGGATTTCCAGTATAATAGAAAAGCACACAGGAGGGGAAAATGGAGTCCATTTTGATCAAAAACGGCAGAATCCTGGATCCGAAAGAAGGGCAGGATTTGGTCGGCGATCTCTGGATCAGCGGCGGCAGGATAGAGGCAAAACCTGCCGGGGCAGAAGCACAGGCGGACAGGGTGATCGAGGCGGCCGGATGCTGGGTCATGCCCGGCCTGATCGACCTGCACGTGCATCTGCGTGATCCGGGGCAGACACAGAAAGAGGATATAGAATCCGGGTCCATGGCAGCGGCTGCCGGGGGCTTTACGACGATCGTGGCCATGCCGAATACAAAGCCGGTCATGGACGAACCGGACCGGATCCGGTACGCGCTGCATAAGGCAGAGCAGGTTTCGCCGATCCGCGTGCTGCAGGCCGGCTCCGTTACGCGCGGGGAAGAAGGAAAGGAACTGGCGGACATCGCGGGCATGATCGGGGCCGGGATCCCGGCTGTCAGCGAAGACGGACGTTCGGTCATGAATGCGGCGCTTTGCAGAAAGGCCATGACGCTTCTGGCTGCTTACGACATCCCGTTCCTGGATCACTGCGAAGATGCGGACCTGGTGCAGGGCGGCTGCGTCAATGCCGACGAAATACAGGAAAAAGAAGAACTTCCGGGGATCACCAATGCGGTGGAAGACGTGATCATAGCCAGAGATATCCTGCTGGCAAAAGAAACCGGGGCCAGGCTGCATCTTTGTCATTGTTCTACAAAGGGATCGGCTGTACTGCTCAAAGAAGCAAAGAAATACGGCATTCCGGTGACAGGGGAAGTCTGTCCGCATCATTTTACCCTGACCAGCCGGGACAGGATCCCCGGTGACACAAACTATAAGATGAATCCGCCGCTGCGTACGGAAGAAGACCGGGAGGCGCTGCGAAAAGGACTGGCAGACGGGACGTTCGATGTGATCAGTACCGACCATGCCCCGCATACGGCGAAAGAAAAGAATCGGTCCATGACCGAAGCGCCATTTGGCATTGTCGGCCTGGAGACAGCCGTTCCGCTCACCATCACGGAACTGGTGGATCCGGGTATCCTGACGCCGCTGCAGATGGCGGAAAAGATGAGCGGCAATCCGGCCGGGATCCTGCGTCTGAAGGACCAGGGAACACTCCGGGCAGGAGCGGAGGCGGATGTCGTGATCATCGATCCGGAAGAGATCTGGACGATCGACAGCAGCCGGTTTAAGAGCAAAGGGAAGAACACGCCCTTTGACGGAAGACAGGTAAAGGGACGTGTAAAAATGACGGTCTGCCGCGGCAGGATCGTATACGAAGACGGCGTGAAACAGTAAGAAATGTAAGAGAGGACAGCAGAAAGATGATAGCAAAGCTGATCGAAAAGATACAGGAAAAACAGGCTCCGGTCGTAGTGGGACTGGATCCGATGCTTTCTTATGTACCACAGGCGATCCTGGAGAGGGCCCTGAAGGAACAGGGGGAAACACTCGAAGCGGCGGCCGAGGCCGTCTGGCAGTACAACAAGGCCCTGATCGATACGATCTATGACCTGATCCCGGCCGTGAAACCGCAGATCGCCATGTATGAGCAGTTCGGTGTTCCGGGTCTGGCGGTCTATGAAAAAACCGTATCCTACTGTCAGGAAAAAGGGCTGATCGTGATCGGCGATATCAAGCGCGGAGACATCGGTTCCACGTCGGCAGCCTATGCGGCCGGCCATCTGGGTCATGTGCAGGTGGGCAGTAAAAAGCTGAGCGGTTTTCACGAAGACTTTGCCACGGTCAACCCCTATCTGGGGAGCGACGGGGTCAAACCGTTCCTGGATGTATGCCGGGAAGAAGACAAAGGCATTTTTGTGCTGGTCAAGACGTCCAACCCGTCAAGCGGAGAGTTCCAGGATCAGGAAACCGGCGGCAAGCCGCTGTATGAACTGGTCGGCAAAAAAGTGGCGGAATGGGGCGCAGACTTGAAGGACGGAGAATACAGCGAAGTCGGTGCCGTGGTAGGAGCCACCTATCCGGAAATGGGGCGGACACTGCGCAGGATCATGCCGCACAGTTATATCCTGGTGCCGGGCTATGGCGCCCAGGGTGGTACGGCAGAGGATCTGAAAGTGTTCTTCAATAAAGACGGCCTGGGAGCCATTGTCAATTCTTCGCGCGGCATTATCTGTGCGTATAAGAACAAACGGTATGAAGCATTCGGGGAGGCGGCCTTTGACTATGCGGCCAGGCAGGCTGTTCTGGACATGATCGAAGATATCCGGAATGCGCTCCGGGAAGGAACGGTATGAGAAGCAAACAACAGGCAGAAGTCATCCGGCAGCGGGGACTGGCAGCCGGGATTTTTGATCTGCTTTTAAAAGCGCCGGATGTGGCGGCGCAGGCCAGAGCCGGGCAGTTTGTGGATCTCTACTGCGCGGACAAAAGCCGGCTGCTGCCGCGTCCCATCAGTCTGGCGGGCGTTGAAAAAGAAAGCGGACAGATCCGGCTGGTATACCGGGTCAGCGGTGCGGGGACAGAGGAATTCAGCCGCCTGCAGGCGGGAGGATCGGTCGCCCTGCTGGGCCCTCTGGGGAACGGATTCCCCCTGGAAGAAGCAGCCGGAAAACAGGTACTGCTCCTCGGCGGCGGGATTGGCATACCGCCGCTGCTGCAGACGGCAAAAGCCCTGCGGCAGATGAAAGAAGCTTCTTTGCAGCCGGCGGAAATAACAGCCGTGCTGGGCTATCGGGACGCGGATACATTTCTGGCGGACGAATTTGCCGCCGTCTGTGACCGCGTGCTGCTGGCGACAGAAGACGGAAGCATCGGCACAAAGGGGACGGTCCTGGATGCCCTGACAGCGGACAGAGCGGCAGGCATCGGAAAAACGGCTGTCCCGGATGCGCTGATTTTCTCCTGCGGGCCGACACCCATGCTGCGGGCCGTGAAAGCCTATGCGGAAAAAGAGGCGATCCCCTGCCTGGTTTCGCTGGAAGAACGCATGGCCTGCGGGATCGGAGCCTGTCTGGCCTGTGTATGCAGGACGGCAGAAACCGACGGGCATTCGCAGGTGAAGAATCGCCGGATCTGCAAGGACGGCCCTGTATTCAGGGCGGAAGAGGTTGTTTTATAGTATGGGAGCTGGAATCATAGAAAACGTGGATAAACAGACGGAAATGCTGCTGCCGGAACTGGACAATCCGCTGGCGGTCACAATCGCCGGGGTCCGGCTGGCCAATCCGGTCATGACCGCATCCGGCACGTTCGGATCCGGTATAGAATACAGCGAATTTGTGGATCTGAACAGGCTGGGGGCTGTGGTCACCAAAGGGGTGGCCGATGTTCCCTGGGAAGGCAATGCGGCGCCGCGGGTGGCAGAAGTGTACGGCGGTATGCTCAATGCGATCGGCCTGCAGAATCCGGGGATCGATACTTTCCTGGAACGTGACCTGCCGTTTCTGACACAGTTTGATACCCGGATCATCGTCAACGTCTGCGGCCATACGGAGGAGGAATACCTGCGGGTCGTGGAACGGCTGCAGGATCAGCCGGCGGACCTGCTGGAGATCAACATTTCCTGCCCGAACGTCAAAGAAGGCGGGATCGCTTTCGGGCTGGATCCGCGGGGAGTGGAACAGATCACAAAAAAGATCAAGAAGAAAGCTGCACAGCCCGTCATCATGAAGCTGAGCCCGAACGTGACGGATATTGCCGAGATCGCCAGGGCAGCCGAAGCCGGAGGTGCCGATGCGCTTTCTCTGATCAATACACTGACCGGCATGAAGATCGATGTAAAAAAGAAACGTTTTGTGCTGGCCAACAGGACCGGGGGCATGTCCGGTCCGGCGATCCATCCGGTGGCGGTGCGCATGGTCTGGCAGTGTGCGCAGGCTGTGTCCATTCCGCTGATCGGCATGGGAGGGATCCGGAATACGGAGGATGCCCTGGAATTCATGCTGGCCGGAGCCACGGCGGTAGCGGTAGGAACGGCCAATTTCCTGCAGCCGGACATCACCATGGAGATCGTGGAAGGGATGCAGGCCTATGTGGAAGAAGAAGGACTGGGCAGTATACAGGAGATCATCGGAGCTGTCCGATAGACAGCAGAGAGGAACAGGATGGAAAACTACAAACAGGAATTCATACAGTTTATGCTGGAAAGCAGCGTTTTGAAATTCGGTTCGTTTACACTGAAAAGCGGAAGACAATCGCCGTTTTTCATGAATGCGGGAGCGTACGTAACGGGTTCACAGCTGCGTCGTCTCGGTGCATTCTATGCACAGGCGATCTACGAGCATTACGGATGTGATTTTGATGTTCTGTTCGGACCGGCGTATAAAGGCATTCCGCTGGCCGTGGCAGCGGCCATGGCGTTCAGCGAACTGTACGGTGTGGACGTGCGTTACTGTTCCAACAGAAAAGAAGCGAAGGATCACGGGGATGCCGGGATCCTGCTGGGCAGTCCGATCCGGGACGGAGACCGTGTCGTGATCATCGAAGACGTGACGACTTCCGGAAAATCCATCGAAGAGACCTTTCCGATCCTGCAGGCGCAGGGAGACGTCACCATCCTGGGCCTGATGGTTTCGCTGGACCGCATGGAACGCGGAAAAGGGACAAAGAGCGCTCTTGCCGAGATACGGGAGACCTATGGGTTTGACGCGCAGGCCATCGTGACGATGGCCGACGTGTATTCCTGTCTGAAAGAGAGGACGGATTCTCCTTTGACGCCGGAACTGCAGAAAGCGGTCTGTGACTATTACGAAGCGTACGGGGCAGAAGAATACAGAGGAATCTTCCGGTGAAAAAAGAAGGAAAAAACATATATACATTTCTGGAACCCGGTGACATGCCCCGGGCCAATGCGTCGATCTTGTTTTCCGGTCTGTCGCTGGCGATCCTGCTGATCACCATTCTGGCTGCTTTTCTGATGGGCGGCCAGGGCGGCCTGATCCTGGGTGCAGTCGGGCTGACAGGAGCCCTGTTTGCCCTGTATGCGTTTGTGATCGGGATGATCGCGCTGGCCAGAAGGGAGTCGCGGTACCGGCTGTGCGTGGTCTCGGCCATTGTATCCGGCCTGATGATGATCATCTGGCTGACGGTGTTTTTAAACGGGCTGCGCTAGAAGATAAGGAGGAGCTATGGCTTTCTGGGAGGCATTGACAGAAGAAGAACAGGAACGGTACAGCCTGGCCTGTGCGCGTCTGATGGAGATTCCGTCGGAAACCATCGTGCAGGATCCGGGACGTTCTTTTTTTCAGCAGCAGGCGCGTTTTCTGCTGAGGCTGGAAGATCTGCGGCAGGCGCTGGAGATGGAAGCGCTCGAAGACACTTCCCTGGAAGAGTGGGAAGCCTTAAACAAAGAGCTGTATCAGGACATCCTGCCGGATCATTACAGCGTATGCTACGGAAATCCGGATGTGGCATCGGCCGTCTTCGGAAAAGAAATCGGACAGATGATCAGTTTCCTGTATGCGGAATTGCGGGGAGCTATCGCTTTTGCGTTTGAAGACAGAGAGCGGGACATGCTGCTGCTCATGGAACTGTTTCTGCAGGTGTATGCGGCGTTTGCCGGGAATGCACCGGACGAAAAACAGCTGCGGGAGATCCTGTACTGGTACTGCAGCGATTACAGTGATCAGTTTGTCGATGACCGGACGCGGGAACTGGTGGATCCGTCGCTGGATTTCCTGCGGGAGATCGTGATGGAATCCGACCTGACGGATCTGCGTTACCTGTACCGTACAGGAGAGTACATAACAGAAAACGAAACCGGGATGGCGGCATATCTGAACGCCCTGCCGGAAGAAGAGATCGAGGCCATGGCCGCGACCTGGACAGAAGGATACCGGATCGGTTTCGAAGTCCAGAGAAAAGATCTTTCCAAAAAGAAAACAGCGGTCATCCTGTATCGTCTCGGGTTTGAACGGATGGTCCGCTGTGCCGTGCGCCGTCTGAAAGAAATGGGACTGGACAGTATCCTGTACCGCTGCCCCGCGCATGCGGTGAACAAGCGGGCGCAGAGCAGAGGCGGCTGTTACGGAGCGGTGCCGAATCCGCAGTTTGATTACGATCACCGGAATGATGCCGCACTGTTTATCGACGCGCGGTCGGTGACCAGGCGCCTGCAGGCATTGCAGCAGGCGTTTGAGAAGCGCAAAGACCTGGCTGCTGTGCAGGCGGGACCGCTGGTACTGGAGGTCTTCGGAGAGACCCCGTTCCGGCCTCAGGCGAAGGATACCGCACTGCGCCTGTCGGAAGAACAGCAGCAGGAGCAGGTACGGTATGCGGGCGAGGCCGGGCAGATCACCAACCGCTATATCAAAGGAGAAGAGCGGAGCTTTACCATCATTTCGTATCCGGTGCCGGAAATCGGCGCCGCGTTTCCGGATATTTTCCGGGAAACGATACGGATCAATACGCTGGATTACAAAAAATACCAGAAGATCCAGCAGCACCTGATCGATGCGCTGGACCGGGGGTATGCAGCCAGGATACGCGGCAAGGGAAAGAATGAGACGGACCTGGTCGTACAGTTCCATGAGCTGACCGATCCTGAAAAGCAGACCAATTTTGAAAACTGCGTGGCGGATGTCAATATCCCGGTCGGCGAAGTCTTTACGTCCCCGGTGCTCGAAGGGACGAACGGGCTGCTGCATGTCTGTTCCGTGGCACTCGAGGGATTCCGGTTTGAAAACCTGCGGATCCGTCTGCAGGACGGGATGGTCACGGAGTACGGCTGCGGCAATTTCGCAGATCCGGAACAGGGAAAGCAGTATATCAGGGAAAACATCCTGTTCCGCCATCCGACCCTTCCCATCGGCGAGTTTGCCATCGGTACCAATACCACAGCCTACCAGGTCGCCAGAAAATACGGGATCGCGGAGGTGCTGCCGATCCTGATCGCAGAAAAAACCGGGCCGCATTTCGCATTCGGCGATACCTGCTACAGCTGGCAGGAAGATGTGGACGTGTACAACCCGGACGGCAAGGAGATCATTGCCAGAGACAACAGCTGTTCGATCCTCAGAAAGGAAAATCCGGAGAAGGCGTATTTCAACTGTCACACGGATATTACGATCCCGTATGACGAGCTCGGATCCATTGCAGTGCTTTGTTCCGACGGATCAGAGATCCTGCTTCTGGAAAACGGGCGGTTTGTGCTTCCGGGGACAGAGGAACTGAACATACCGCTGGATGAGCTCCCGGATGAAAGAAGAACGGGACATACCGCCGGATGAACTTCCGGATGAAATACAGAAAGTGTGCCGGACGGCCGTTCCGGCAGAGATAAAAACAGATAATTGCAAGACAGAGAGCACAGAGCAGGAAAGGAAACAGAAATGGCAAAAGTGGGGATTGTAATGGGCAGCGATTCGGACATGCCGGTCATGAGCAAGGCGGCGGACATGCTGGAAAAGCTGGGAGTCGAGTTTGAAATGACGATCATTTCGGCACATCGGGAGCCGGATACATTTTTTGAGTATGCAAAGACGGCAGAAGAACGGGGACTGAAGGTGATCATTGCCGGTGCCGGCATGGCAGCACATCTGCCGGGCATGTGTGCGGCGATCTTCCCGCTGCCGGTGATCGGCATCCCAATGCATACCACGTCGCTGGGCGGCCGGGATTCCCTGTATTCCATCGTGCAGATGCCGTCCGGCATCCCGGTGGCGACCGTGGCCATTAACGGCGGGGCCAACGCGGCCATCCTGGCGGCAAAGATCCTGGCTGTCTCCGACCCGGATCTGCTGGCCAGGGTAAAAGCCTATGCGGAAGAACTGCGGCAGCAGGTGGAGGCCAAGGATGCGAAGCTGCAGCAGGTCGGATACAGAAACTACGAATAAAAGAACGCCGGAAACAGAACAACAGAAAAAAACAGGAGGAGTACAGCGTGGATTACAAAAAAGCGGGCGTTGATATTGAAGCCGGTTACCGGGCAGTTGAACTGATGAAGAAACATGTGGCGGCTACCGCACGTCCGGAACTGCTGGGAGGACTCGGCGGTTTTTCCGGGGCGTTTTCCATCGAGAGATTTAAGAACATGGAAAAGCCGACACTGGTGTCCGGGACGGACGGGGTAGGAACCAAGCTGAAACTGGCATTTCTGATGGATAAACACGATACGGTCGGCATCGACTGCGTGGCCATGTGCGTGAATGACATTGCCTGTGCCGGCGGCGAACCGCTCTTTTTCCTGGATTACATTGCCTGCGGGAAAAATGTGCCGGAGAAGATCGCAGAGATCGTCAAGGGGGTAGCGGACGGCTGTCTGCAGGCCGGCGCGGCTCTGATCGGCGGGGAAACAGCGGAAATGCCAGGCTTTTATCCGGAGGATGAATATGACCTGGCCGGATTCGCCGTAGGGATCGTCGATGAAAAGGACATGATCACCGGACAGGACCTGAAAGCCGGGGATGTCCTGATCGGCCTGGCTTCTTCCGGCGTACACAGCAACGGGTTTTCCCTGGTCCGGAAGATCTTCGAAATGACACCGGAGTCGCTGGATACGTACTATGAGGAACTGCAGGGACGGCTGGGGGATGTCCTGCTGGCGCCGACCAAGATCTATGTGAAGGCGCTTCGGGAGATCCGCAATGCCGGCGTCCGTATCAAAGCCTGCAGCCATATTACCGGCGGCGGTTTTTACGAGAATGTGCCCCGGATGCTGCCGGACGGCATGCTGGCCCGCATCCGGAAAGACAGTTATCCGATCCCGCCCGTCTTTTCGCTCATGGCGAAGAAAGGCGAGGTGGAAGAACACATGATGTACAATACCTACAACATGGGGATCGGCATGATCCTGGCCGTGGATCCGGCAGATGCGGAAGCAGCGCTGCAGGCAGCCCGTTCCGCCGGCGAGGATCCGTATACGGTCGGTGTGATCGAGGCCGGGGAAAAAGGCGTTGTGCTGGTCTGATCCAGACCGGTACAAAGCGAAGCAAAGAGTGCAGACCGGAAAGGAGTTTTCATGAAGATCGTCGTTCTGGTATCCGGAGGAGGCACGAATCTGCAGGCCATCCTGGATGCCATTGACAGCGGAACCATTACAAATACAGAAGTTGTCGGCGTGATCAGCAATAATGCGAATGCGTATGCGCTGGAACGCGCCAAAGCCAGGGGGATCATGGCGAAGTGCGTCAGTCCCCGTCAGTTTGCGACACGGGCGGAATTTGAAGAGGCATGGCTGGCTGCCGCACAGGAAGCGGAGCCGGATCTGGTCGTGCTGGCGGGCTGTCTGGTTGTCATTCCGGAAGCCATGGTCCGCGCTTTTCCAAACCGGATCATCAATATCCATCCGGCCCTGATCCCGTCTTTCTGCGGAACGGGATATTACGGACTGCGGGTACACGAAGCGGCGTTGGCCCGCGGCGTGCGGGTTACGGGAGCCACCGTACATTTTGTCGATGCCGGAACAGATACCGGTCCGATCATCCTGCAGAAGGCGGTATACATCCAGGAAGGAGATACGCCGGAAATCCTGCAGCGACGTGTGATGGAAGAGGCGGAATGGAAGATCCTGCCGGAAGCCATTGACCTGATCGCAAACGGACGGGTACATGTGGAAGGAAACAAGGTTACCATAGATCAGTATGTCTTCGGAGCCTGAAGAGCAGCCGGGTCAGGGACCCGGAGCAGAAAAAAGAAAGCGGGGAAAAGCATGAAGGTTTTAATCGTAGGAAGCGGCGGGCGTGAGCATGTGATTGCCTGGAAAGTGGCGCAGAGCCCGCGGGTCACAAAGATCTACTGTGCGCCCGGAAATGCCGGGATCGCCGGGATTGCCGAATGTATTCCGATCGGCGCCATGGAGTTTGAAAAGCTGGCGGAGTTTGCCATTGAACAGCAGATCGATCTGACGATCATTGGAATGGACGACCCGCTTGTCGGAGGGATTGTAGACGTTTTCGAGGACCGGGGGCTCCGTGTTTTCGGCCCGCGAAAAAATGCGGCGATCCTGGAAGGGTCGAAAGCTTTTTCCAAAGATCTGATGAAGAAGTATCATATTCCGACGGCCGCCTATGAGACATTTGATGATCCGGAAAAAGCCATGGCCTATCTGGAGGGAGCGAAGTACCCGATCGTGCTGAAGGCAGACGGACTGGCGCTGGGCAAAGGCGTGCTGATCTGTGAAACGAAAGAAGAGGCGATGGAAGGGGTCCGGACGATCATGATGGACCGGAAGTTTGGAGCGGCCGGAAATCAGATGGTGGTAGAGGAATTCCTCGTCGGCAGAGAGGTTTCCGTGCTGTCGTTTGTCGACGGGAAGATCGTGAAGACCATGGCCTCCGCGCAGGATCACAAAAGAGCCCAGGACGGCGATCAGGGCCTGAATACGGGCGGTATGGGAAACTTCTCCCCGACGCCGTACTATACAAAGGAGATCGACGAGTTTTGTCAGAAATACGTATTCCAGCCGACGGTGGATGCCATGGCGGCAGAAGGCCGTCCCTTTAAGGGCGTGATCTTTTTCGGACTGATCCTCACAGAAGATGGCCCGAAGGTGCTGGAATACAATGCACGGTTCGGAGATCCGGAAGCCCAGGTGGTTCTTCCCAGGATGAAGAATGATATGATCGAAGTGGTCGAAGCCTGCATCGACGGGAGACTGCAGGATGTGGACCTGCAGTTTACGGAAGATGCCTGTGTCTGCGTGGTCCTGGCCAGTGACGGATATCCGCTTTCCTATGAAAAGGGATTC
>JAIKYQ010000119.1 GCA_024683035.1 Eubacterium sp.
GTACAGCCGATGCATAGAGCGTTATCTGTGCCCGGCGGACCGGTATATCACATGCGTTTTTGGAGAACTGGAAAATGGAAAGGTAGTGCAAAAAGGAGTGTATGCCAAGATGGCCAGAGGTGAAATGGTCCGTTTTATGGCAGAGGGACAGATAGAAGAACCCGAACAGCTGAAAATGTTTTGCTGGAGCGGATACAGGTTTGATGAGGGCAGATCAGGCAAAACGGAATATGTGTTTGTCCGCAAGGCAATTCCGGGGAAACATGTTTGTTCTTAGAAAAAACTGACAGCAGATGGAGGAGGACAAGATGGGCAAAAAGATCATTGTTGTAAATGCGGGTCCCCGAAAGGGATGGAACACGGATACGTTGCTGACCGAAGCAGCCAAAGGGGCTCAGGATGCCGGAGCTGCTGTAGAGCGGTTTGATCTGTTCCGGCTGGAGAAATACACCGGCTGTATTTCGTGCTTCGGATGCAAGAAAGAGAAGTTCAAGGGGCATTGCATCTACAGGGACGGACTGGCCCCGGTTCTGGATGCGATCCGGGAAGCCGATGGGCTGATCATCGGTTCTCCCAACTATCTCAGTGAGCTGACGGCATCCTTCCGGGCGTTATACGAGCGTCTGATCTTTCAGAATCTGACCTATAACATGGAAACGCCATGCTGCAATGAGCATCCGATTCCGGTACTGCTTATTATGACGAGCAATGCGCCGGATACCATGTATACGGGTCTGCTGCAGAATTATCAGCAGACGCTCAGCCGGTTTGTGGGGCCGACGGACGTCTTTGTCAGCGGCGATACGCTGCAGCTGAAGGATTACAGTAAGACAGACTGGCCGTGGACGCTGTTTGATCCGGAAGCGAAGAAGAGGCGCCATGAGACGGTGTTCCCGGAGGAAATAAAGAAAGTGCACCAGATGGGAAAAACGCTGGCAGAGGGATAAGTATTTGAGATGACACATGCCGTTTCGGGTCATCAGAGACGATTCGGCTTGCCGGACAGCCGGGCTGCCCGCAAATGTCGCCTGCCGCGCGACCAGTTCCTTTTTTCATTGCGTTATCCTTGTATCATCAAAAGAACAAAGGAGGAACGCAAAATGAAAAAAGGACTGACAGAACTGGTTATGATCCTGGATCGGAGCGGATCCATGCAGGGACTGGAGGCGGACACGATCGGCGGCTTCAACAGCATGATCGAAAAGCAGAAGAAAAAAGAAGGCGAAGCATTCGTTTCCGTCGTTTTATTCGATGATGTTTCGGAAGTACTGTACGACAGGGTCGATATCAAAAAGGTCGAACCCATGACGGACAGACAGTATTATGTCCGCGGCTGTACGGCGCTGCTGGATGCGGTCGGCGGGGCAATCCGGCATATCGCAAATGTACACAGGTATGCCAGGAAAGAGGATGTGCCGGAAAAGACACTGTTTATCATCACGACAGACGGCATGGAGAACGCCAGCCGCCGGTACGGTTACAGTGAAGTACGGCGTATGATCGAAAGGCAGAAGGAGCAGTACCACTGGGAGTTCCTGTTCCTCGGTGCAAACATTGATGCGGCAAAAGAAGCGGCCCGTTTCGGTATCGACAGGAACCGGGCGGTGGATTACGAGTGTGACAGCGCCGGAACGAGGCTGAACTATGAGGTTCTTTCCGAAACCGTCAGCTGCGCCCGCACGGCCGGATCGGCCCAGGCTCTGAAAGCCATGTTGGACAATGATGATCTGCTTGCCCCGATCCGCAAAGACTACAGGAAACGGCACCGCCGTTAAGACTGTGCAGCAGATGGGAAAGAAGGACGCACGAAACATGATCAGAGAATTCCGCTCAGAAAAAGAAAAGCACAAATACTTTAACGGCCTGACAGAGGCGCAGAAGATGGACGCATTCCGGGAGATGATCACCTGGTCGAAGTATGTCGTTTTTCTGGGCGGGGCCGGGGTATCTACAGAGAGCGGAATTCCTGATTTCCGCAGTAAAAACGGACTGTACCGGAAGACCGACAGGAAATACAGAAAGTATCGGCCGGAATATCTGCTGAGCTATGAGTGTCTCTGGAACGAGACAGAGTTGTTTTTTTCGTATTACAGGGAGAACCTGGATGCCAGACGTGTGGAGCCGAATGCAGCGCATTACTCGCTGGCCCGGATGGAGGCGGAAGGATCTCTGGCAGGTGTGATCACACAGAATATCGATGGGCTGCATCAGAAGGCCGGCAGTGTCAATGTGCAGGAGATCCACGGCACGACGCTGATCAATCACTGTGTCTCATGCCGGA
>JAIKYQ010000171.1 GCA_024683035.1 Eubacterium sp.
GGTTGTGGATGCGGAGTTTCGGGCCGGAGCAAAGAAGTGTCTGGCGATGGCCAGGTGTTTTTCTCCGGAACTGATCATTCTGCAGTCCAGGAGTCCCAGCTGCGGTGTCAGGCAGAGGTATGACGGTACGTTTACCGGGACACTGGTGGACGGTCCCGGCGTGACGGCACAGCTTCTTATGGAGAACGGGTTTCAAGTCGTGGACATAGAAGATTTAGGATGAGGTGCTGGCAGGATGGCGGATAAACGCGGCTTTGAGCCGGACGAAGAACGGCATGATCTGCAGGAGAGTTCCGGCAGGGAAAAGCCGCAGGTGATAAGGAAATAACCGAAGCAGTACGTAGGAGGTATGGGAATTGAAAAAAATAGGTTTTATCGGTGTCGGTGTTATGGGAAGGTCCATGGTGCGCAATCTGATGGAAAACGGGTTTGAAGTATCTATTTACACCAGGACAAAAGGAAAGGCAGAGTCTGTCATAGCCGATGGCGCCCTCTGGTGCGATTCAGTAAAGGAATGCGCGGCAGGAAAAGATGTGGTGATCACGATCGTCGGTTATCCAAAGGATGTGGAAGAGGTTTATTTCGGAGAAAACGGCATTCTGGAAAACATCCCGCAGGGGTCTGTGGTGATCGATATGACCACGACCAGCCCAACCCTTTCCCAAAAGATCTATGAAGAAGCCGGGCGGCGCGGCGTATCGGCGTTAGACGCGCCGGTTTCGGGCGGTGATACCGGGGCAAAAAACGGCACACTGGCCATTATGTGCGGCGGCGATAAGGACGTTTTCGATTCGGTGCAGGATGTCTTTGCGGCGATGGGGAAAAACATCGTATACGAAGGCGGGCCTGGTATGGGCCAGCATTGCAAAATGGCAAATCAGATCGCCCTTGCGGGTGCCCTGGCCGGTGTCTGTGAAGCCATTGCGTATGCCAAGGCGGCAGGCCTGGATCCGAAAACCATGCTGGATACGATCGGGAGCGGCGCAGCCGCAAGCTGGCAGCTTTCCAACAACGGCTATAAGATGCTGGACAGGGATTTTGCGCCCGGCTTCTATGTAAGCCATTTCATCAAGGACATGGGTATAGCCAGGGAAGAAGCTGCCGGCCGTAAAACCGTATTGCCGGTCCTGGAGGAAGTCCTTTCCGAATTTACTGAGCTGGAGAAGATGGGCGGTGCCGCAGACGGCACACAGGCACTGATCCGGGTGTATGAAAAGGAAAGTGACGGATCAGGTATCTGACAGATTTTTGTTAAACAGTACGGGGAAATCTGGTAAGCCGGATCATCGTTCCAGCTTTTCCAGATTCTCCTTAGACGTTACGATCAGCAGAGGTTCACCGCTTCTGATCATGGTTTCGCCGCCAGTGATCATCTGGACTTTTTCCCCTTTCCGGCAGGCAATAACATGGATCTGGAATCTGGATTCGAGGTTTAGTTCGCGAAGTGTTTTTCCGCACCAGTCCTTATGAGGTTCTATTTCTACGATGTCCAGATCACTTGTCAGATCAAAAAACTGTATGATATCGCGGAATACAAGCCGGATTGCCATGCGGACGCCGCTTTCATGCTCCGGAGAAACAATCTGGTCAGCACCGATTTTCTTCAGGATCTCACAGTTTCTTTTGGTTTCTGCCTTGGCGATCACTTTATGAACGCCGCTTTCTTTAGCGACCATGACGCACATGATGCTGGCTTCCAGATTGTGGGACATGCAGACAATGACAGCGTCCATATTGCCCAGGCCGAGCTGGAGGATCTCTTCTTCATCCGTAAGGTCGGCAATGAGAGCTTTTGTAAATCTGCCTGCATTTTCTTCGATCAGTCGTTCGTTTTTATCGACGACCAGAACCTCGGCACCGTGTTCCATTAATTCGTCCGCAACGCTCATTCCGAAGCTTCCCAGACCAAGTACGGCAAATGTTTTTTCTTTCAAGACGGTATTCCTTTCTGAATCTTCTGCAGGATACGGTTAAACTCCAGCCGTTTCATCATCCGATCAGGAATCTTCCTTCCGGATGGCGGACGGCGCTTTTATTTTTGTTATCCCTGCTGAAAAACAGCAGCATGGAGATCGGCGCAATTCTCCCGATATACATGGCCAGTATTACGATTATTTTCCCGGCGGTATTCAGCGATGCTGTCAATGCCCTGGACAGCCCGACTGTTCCCAGCGCACTGAAAATTTCATACGCGGCCGACAGGGGTGGTATGTCGTTTGTCAGAAGCAGCAGCTCCGTAAACAGAATAACGATGATGAAGAAGACGGTAACCGTGGCAAGTGCTTTGGAAACCAGCTGGTGGCTGACTCTTCTTCCGTATATGATCACTTCATCGTGCTGACGGATATAGGCAGCGGCACTGAGCAGCAGGATCGCGGCTGTAACTGTTTTAATCCCTCCGGCAGTTCCGGCGGGCGACCCGCCGATCATCATATAGAACAGACCGGCTATGCAGGTGAACGGGGTCAGTTCCTGCTGGGGGACAGTGGAAAACCCGGCTGTCCGGAAAGTGACAGACTGGAAAAGACTGGCCAGTATTTTTCCTGCGGGATCCATTCCGCCAAGCGTTGACGGATTGCGGGATTCTCCTGCCAAAACAAGCAGCGTTCCGGAAATGATCAGGATCAGAGTGGCCGAAAGTACCAGGCGGGTATGTGCCTGCAGCCTGTCGAAATAAATCCGCGGCCCGGATTTTGTTTTCCGACATTTGTGAAATGTTTCAATCATGTCGAACCAGACAAAGAATCCCAGCCCTCCCGTGATGATCAGCAGCATGGTTATGATGTTCATGGAGAAACTGCTCTGATAGGCGATCAGGCTGTCCGGCCCGAAAACGTCGATCCCCGCATTGCAGAAGGCGGAGACAGAAGTAAACACAGCTTGACCTGCGCCCTTCAGGAACCCATTCTGCGGAATCAGGATCAGGCAGTACAGAAAAGCGCCCGCTCCCTCGACAAGCAGTGCTGCACGGATGATCTTTTTCGTGAACCTGGATATTCCCTGCATGTTGTCCAGATCCAGGTAGTCCCGGATAAGTATACGGGAACGCAGCCCCAATCGTTTATGCAGCCTCGCCATGATTCCTGCCCACAGGATCACGACACTCAGGCCGCCGATCTGGATCAGAAGAAGGATGATCACTTTTCCAAACAGACTCCAGTAAGAGAAAGTGTCAACGACAACCAGGCCGGTCACGCAGACACTGGTTGCCGCAGTGAACAATGCCGTGAGAAACGGACACCATTCTCCTGAAGCGGTCGAAACAGGCAGCATCAACAGCACGGTTCCGGCCAGAATAGCAGCCAGAAACGACAACGAGATGATCCGGACCGTTGCATAATGATTGCTTTTGAAATTTGGCATATCGTATTTTTTCATTGCTTTTCCGGTAAACTGATCCGGTGGAACGCATCTGCGGAGCGTGTGTTTGATCAGTTAATGCTATTGTAGCAGTTCATATTCTTAATATAAAGTGGCAGGTTGGTGCGCGGGCGCGGAGAAATAAAAAAAAAAAAAATTAGCACTCGCTATTGACGAGTGCTAACAAAAGTGTTATAACATACTTGAACAGAGGAACGAAGAAGACCAGACGAACAGAAAGTCCCCTGATCCAAACCCTCCGTCCCACTGCTCGATAGCAGATGATGTGATTGAGTAGAGGAGGTGTGTAGTATGTTACTGCCGAGTATTTTTGGTGAGAATTTGTTTGATAACTGGTTTGATCTCCCGGATTTCAGAGACATGGACCGTGTCGAGAAAAA
>JAIKYQ010000179.1 GCA_024683035.1 Eubacterium sp.
TACGGTCCCGGTAGAAGTGGAACAGGATGGTGCTCTCTCCTTCTCCCTTGACAGCGAACTCCTTCAAAAGCTCATCGAACAGGCAGCCGGCAATAATGCGGACTCACAAAGCGATGCTTCAGGACGGCAAGATGAAGCCGCAGAAGAAACATCCGCTGAGTCCGGGCTTACGCCTAGCGGCAATCTGAACCTGGTGGATGACTACGGGGCGGCAGTCAGGAGCGGCAAGCAGTTCATAACAATGGTCACGAAAAGCGGAAACTACTTCTATCTCATCATCGACCGTGATGATGAAGGCGATGAGACCGTCCATTTCCTGAACCAGGTGGATGAGGAAGATCTGTTCGCCCTGATGGATGAAGACGCCGTAATGGAGATGAAGGAGGAGATCGCTGCGGAGGAAGCCGCGAAGGAAGCGGAACGGAAAGCCGAAGAAGCCGCAAAGGCGGCTGCGGAGGAAAAAGCCGAAGCGGAAAGACAGGCGGCCGAGCAGCCGGAAAAGAGAAAGGCCAATCCGGCCCTCATCATTCTGCCGCTCCTTCTCGTCTTTGGCGGGATCGGGGGATATTTCTATCTGAAAACGCAGAGGACAAAAAGATCCACGGCAGGTCAGGATCCTGATGCAGGCTATCCGGACGACGAAATGGTGGATATTTACGAACTGCCGGAAGAACCGGATGAGAAGAAGTCTGTTGTATCAGAGGATGATCCGGACTACTGGCTTGATGAGGACGATGAATAAGAGGTGGATGCTATGGCAGACGAAAAGAACAACAGGGAAGAACTCACTATCAAGTTCGCGAAAGGCCTCGCGGATGATTTCACGGGAAAAGACGGAAAAGCCTATAAGAGGATCCGAATACCGAATGCGGATCCGGAAGACCACTCTCCATGGGCGAGCTTCGTGCTTCCCGCGAAAGCGGTTCATGAGAACCAGTACGGTAAAGGCCTGTGGGCGAAGATCCCGGCAGATGGACATACGGTGATCACTAAGGCTGAGCGTACTGATGGTGTAGATGGTGAGGCTGTTTGGGAGAATCGCAGGATCTCTGTGTCAAACAGGGAGCTAAAGGAATTGGTTGAAGCATATAAAGGCAGGTCAACGAGGGAAAAAGAGGCTGAATCAGGAGAATCTGTAAAGGAGAAACTGGATTCTCTGGCTAAAGGGAATACGGCGAAAGGACCTCCGATGAAAAAGAAAGCCCTTGCAAAAGATCGTTAAATGTAAGTGTCGGCAGCAGAAGCTGCCGTACATAGTTTGCTTAGAGAAGAATAGAAATGAAAACCAATAGTGATAAAAGTATAGTGAGCTGTCAGCCCACCGTAATACATCTTTCTAAAGATATAATAAATATATAATTAATTGATAATTTGATTAATGGTTTTCTGAACAGGATTGAGATAGCCGTTTATAGCCCTGTTAGCATCGGGTGAAATCAACCATTTTTCATCGGGCGATTTCAGCCAATAATCATCGGATCAAAATAACCAAAAGTCATTACCAAAGCCTTCTGTTTTCCTTACACTGGTGTTAGCCAACGCACCAGGAAAGGAGGACAATGCATAAGAAAGATGTTGGTAATGACCTACAAGAAATTTTAACACATGCGATCGAGCAGATGAAGATTGAACAGGCTGAAAAGTTTGATCTTCAGAAGATCAATCTTGCTGAGCTCGAACGCCGCACAGGCATTACCAGAGCCAAACTCCGCCGCTTAAAAGCGAACGGTTTTATTATTAAGCCACATGGCAACACGGGGAAAAAAGCTGATACCACCGTGTTGTCAGGATTTACCGGAGTGATCGATGATCTTCTCCGCAATAACGTAACAAATGCCGTTGTCTGTTATGACCGCATCTCAGAACTCGGCTACACAGGAGGACAGACACAGGTCCGGGTTTACATTGAACAGCATCAGAATCTTATCCCTCCAAAGCGCCAGCTTGTTTCGCCACAAGGCAATCGCGGGAGGCGCTATGAAACAGGGCCCGGCGAGGCTTACCAGATGGACTGGGGCTTCGTGGAGGTCGAGACCAGTGTCGGTACTTCGTATCGTGCCGCCTGCTTTGCGATGATCTGCCACCACTGCGGGCTGTGCTATATCGAGTTCTTTCCGAATGCCCGGCAGGAGAACCTTTTTATCGGGATGATCCACGCGTTCTACTTTATGGGCATTCCCGAATGCGTTCTGACAGACAACATGAAGAGTGTCGTCACTGGGCGCGATCCGGAAGGACACCCGATCTGGCAGCACGATTATGAAGCATTCATGAAACTGGTCGGTTTCCGGACAAAGCTGTGCAAACCGCGCCACCCATTTACTAAGGGGAAAGTGGAACGGCTGATCCGCTATGTCAAGGACAACTTCCTGGCCGGCCGTGTTTTCAGCTATGTGACGGACCTGAACATCGAAGCCCTCAGATGGTGCCACAGACAGAATTCACGGTATCGCAAGGCAGTAGACTGTGTTCCGGAAGAAAAGCACATGAACAGTTGCTGGAGCGTGGCCCGGGTGCTTGAGCTTTCAAAAGAGCTGTCGTTCTACCTGTGCCCGTTGCGGCTCATCAGTTTCGATGGCTTCGTGCATTACGAGGGCCGGCGCTTCGGCGTCCCCTACTGGTACAGCAGGAAGGCCTGTCGTATCCAGCGGAAGGATTATGAACTCACGATCTACGATGACGAGATGAACCGCATCCTGACCAGACATGACGTTACCTGGAGCCGCAGGGATCAGTTCTGCCGTGACCAGTATGCCCTTCCCCAGCCAGAGGAGTATCCGTCAATGCCAGTCCGGTCAAAGATCTTTGAGATCGGCGACCACGAGCCGGAATCCGCCTTCTCCAAGTTCAACTTCGAGGAGGGCCTGTGGGATGACTGAATCAGTGATCGACAAGATCCAGGCATGTACGGATACGCTGAAGCTGACAGCATATGCCGGGAGGCTGCCAGTATTCCTGGAAGCCGAAAATATGAGCCCCGATCAACTGGATGCTGTTTACAAGGTGCTTGCCCATCTCAGCGAGCAGAAGAATGAAACGATCATCCAAACGCTCCTGAAGATGAGCCGGCTTCCTCTGAAGGAGCCGAAAACATTTGACGGCTTTGATTTCAGCCATGTACATGGCAAGCAGGTCGATGCCCTGAAAAACCTTCCATCCCTGACTGCGGTCTATGCGAAAAAGAACCTGGCTTTCATCGGGCCACAGGGAGTCGGGAAAACACACCTGGCCATGGCTTATGGCCGGGAGTGCTGTATGCGGGGAATGAAAACCTATTTCCTCAAAGCCACAGAGCTGAACCAGAAATTTGTCGATGCTGTCAAGTATGGCCGGGAAGGCTCTGCCGTCAATGGACTGGTCAAGCCTACCTGTCTGATCATTGACGAGATTGGCCGCTGTGTTTTCAACAAAGAGAGCACCCGGATGTTCTTCGACATGATCGATCGCCGCTATAACAAAGAAGGTCCTAACATCATGATCTTCACAAGCAACAGAGGCCCTGATAAATGGAGTGAATATTTCAGTGAAGATTCCTCCCTGCTGTGTGCTCTCGATCGTATCTTTGATGATGCCACCGTCTTTATGATGAAGGGCGACAGCTATCGTGGCAAGAAACTCGAGACCATCGCCATCGAGACCGGCCGGATAAAG
>JAIKYQ010000199.1 GCA_024683035.1 Eubacterium sp.
ATGCGTCCGCATTCAGTCTACTTCCGGCACGACCGGCAAGCGCGTCGTCGCCTTCTATACGCAGCATGATCTCGATCTGTGGGAAGAATGCTGCGCGCGCGCGATCATGGCTGCCGGCGGTACAAATGAGGATGTCTGCCAAGTATCCTACGGCTACGGCCTGTTTACCGGCGGTCCGGGCCTGAACGGGGGCAGCCATAAGGTCGGCTGTCTGACGATCCCAACCAGTTCCGGAAACACGGAGAGGCAGATCATGTTCATCATGGATCTGCAGGCAACGATCCTGTGCTGTACACCAAGCTATGCGGCCTATCTGGCAGAAACCATGAAGGAGATGGGCTATACCCCTGAACAGATCCCGCTGAAAGCCGGTATCTTCGGGGCCGAGGCCTGGAGCGAGGAAATGCGCCGCGACATTGAACAGACACTCGGCATCAAAGCCTATGACATTTATGGTCTGACCGAACTGTCCGGGCCCGGCGTTTCATTTGAGTGTTCTGAACAATCCGGCATGCATATCAATGAGGATCACTTTATTGCCGAGATCATTGATCCCGATACCGGCGAAGTCCTGCCGGAAGGCGAATGGGGCGAGCTGGTTTTCACCTCAATCGATAAGGAAGCATTCCCGCTGCTGCGGTACCGCACACGTGATATCTGCATGCTGTCACGGAAGAAATGCTCCTGCGGCCGCACGCATGTAAAAATGATGAAACCGAAAGGACGTTCCGACGACATGCTGATCATCCGCGGCGTGAACGTCTTCCCGTCTCAGATCGAGACCGTGCTGCTGAACCACGGCTATGCCGCCAACTATCAGATCATTGTTGACCGCGTCAACAACTCCGATACTCTGGATGTTCAGGTAGAGATGACTCCGGAGCTCTTCACCGATAATCTGGGAGAGATTGAAACCCGCCAGAAAGAACTGGTAGACGGCCTGAAGTCCATGCTGGGCATCAAAGCCAAAGTTTCCCTTGTCGCGCCGAAATCGATCACACGGAGCGAAGGCAAGGCTGTCCGTGTGATTGACAGACGGAAACTGTAAACAGTCGTAGAAAGGAGTCGTACAATGGCTATCAAACAGATCTCTGTATTTCTGGAAAACAAGCCGGGCGCCCTGCAGGATATGTGCCGGGTACTTGCAGATCACAAAATCGACATGCGTGCCCTTTCACTTGTGGAAACCAAGGATTTCGGCATTGCACGCATCATCGTGGACAATGTACTGGATACCACGACGGTTCTGCGTGATGCCTCCTTCGTCAATCGTCTGACCCCTGTCATCGCTGTATGCATTCCGGATGAGCCGGGCGGGCTGAACAGGGTTCTTGAGATTTTCACAAAAAACAATACCAATCTGGAATACATGTATGCGTTCCTGGGCAGCCAGAAAAAGCATGCCTATATGATCTTCCGCGTCGGAGAAAATGAAAAAGCAGCCGAAGCTGCTCTGACGGCCGCGGGGATCAAAATCGTAACGCAGGAAGAGATTTCGGAAATCTGATCTCTTCTGTTTGTTCTTTTCCACCATATAGTCTGAAAATGCCATCTTTCGCCGGAATACACGATTTCCGCTGTCAGATGGCATTTAGCCGTTCCAGACATGTTTTATTGATCGATACATGGTCCGATTATATCGCGGCATACTGCTGATGCGATCAGCAGCCCGGCTGCCGCCGGTACAAACACGGCAGAACCCGGTGTATCCTTGCGGCCCGCGTCACCGGAAGCGTCCACTTTGGTCAACGGTTTTATGGCCGGTTCCGTAGAGTACACGACTTTCAGCCTTTTTACGCCTCTTTTTCTGCATTCCCGCCTCATGACTCTGGCGAGCGGATCCTGCTCCGTTTTGTAGATATCTGTCACCTGAAGCAGGGAAGGATCCAGCCGGTTGCCGCATCCCATGGCGGAAATAACGGGGATCCCCAGTTTCTGTGCTTCCGTAATGATATCCAGCTTGGCCGTAACGGTATCCACGGCATCGACGACGTAATCATAGTCCTCAAAACGAATATCCCCGTGATTCTCCGGGAGGTAGAAACAGCAGTGCTTATGCACTTTTACATCAGGATTGATCGACAGGACACGTTCTTCCGCCGCGTCCACCTTATACGCACCCAGCGTATCCCGCGTGGCAATGATCTGCCGGTTCAGATTTGACAGGCTTACCGTATCCCTGTCGATCAGATCCAGCGCCCCAATGCCGGAGCGGGCCAGTGCCTCGACGACATAGCCGCCGACACCGCCAACGCCAAAAACCGCCACGCGTGATGCAGCCAGTTTTTCCAAGGCCTTACTGCCTATCAGCATCTCTGTTCTGGAAAGTGCTTCCTGCATGATTGTTATGATCCTTTTCTTTTCTATGCTGTCACGGATACGATACGCTCATACACCGTTTACATGATGTTTCGACAACAGTGCCTGTGCCGCACCGCCCAGAATGCTCTCCTTCTGCTCTTCCGTGACCGGTGCTTCCTGTATAAACCGGATGGCCGTCCCCGCCTCACTCCAGGGACTGTCCGTGGCAAACAGGATATGTCCTTCCGGAAAGCTTCGGACGATTCCGGCAAACTGATCGGGATCCAGCAGCTGCAGATTCCCGAAAACAGACCGCTTTATGGCTGTTTCCTTCAGTTTCTGCCTGCGCTCGGACGCTCCTTTCGCAAAGATACATTCTTTTTCCGTTACCATGCCCGGCTCGGGCAGTATGCTTTTTACCTGCCAATAATTCTCATCCCCGGCATCCGGCTCCAGAAACCCGACCGCAAAAGAGGTGTCCAGGTAAATCCCGGTGTCCGCCAGCAATTCTGAAACC
>JAIKYQ010000225.1 GCA_024683035.1 Eubacterium sp.
GTTTTCGGCGTCTATTTCAAGATCAACAGTATATTCTTCATGCCGGTATTCGGTCTCAACAACGGCCTGGTGCCGATCGTGGCATACAATTACGGTGCGCGCCGCCGGAAACGGATCGAAGATGTCACCCGGATCGCCACGATCGTCTCCTTTATCCTTCTGCTGGCCGGTACGGTCGCCTTCTGGGTCATTCCGGAAACCCTTCTCGGGATCTTCAATGCTTCAGAAAACATGCTGGCCATCGGTGTGCCGGCGCTGCGCGCGATCAGTCTGAGTTTCCCGATCGCCGCCTACAATATCATCCGGGGTTCGGTCATGCAGTCGCTCGGCAGCGCATTCAACAGCATGCTCGTTTCCCTGGCCCGGCAGCTGTTTGTCCTGCTGCCTTCCGCCCTGATCCTGGCCGTGATCTTCCGTGAGAACGGCGGTCTGCCGCAGCTCTGGTATTCTTTTGTGATCGCGGAAGTGGTGGCCCTGGTTCTGACGTTCTTTTTCTACCGCCGCGTGTACAATCAAAAAGTCGCGCCGCTGCCCGAATAAGTCTGGCCCTTCACTGCTGCCGGTCGTTTTTTGCTGCGGATCTGTTTAGTTTCTTTAGACAGAAGGTATGCCATCACATGCATGGCCTGCTGGAAATGCCCTGTGCGGATCAGCTCTTCCAGTTCCTCTTCCGTACGGGTTTCCACGTTCAGAAACTCATACACATCCAGTTCCTGTTCGCTGGCTTTCCGGCAGTTTCTGGCCCGGAAAATGTACGCGTAATTGTCTGCGATCGTCGCATTGGATGGAATCTTAAGCAGAAACTCCCAATCGTCTGACACATAGCCGGTTTCTTCTTTTAATTCGCGCCTGGCGGCCGCCAGCGTATCTTCTGCCTGGCCGGGATCCTCGCCTTCCGAAAGATACTCCGCTCCGCCTTCACATTCGATCCCGCCGGCCACAAACTCCGTCGTGACTTCACCAATGCCGTAGCGGTACTGGCAGACGCAGATGTAGCGTCCTTCCTCGTCAGTGGCTACGATGACAACATAACTGCGCCGGCTGTAGGTATAGAACGGGGCGTATACCTTACCGTCCGGCAATTCATACGTCATCCGCCTGAAATCAATCCACTGGTCTTTCAGGATGTGCTCCGTTTTCACGGTTTTCCAGCGTAATGCTTCCTTCTCTTCGCCCGTCATGACTCCTCTTCTTCAAGCGCTTCCATTTCTTCAGCTGCTTCTATTTCTTCTGCTGCTTCCGTTTCTTCTGCTGCTTCCATTTCTTCAGCTGCTTCTATTTCTTCAGCTGCTTCCACTTCTTCAACCGCTTCCACCTTTTCAACTGCTTCCATAAAGTACATGCGGGAACTGAAATCCGGAAAATACCGGGTGTTCTCATTAAAACCGGTACCTGTGTAAGCCGGAGCCAGGGTCACGCCGACACGTGTCAGCACGGAACCAGGCGCCAGGAAGACTTCCTGCTCTCCGGGAAGCGTTATGAATTTCGACAGCACATGATGCAGCTGCGAACCCTGCCGGATATGGACCGGCGCCACGGTATTGACCAGGTCGCCGAACTTCCGTATATCCAGATCTGTTTTGATATTGTATACCTTATAGGTTTTCTTATTGTCCAGCCCGCGGGGCATGAACTGCTCATAGGCATGGTTTGTGGCAGCCTGCTCCTGGAAGATCATACTGACGGCCCGTTTTTTGTCCGGAGAAACACAGGTCCATTCATGCAGGTTGCCGATCCGTCCCCGGTAAAAATCTCCTTTTTGCAGGACTTCCCGCCACTGTTTGTATAATTCGATCTGCTTCCGGATCTTCTCTGTATCCGCCCGTCCCAGGTCGGCCAGATTCAGTTCGTATCCCAGTACGCCGAATGCCGCCACGGCAAAACGGGTCTCCAGACTGGTCTGGCGCAGCGTCTGATGATTGGGACTGGAGGAAACATGGGCGCCCAGGACAGAAAGGGGATAGCCGTAGCTGTATCCTTCCTGGATGCGCACCCGCTGCAGAGGATCGGTGTTATCGCTGGCCCAGATCTGCGGGAAATAACAGAGCATGCCCAGGTCAAAACGATTGCCGCCGGAGGCACAGCCTTCAAACAGAATTTCCGGGAATTCCTCCGTCAGCGTCTTCATCATCCGGTAGACGCCCAGCATATATCGATGCGCGCTTTCTTCCTTCCGTTCAGCCGGCAGATACGGAGAAAACACATCCGACATGATCCGGTTCATATCCCATTTCACGTAGGAGATCTTTCCGGAAGAAAACACATTCCGCATCTGTTCGGTCATATACGATGTCACTTCCGGGTTGGCGAAATCCAGCAGACGCTGGGAACGTCCCTCCGCGTGCGGTTTGCCGGGAATGGAAAACGTCCAGTCCGGATGCGCACGGTAGAGATCACTGTCCGTGTTGACCATTTCCGGTTCGACCCAAAGGCCGAACCCCAGTCCCAACGCCGTGATCTTGCCGCTGAGTCCTTCCAGTCCGCCCGGCAGTTTTTTGGGATTCGGCTGCCAGTCTCCCAGCGAGCAGGTGTCGCTGTCACGCCTGCCGAACCAGCCGTCGTCCATCACAAACAGTTCGATCCCGACAGTCCTGGCCGCCTTGGCCATCTTCACCAGTTTGTTTTCATCAAACTTGAAATAAGCCGCCTCCCAGCTGTTCAGCAGCACCGGCCGTGTCTTATCTTTCCAGGGGCCGCGCACGATATGTTCTTTCACAAACCGGTGCATCTGCAGACTCATGCGGGAAAGCCCGCGGCCGGTTACCGTCATGACCGCTTCCGGTGCCTCCAGTTCTTCTCCGGGTTCCAGCACCCAGGAAAACGACGCCGGATTGATCCCGCTGACAAACCGCGTCTTTCCAAAGGCATTTACTTCACAGGCTTCATAGTGATTGCCGCTGTAGATCAGATTCATGCCGTAGCAGAGACCGCTTCGCTCCGTGGTCCCTTCCGGATGCAGCATGACAAAGGGATTGGCCCGGCTGGAACTGGTCCCCGTATAGGAGGCATTGACAAACTTGCCGACCTGTACCGGTACTACGCTGCGTTCCATTTCTCTGGCCCATGTCCCGTGAAAGACACTCATCACAAAATCATGCTGCGGAAAGTCCAGCTGGGTACTCATCAGGCGCTTCACGCGCACGGACTGTGTACTGCGGTTGATCAGCTTCGCGCTGCGCGTGATACAGTCACAGTCTTCAAACACGCAGTAATGCAGTTCCAGAAACAGATCATACTGCGCGTCCCGCAGCGTCACGACCAGCTCACAGGGCTTGCCGCTTTCCGACAAATACGCCGACGGCAGTGTTTTCAGTTCCGTTTTTTCCGAACGCAGTTCGGCTTTCTCAAACAGAAAATCCGACGTGAAGCTGCCGTCCGCATGGAGGATCTCCACAAACGGCTCCCGGATATCCCCCTTGCCGTAGGACGACATTTCGAGCCGCAGATCCTCCAGTACCAGAGCCGGGTGCTCCGCATCGTAAGAGATCATGTTGCCGCCGGGGAATTCCTTTCTTTCCTCCAGCACCTCCGCGCTGTGCAGCAGCGCTTCTTCCGAAAACTTAGACACGTCACCGAGCGACGGTCCATAATACAGATGCTCCAGATGCCCGGTCTCCATGACTCGAAACGCATAGGTGGAATGCGGGGAAGACAGGATATAGGTACGGTCGGCTGCCCGGATCATAACGACACTCCCTCCTGCTGCCGGCCTTGTTTTTCATGAAGTTTTTCGGTGATCTCTTCCATTTTCTGATCCGTCAGGATAAAGCGCTTCCGGAACCAGAACAGCCCGACAAACAGCAGGATGACCGGAATGATCGTCATCGCCATCCGAAGTCCGGCTTTGGAAGAAGCCGCCACATTTTTTGCTAAATCGATCGTCTGCTGCGCCTCGGTCGTGGATTCACTGCTCAGTTTGAAAATGGCCAGGCTGAGGGATGCGATCAGTGCCGCAATACCCGAGGCGAGTTTTACTACAAAGGTCTGCATGGAAAAGATCACGGATTCATCTCTTCTGCCGTTCTGCATCTCACCGTAGTCCACGGTATTGGCCAGGAAGATCGTCGTCAGCACCTGCAGCACTCCGTTTGCCGCAAAGATGAAAAAGGCCGGAATGAACAGCAGAAACACACTGGACATGTTCGTAAACGCCAGCACCAGCAGTACGGCATATCCGATGATCGCGCTTCCGAGGCAGATATAGAAGATCCTGATCGTGCTCATAAACTTTCTGAGCAGCGGGAAGACGATCATCATGGACAGGATCTGGATCGCCCCGCCGAAGGTATTGAACAGGGTATAGCTGTTAAACCATCCCGTCCCGCCGAAGTCGTATTTAAAGAAATAAATGACAAGGTTGGATGTGATATAAACGGCGCAGTTGATGACCACGATGGTCACCACGATCGTCATGGCCTGGTCGTTCTGCAGAAGTGCGCGGAACATCTGCCGGATTGACGGCGTCTCCATATCCACGGTAGCATCTTCCTTGATGTTCACGCAGGTCAGTGTAATAAAGAGCGCGAACAGGATCGCAATGATCAGGGCAAACCAGCGGAATCCGACCCGCTCGTTGCTGCCGCCGAGCGTATGCACTGCAATCATGGTCACGATCGTAATGATCGCCGATCCGACACCGGCGCAGGAACGTGCCAGCGTGGTGAGGTTCTCCCGTTCCTTCCCGCTTTCGGTAAACGCCGGGATCATGGACCAGTAGGGAATATCCATCATCGTATAAGTGACACCCCACACAATATATGTAATGGCCGCATACGCGACCAGACCTTTTCCGTCCAGTCTGGGCGGCGCTGAAAACATGATGAACAAGACGACGGCATTGGTCAGGGTACCGATCATCAGCCACGGCCGGAATTTCCCCCAGCGCGTCCGTGTCTTCGCAACGACCACCCCCATGATCGGATCATTGAATGCGTCAAATACACGCGCCACCAGAAGAATGATACCCATGGCTATGGCATTCACCCCGCATACATCCTGAAAATAATACAAGACATAGCTGGCCGAAAGCATATAGACCATGTCCTTTCCGATGGCTCCCAATCCATACGATGCCTTTTCTTTAATGCCCAGCTTCACTGCCCTACCTCCTGTCTTTTCCTGATTTCGAATTCAACCGCCAGTTATCTGTACTGCAGTATTGCTTTTTTGAAACTCATCTACCTGTCGCGCAGTCCCATCGCGATCCGGACTACTTCGTACGCGCCGTTATAAATCCCGCTTTGTTTATTCCTGCAGATATTCTCGCACATCATTTCCAGATATCCGTCATCGTACAGGAACATATCCAGCATCTGTATCACATGCGGGATATCGCGGCATTCCAG
>JAIKYQ010000135.1 GCA_024683035.1 Eubacterium sp.
CAGGCACCGGACTGAAAGCTTTGACACAGGAGGAGATCGCCGGGATCTGATCAGAAGATCCGAAAACATATAAGAGCAAATGCTTACTGCCGTCAGATTGATGTCTGGCGGCAGTTCTTTTTCTGATTGTTAAACTAAAGAAAGAATTAATAAATCATCATGGTTTTATAGTTGACAATTGTAACCTGTGCTGCTAAAGTATAATCGCTCGAGCTACAATTGTAAACTATCCCGGGAGGTAACTGCCATGTCAGACAATCTTGCCAGCAGAATCACCGGTTCTGAACTGGAGGTCATAAAATTACTTTGGCGCGCGAACGACGCCCTGCCTGTCACTGAGATTCGTGAACAGCTGCAAAAGTCGAAAGGATGGGAACCTGCGACGATCAAGACCCTGGTATCCAGGCTGGTCGCAAAAGGCGTTGTTCAGCAGGAAAAGCGCAATGTATTCTATTATTCTCCTCTGATCAGCGAGCAGGAGTACAGCGCCTGGGCCACAAAGGACCTGATCACGCGTCTTTATAACGGCAGCGCGCGGAATCTTGTGGCTGCACTGGTTCACTCCGACGGTCTGACAAAGGAAGATATCGAAGAACTGCAAAGCATGTTTAAGATGGAGGAGTCAAACAACAGATGAAAACGCTGCTTTTCATGACATTAAGCGGAAGCCTGCTTAGCCTGCTGCTCCTGGCTCTGCGATACAAAGCCCTGAAAAAGATGCCGAGTACGGTCTACTACTATGCCTGGCTTCTGGTGCTGCTGCGGTTTGCCATTCCCTTTCCGGGCCTGATACCGGCTGCGGTAAGGGCGAAGACCCATGAGGTTCATACCAGGACCGTTTTCGTGAGCAATGTGCGAAGAACGAACAATGATCTCACCAGGAACACTGTGTCCTCCGAAAAAGAGAAGACTTCCTTTATTCCTTCGAAAACGGCACAGGCGGACATGGGAGATGACGCTCCCGCGCAGGAAATCATTTCGGAAAAGACGCCTGTACGGCGCATACATTGGATCGCACCGGGGTTCTGGATCATGCTCTGGGCATTTGGCACTATTTTGAGTATGGCCTTGACGATGCTGGCTTATCTGCGGTTCATCCTGCATATACGGCACAGTCTTCACCGGATCGATTCGCATACCCGCGAACTGTATGACTCCATTCCCGGGAGAAAACCTGCGCTGTTTTACTCCGATCAGGTACATACGCCCATGATGTTCGGAGTGTTTTCACCAAAGATCGTTCTGCCGGAACGCGCCTGTGATGAAGAGATGCTTCACAATATACTCCGACATGAACTGATGCATTATCGGCGTTTTGATACACTTTATAAATGGTTCGCCGTTACGGTTCTCTCGGCACACTGGTTCAATCCGCTGAGCATGATCGCGCGCAGGGAACTGAACCGTGCATGTGAGTTAAGCTGTGATGAAATGTTGCTGCGCTCCATGTCCTTACGTGAAAAGCGCTCATATGGAAATACGCTTTTGTCAATGGCGGCGTCGGCACTGCCCGCAGGGGTAGTCGCCACCACATTCGCCACACAGAAGAGAGACTTGAAAGAAAGGCTGGTTCAAATCATGAATTATAAAAAGAGCGGAACACGAATTGTGACAGCCGCGCTGGCTGTCCTGCTTCTGTCAGGCTGCTGTATGGCAGCAGGGCTGAAAACGGAAGCTGAAAGCCCGGATGATATTTCACCGGACGCGGGCTCTGTTACAACTGTTTCCAATGTGGATGAATTTCTGGCCGCGATCGCGCCGGATACAACGATCATACTGAAGGACGGAGAATATGACCTGAGCACTGCCGCAAACTATTGCGCTGAGTCCGACAATCCTTACTACGCATGGGAAGAGGTCTGGGATGACGAAGGACGGACGCATGCGGAACTGGTCATTTCCGGGGCTGACGGTCTTACGATTGAAGGAGAGGGAATGGATCAGACAGTGATCCGGGCGGTCCCGCGATATGCCAATGTCATCCGTTTTGCGGGATGCTCTGATCTGACGGTCAGGAAGCTGACTGCAGGGCACACGGAAGCGCCGGGCCTATGCGCCGGAGGGGTGCTGATGATCGAATCATGCAGCAATGTTTCCGTTGCCGACTGTGGTCTTTACGGCTGCGGAACGGTGGGCGTGGATGGCTGGTATACGAACAATCTTTCGGTTACCGGCTGTAAAATCTACGAGTGCAGCTGTGAGGCTGTGAATCTGTTTTACTGCCGGGATGCCATGGTCGAACAGTGCAGCGTTTACAGACACGGGATCCGGGACGGACAGGATCCGGCGATGGCTGTTTTTAATATCAATTCTTCAGATGACATTTTGATCCACGACAACGACGTCTACGAGAACAATGCCCAGTATCTTTTGAGTCAGAGCTATACCAGGAATGCGGTATTCCTTTCCAACAAGATACATGATAATCGTTTCGAATACAGCGTATTCCTGTTTGACCAGTATGGGGCAGCGGTGGACGGGTGCGCGTTTACCGACAACGATACGTTCGGCAGCTTCGTGCAGGGCAGCGGAGCCTTTGCATACGATGTCAGCGGCAACTTATTGGAGGAATCGGATCTTGCGTCCATGACCTTCCGTGAGATCGATCCGGAGACGACAGCCGTCTCCAGTCCTGTTTCCTCCGCTGTCGATGTGGAGCCGGGCGGTTCCATTGAGGTCACGACCATTGATGAGTTTCTCGCTGCGATCGGTCCCGACCGCACGATCATCCTCGACGGAAAAGAATTCGATCTTTCTGCCGCATCAAACTACGGTACTGTCGGTGGTGAGTAC
>JAIKYQ010000147.1 GCA_024683035.1 Eubacterium sp.
CACCGGTATCGGTTCAAAATTCGAGAGATCCTCCGGACGGAACCACTCATTGACACCCCTGAGCTTTCGTTCTGATATGTAAAACTGGGAAGGCTGGAGATCTTTAAGCTTTAAATCACAGATATCAGGCATCTCTTTTCCTCCGATAAACATCAAGGCCATCTCTGTTTCCGGCCAGTATAAACCCATGCTTTTCAGCAAGATATCTCGTGACTTGTTGTTCCGGAACACATTCAATGACGGCATCTTTTCCTTCGGATAATGCCATAGCAACAAGCTGCTTTGTGAGGAGACCTGCCATACCATGTCCCCAAACATCTTTTTTCAGGACCCAGCCGATCTCTTTGCTCTCATCATCATAATCGTGATAGATCACATAACCGGCGAAGCTGCGATTCTTATCATCCACAGCCAGGATACGGGGAGATGCCGCAAGTCCCTGAGTTTTCAGAAAGCTCTCTGTCTGCTTATGCGAGAAAGGCGGTTCCAGATATTTCATGACCTCCGGATCAGAAAGCAGAGCATGCAACGGCTCAATATCCGCCTTAGTCATCTTTCTCAAATAGAAACGGTCATCCTTTACTTTGTGCTTCACAGATCTGTCAGTGATATTCAATTCTGTCCTGAAGAATTCCGGGAAGATCGTCCTTGGCTCATCCGGAGAGACCCATTCCAGGTATTCCGACACCCCGAATTCCGTGATGCTGTCACAAACAGGTTCAAAACCCTCCGGCACCTTCATGTAGAAGTAGTATCCGAGTTCGTAGATCTCTTTTCCTATCTTTGAAGGAACGTCGGCTATAAAATAGTTCTCCTGGATAAAGCCCAGATGGTCGATCTCCATCTTAACGTCGGTCTCTTCCAATACCTCCCGGATCACAGCTTCTTCAGCAGTCTCTCCGAATTCAATCCGACCGCCGACAGAGTAAAAATAATCCGACATATGGTTCCTGACCATCAGAAATCGGCCGTCTTTCGAGATGATCGCTCCGACTCTGATGTTGATTATCCCGTCAGCACAGGGAACACACATATCTTGATTTGTTTCTGTCTGAGCCGCCCTTGAAGAATTGTAAGCAGGATCAATTGCCCGGTGATACTCTTTTAAAGCATTCCGAAACACTTCAGACTTCGCAGAAGAAGTGTTCTCGCTGGCCTCTGTAAGCATTTGGTTTTCGCTCTCATTTAACCGGACTTTGTAGATTATCGTTCGGGCATTATCTTTCCTTGGTCTTGCCATGAAGGATCCTCCGTTTCTGTGGCCACAATTACCGCATGAACTATACCACAAACCCCAGTCCCGGTCAATGTTTTCGTAGCCACAAAAACAACTATTATATGTACGAGGCAGCTGTCACTGCCTCTCCCGGATTACAGCTCCGGGCCTTTTTTCGATTTGGTCTTGGCTTTGGGCTTGTCCGCGGCGACCTTCGCCGCTGTATCCTTCACCAGAGCGTTCAGCTCATCCCTGGCAGATGCGCGGTGCTGGCCTTCCTTGGCCTGCGGCTCCCTGGTCTTGTAGGCTTCGACCATCGCTTTCAGGTCCCTGTTCGGGATCTGGGTCTTCACATCCTGCCAGATGTTCTTCCCGGCTTCATCCTTGCCCTGAAGGGTAGGCTTTGTCACGACCGTAGTGCCGTCAGCAGGGATCTTGGCCCAGAGGCCCTTGCCGTACTGGTTCTCATGGACGGCCTTTGCGGGGAGAACAAAGCTTGCCCAAGGCGTCTTGTCCGCCGGATCCTGGTTGGGGATCGTGATCCTCATGAACTCCCGGCCATCCTTTGACTGGAAAGGTTCCGCCAGGTCCTTGCCGAACTTGATCGTTACTTCTTCCTGTGTCGGGAGCTTCACTCCCTTGGCGATCTGTTCCTCGGCTGCTTTTACGAAATCAGGAACGAACAGATCATCTTTTCTTCCGTTTTCAGGCATTGTTTCAGTTCCTCCTTTATAGGTCGAATTCGTTTCATTGACATGCAGGATCTGTTCCGCTGTCATTGAGATCTTATCGCTGGTGAAATCCACCATTCCGGACTCCCGGAAGCTGTAATAGTCGCTGTTTCCACCGCCCACGATCACATGATCCAGACAGGGGATATCCATGATCTTTCCGGCCTCGATGCAGCGCCTGGTGGTCTGGATATCCTCTCTGGAAGGCGTCACATCGCCGCTTGGATGATTGTGCAGCAGCAGGAAGCCGTAGGCGTTCGAGAGGATACCGGACTTCATGATGTTGGGAATCGACGCAATGGATCCGTTGATGCTTCCC
>JAIKYQ010000154.1 GCA_024683035.1 Eubacterium sp.
CTACAATCTGATCCATATCGGAAATGCCCGTCCGATGATCGTGTTTGACACCTTCCGTCGGTATATGACCTATAAGGGATACGATGTCAATTATGTTTCCAACTTTACCGATGTCGACGACAAGATCATCGCAAAGGCCAACGAGGAAGGACTACCTTCAGAAGAAATCTCCGAACGGTATATCGCGGAATGCAGAAAGGACATGGCAGACATGAATGTGCTGCCGGCCACCACGCACCCGCAGGCCACACAGGAGATCGACGGGATGGTCGCCCTGATCCGGGATCTGGAAGAAAAGGGCTACGCCTATAACGTAAACGGCACGGTCTACTTCCGTACACGCAAAGACACGCAGTACGGCAAGCTTTCACATAAAAACCTGGACGACCTGCGTTCCGGAAACCGCGAACTGAAGGTGACCGGCGAAGAACAGAAAGAAGATCCGCTGGATTTCGTACTCTGGAAACCGAAAAAAGAAGGTGAGCCGTACTGGGAGAGCCCCTGGGGCGAGGGACGGCCCGGCTGGCATACGGAATGCTCCGTGATGGCCAAGAAATATCTGGGTGAAACCATCGATATCCATGCCGGAGGCGAGGACCTGATCTTCCCGCACCATGAGAATGAGATCGCACAGAGCGAATGTGCGAACGGCGTGCCCTTCTCCCATTACTGGATGCATAACGGCTTTCTGCGGATCGACAATGAAAAAATGAGCAAATCGCTCGGCAACTTCAAAACAGTCCGGGAGATCGGCCAGATCTATGACCTGCAGGTCCTGCGTCTCTTCATGCTGTCGGCACACTACCGCAGCCCGGTCAATTTCAGCGCCGAGATCATGGACGCTTCCGCCAGTGCGCTGGAGCGCATCCGCACCGCGGTCAGCAGCCTGAATTTCCGGCTGGAACATGCAGAAGCCGGGACGGCTGATGCCGGTCTGACGGAAGAAGAAAACGCCAAGCTGGCTGAGATGAAGAGCTTCCGCCGGCAGTTTGAGGAAGCCATGGAGGATGACCTGAACACGGCTGACGCCCTTTCTGCCGTATTCGAACTGGTCAAATTTGCCAACGTGGAAGCAAAGGATACTTCTTCTGCGGCATTCCTGAAAGCACTGAAAGAAGAAATTGTCACACTGTGTGACATTCTCGGCCTGATCGCAGAGGTGCAGGAAGAAGATCTGGATGCCGAGATCGAGAAACTGATCGAAGAAAGACAGGTGGCCAGAAAAGCGAAAGACTTCGCCCGTGCGGACCAGATCCGCAATGACCTGCTGGCACGCGGGATCATTCTGGAAGATACACGTGAGGGTGTAAAGTGGAAGAGGGCGTAAACAGGGCAGATATAAAACAATTATCACCACTGAATCTGGCTTATGTCGGAGACAGCGTCATGGATCTGATCGTACGGACCGAACTGCTGCAGAAGACAAATGAGCCCGTGCATGTGCTGCATAAAAAAGCGTCTTCCATTGTCAACGCAGCCAGCCAGAGCAGGATGGCGGGTATACTGGAACCGCTGTTTACGGAAGAGGAAGCAGCCATATACCACCGCGGACGCAACGCCAAGGCTACTACCCATGCCAAAAACGCCAGCATACAGGACTACCGCCGGGCAACCGGGCTGGAGGCCGTATTCGGATATCTGTATCTGAAGGGGGATTATATGAGACTGCTGGAACTGTATCATACCGGCACGGGTACGAAGCAGGCAGATGCCGCGGACAGGAAGGCCTGACGAGGGATACGCCGTAAAAGAACGGTCAGGCAGGAAAACAGGCAGAAGAACGGTAATAAGGGAGAAGGACCAGGTTATGGGAAATACCGGAAAACGACGCGAAAAGCCTGCGGAAGGTAACTTCAAACGACGTGAAAAACCTGCGGAAGAAATCTTCAGGAAAAAGCAGGATAAGCCGGCCGGAACGTACGGCGAATCCGGGGACAGCGGGCAGAACGAGAATCATATCGAAGGCCGGAACGCCGTGCTGGAAGCGTTCCGTTCGGGAAAGACGGTCGACAAGGTCTTCCTGCAGAAGGATCTGCACGAAGGCATGATCTCCACGATCGCCCGGGAGGCGCGGAAAGCCGGAACGATCATCAGCTACGTACCAAAAGAACGGCTGAACCATATCTCGGAGACGGGTAGCCATCAGGGCGTGATCGCCTATGTGGCCTCCTATACGTATGCAACCGTGGAAGATATCCTGAACAAGGCAGAAGAGAGAGGGGAAAAACCGTTTCTCTTCCTGTTGGACGGGATTGAAGATCCCCATAATCTGGGGGCTATCATCCGCAGTGCCAATCTGGCAGGGGCGCACGGCGTTATCCTGCCGAAGCATCGTTCTGCCGGACTGACCGCCGTGGCGGCAAAAGCCTCTGCCGGTGCCATCCACTATACACCGGTTGCCAAGGTAACCAATCTCGCCGGTACGATCGACGAGCTGAAAGAAAAAGGAATCTGGTTTGCCTGCGCTGATATGAAAGCGCCGGTCATGTATGAAGCCGACCTGACCGGGCCGCTGGGACTTGTGATCGGAAACGAGGGCGAGGGCGTCAGCCGCCTGATCCGCGAGAAATGTGATCTTTCCGTTTCCATCCCCATGAAGGGGGATATCGATTCCCTGAATGCCTCTGTTGCCGCCGGGGTGCTGGCCTGGGAGGTCATGAGGCAGAGAAGTGAGAGAAATGTATGAAAGAAACTTATGCGGCAGCTTCTGATGAAGAACTGGCAGCACGCGCCCGGCAGGGGGACGCCGCTGCAGAGACACTTCTGCTGGAAAAGTATAAGCCGTTGGTGCGTTCCCGGGCACGGGAACTGTTTCTGGCGGGAGGAGACCGGGAAGATCTGATCCAGGAAGGCATGCTGGGCCTGCTCAAGGCAGTGCGCAGCTATGATCCGAAACGTGAAGCTTCTTTCGGGACCTATGCCCGGCTGGTGGTATCCCGGCAGATCTACAGTGCCCTGGCCGCGGCACAGCGGCAGAAACACCAGGCACTGAATCACTCGGTCTCCATGGAAGAAATCGAGGAACAGCAGGACAGGCTGGCACTGGGGACCAGCGACAGCCCTGAGGCTATCCTGCTGGATCTGGAGAATGCGCGGGAGCTGCGGGAAATGATCTTTGCCGCGCTGTCTCCCATGGAAAAGAAAGTCCTGGCATTGTATCTGGAAGGATATGATTATCTGCAGATCGCCGCACGTATGGAGAGACCGGTAAAATCCATTGACAACGCCCTGCAGCGGATCCGCGGAAAAGTTGCGCGTATGGTCTTTCAATGATATAATTAATCAGTTAACTATGACGTATCTGGAATAGATGATGAAATCCACAGCACCGGTTTAAACCTGTTATGGAAGATAAACGTGTCACGCATACTACCCGGACGATCCTGCGCCTCTGGAATACCGGCCTGTTTGCGTACATCTGGTTCAAATTCTATAATCAATACATGTTTGACACCTA
>JAIKYQ010000200.1 GCA_024683035.1 Eubacterium sp.
CATGGAGAACTGTCTCCGGTGTTTTTCGGATCGGCTTTAACCAATTTCGGTGTAGAGACGTTTCTGCATCATTTTCTGCAGATGACAACGCCGCCTCTGCCGCGTATGTCGGATGCAGGCCTGATCCGTGCGGAAGAACCGGATTTTTCGGCTTTCGTTTTCAAGATCCAGGCCAATATGAACAAAAACCACCGGGACCGTGTGGCGTTTATGCGGATCTGTTCGGGAAAATTTGATGCGGACAAAGAAGTACTGCATGTGCAGGGCGAACGGAAGATGCGCCTGCAGCAGCCGCAGCAGATGATGGCAGAGGAACGGCATGTCATATCGGAGGCTTATGCAGGGGATATCATCGGCGTCTTTGATCCGGGGTTGTTTTCTATAGGCGATACTATCTGTGCTCCCGGCAAACGGTTCCGTTTTGAAGGGATTCCCACCTTTGCCCCCGAGCATTTTGCCCGGGTAACGCTGCTGGATTCCATGAAACGAAAACAGTTCGTCAAAGGAATTGAACAGATCGCCCAGGAAGGAGCAATCCAGATTTTCCAGCAGATACGCGGCGGTATGGAAGAGGTCATCGTCGGTGTTGTCGGGATCCTGCAGTTTGATGTGCTGAAATTCCGGCTGGAAAATGAATATAATGTCGAGATCCGTCTGGACATGCTTCCCTATGAATATATCCGCTGGATTGCCAATAAAGAGGAAGTGGATATCAGCCGGATCGTCGGAACGTCTGACATGAAGATCGTTGCCGATATGAAAGGAGCGCCGCTGCTCCTGTTTGCCAATTCCTGGAGTGTGGGCATGGTGGAAGAACGCAATCCGGGGCTGATTCTTGAGGAGTTCGGACGTACATGATATACTGATAACTGTCAGGAGGTGGAGAATATGCCACAGAAACCGATAAAAAATACACGCGGAGCGAAAAACACCCGTGCTGCGAAAAACGCGTACACGATCTTTGACGAACAGACAGTCGGAACCGTACAGATCACGGATGATGTGATCGCAACGATCGCGGCGATCGCGGCAACCGATGTGGAAGGCGTAGCTTCCGTCGGAGGCGGGATCACCAGGGAAAAAGCTGCCAAAATAGGCGGCCGTGCCATTGCCAAGGCCGTGAAAGTTGAGATCCTGGACAATATCCTCAAGGTCCGGATCATCATCACGGTTACATACGGCAGCAGTATTCCGGAAACGACCCGTAAAGTGCAGAAAAAGGTAAAGAGTACACTGGAGACCATGACAGGCCTGACCGTTGAAGAAGTCCGGGTCAGTGTGGCCGATGTGGCGTTGCATACAAAATGAAGCGGAGTGAAAGAAGAGAAACCATTTTCCGGCTGCTGTTCATGCGGCAGTTCCGGACCGGCGAAGAGATGCCGGATCTGATCACGGAGTATCTGGAAGGAGCGCGCAGCGGTCTGGAAGAGATTCCCGCAGACGGCAGGATTTCGTTCGGAGAAGAGACGGCGATCCGCGAAAAGCTGGAGCGCATTCCGGCGTATATCCCGGAGATCGACGAAAAGCTGAATCGGGTTTCACGAGGCTGGAAAACCACCCGGATGAGCAAGGTGGATCTGACGATCCTGCGTCTTGCCGTCTATGAAATGCTTTATGATGATGATGTCCCGGTCGGTGTGGCGATCAATGAAGCCGTAGAGATCGCCAAACGCTATGGGGGAGATGAATCGGCTTCGTTTGTAAACGGGATCCTGGGACAGATAGCCAGGCAGGCGAAAGGACAGGAAACACCGGAGAGTGCAGAGTGAAACAAAACAGCATTCCGGTCGGAGAGGTCAGCCGGTATATCCGCAGTATGGTGTCGCAGGATTATTTCCTGAAGCACCTGGCGGTGAGCGGCGAGGTGAGCAATCTCACCTACCATCGCTCCGGCCATATTTATTTTACGTTAAAAGATGAAACGGCAGCCATGTCCTGTGTGATGTGGGCGTCAGACCGCGGCGGTCTGGGTTTCCGCATGAAAGACGGAGACCGGATCGTGGCAACGGGGTCTGTCGATGTGTATCTGCAGCAGGGAAGATACCAGCTCTATGCAAGAAAAATCGAATTGCAGGGAGCTGGCTTGTTGTATGAACGATTCCTGGCTCTGAAAGCGGAACTGGAAGAGACGGGCATGTTTGCGCAGGAATACAAGCGGCCGATTCCATTTTATGTGAAAAGGCTGGGGATCATTACGGCTCCCACAGGCGCGGCGGTACAGGACATACGGAATATTGCCCTGCGGCGGAACCCGTATGTGGAACTGATCCTGTATCCGGCCCTGGTGCAGGGCGAAGGGGCGGCGGCCAGCATTGTGCGCGGCATTGAAACGCTGGATGCCCTGGGTCTGGACTGTCTGATCGTCGGAAGGGGCGGCGGATCGATCGAGGATCTGTGGGCCTTCAACGAGGAGGCCGTTGCCCGGGCCATCTTCAACTGTGCTACGCCGGTCATTTCCGCCGTTGGTCATGAAACGGATGTCACCATTGCGGACTTCGTTGCGGATCTGCGGGCGCCGACGCCTTCTGCTGCCGCAGAGCTGGCTGTCTGCGACGTCCGGGACCTTCTGGGAAAACTCGCCGATGAAAAAGACCGTCTGCAGGCGGAAATGTGGGAACGGATCGATGAAGAAAAGAGAAAACTGGCCGTTATGGGCAAACATCTGCAGCTGCTGAGTCCGCAGATGCAGATCCGTGAAAAACGGCAGCGGGCTGCGGATCTGGAAGAAAGACTGGCAGCGGGGGCGCTTCGTCAGCTGGAAGACAGGAAAAACAGGCTGGAAATGCTGCAGGTCCGTTTTACGGCACGTGCCGCTGCTTCGCTGCGGGAACGAAAGCACGATCTGGAGAGTCTGCAGAAAAAACTGCAGGAGTACGCGGCAGAGGCGCTGCGGGAAAAGAAACATCATCTGCAGATCCTGCTTGAGAAGTGGGAAGGGCTGTCTCCGATCCGGAAACTGCAGCAGGGATATGCGTATGTGGAAAGCCGGGACGGAAGAAATGTGTCGTCGATCCGACATGTACGGAAAGGGGAAACACTCCATATTGAAGTAACGGACGGAGTGATCCATACTGAGGTCACAGGAACACAGAGCCGTATACGGCCGGATGAAAACCGGGCAGGAATGGAAGGGGTCTGAACATGAAAGAAAAGGAAAACAAACAGGAGCTGTCTCTGGAGGAGGCTTTTGCCAGACTGGACGAACTGGTAGAAAAGCTGGAGGACAGGGACGTGCCGCTGGAAGAATCCTTTCAGATCTACAAAGAGGGAATGGATCTTCTGAAAAGCTGCAATGAGAAGATAGACAAAGTGGAAAAGAAAATGCAGCAGATCAATGCGGAAGGCACGTTGGAAGACTTTTAAAGGATGTATCCATGAACAGAGAAGAGCTGAATATCAGGAAACAGGAAGTAGAAGAAATCCTGCAGTTTTATCTTCCGGAGGAAACAGCTGTACAGGGTTCACTGGCGGCGGCTGTCCGCTATGCGATCCTGGCCGGTGGGAAGCGCCTTCGGCCGATTCTGATGCTGGAGGCCTATCATATGTTCGGCGGCACCAGCGATGTGATCCGTCCGTTTGCGGCTGCCATGGAGATGATCCATACCCATTCGCTGGTGCATGACGATCTGCCGGCGCTGGATAATGACGAGTACCGCCGCGGACAGAAAACAACCCATGCCGTATATGGCGAAGCCATGGGGATCCTGGCAGGAGATGCCCTGCTGAATCTGGCGTATATCACTCTTTTTCAGGCTTTCCGCTATAAAGAAGACGAAGAGCGGATCTATCGTGCCGCTTCGATCCTGGCCAGCAAGACAGGATTGTCCGGCATGCTGGGAGGCCAAAGCCTGGATGTGGAAAATGAAAAAAACAACCGGACCGATCTGGACGAAGAAGAACTGCTGTATATCTACCAGCTGAAAACAGCGGCGCTGCTGGAAGCTTCCCTGATGGTAGGTGCTGTCCTGGGGGGCGCCGACCGCGACCAGGTATTCACGATGGAGAGGATCGGCAGAAAGATCGGTCTGGCGTTTCAGATCCGCGACGATATACTGGATGTTACTTCCACACAGGAAGAGCTGGGCAAGCCGGTGTTTTCGGATCAGAAAAACGAAAAAACGACCTATGTCACACTGCATGGCCTGGACGAAGCAGAAGCGGCTGTCGAACGGCTGACAGAAGAAGCGTTTAAAGATCTGCACAGCCTTCCGGGAGACACCCGTTTTCTGGAGCATCTGCTGGGCAGTCTGGCAGGCAGGAAATACTGAGGCGGCCGGAAGATATATCTGCCGGAAAAAGGGCGGACGGGCCGTTGATGAGGCAGCAGGGGAAGACATATGCTTGAAAGAATAAACAAACCGAATGATATAAAGCAGGTATCTCCGGAAGAAATGCCGGTTCTGGCAGATGAGATCCGGCAGTACATGATCGAAACGGTCAGTCATACGGGAGGGCATCTGGCCTCCAATCTGGGGACCGTGGAATTGACCATGGCACTGCACAGCGTCTGTACGCTGCCCCGTGACCGGATCATCTGGGATGTCGGGCACCAGTGCTATACCCATAAGATCCTGACCGGGAGGAAAGAAGAACTGAAGCAGCTGCGTCAGGAAGGCGGGGTGTCCGGCTTTCCGCGCAGGGAAGAAAGTGCCTGTGATGCCTTCGACGGCGGACACAGCTCCAACTCGATCTCTGCCGGACTCGGTTATGTACGGGCCAGGGATCTGCGGAAACAGCACTACGCGGTGGTCTCTGTGATCGGAGA
>JAIKYQ010000015.1 GCA_024683035.1 Eubacterium sp.
CTGCGGATCGCGTTCCGGAAAACGCTCCGGATGCAGGATGATCTCCACGCGGTCAGAGACCTGCGGATCATCAAACACGACGCCGTTCAGCCACTCCTCGCATTCATGCCAGCCGCCCATCGTCAGGACATTGCCGTAGGCACCGAAAAAACGGAGATTATCCTCGGAGCTTTCCGCCGTATCCAGCACATATCCGGCAGCCTCCATCGCCGCAACCAGCTGATCCTTCTCAGCCGGATGGTCATGCATCGGCTCGGTGTGAGCCTCATCCCATTTGCTCATCTTCATCCTCCTCGTATACCGAGAAGTCCACTTTGATGAACTCCTCATCATTCATTGCTCTCAGCTTTTTGCAGAGATGCCCAACCTGGCTTTTAAGCTCTGCGTCTTCGATCAGACCGAGCTGGGCCATCATATCCATAACGGCAGCACTTCGGCTGGAATGGTCAAAAGCCGATACGAGCGCGGTTTCCTCAACGGTAAAAATCATCGTGTTTCCTCCTTCTTTTTGTGCGTTTTCTGTGCAGCTTTTTGTGTGGGTTTTTCCTTGGCCTTCCCAGTCTGGGCATGCAGTTCCTGCAGGACTGACGCCTTCTTTTCCGGAGATGGTGGTGCGGACCGCTCAGGTGCGGATATCGCTTTTGCTGAAGACGGCGCCGGTCTCAGCTCATAATCGCTGGCTTCCTTATCAGTCAGTGGCTTGGCGTATTCCAGCCATCCCCAGGCCTGCATACAGCCGCCTTCAACAGGCTGGCGCTTATCATAGTTGTGGATCTCCACCGGCGCATTTCCCGCAGGCTTCGGAAAGGTGCCGATATCGACCGGGCGCTGGGTGGAGTAGTAGCGGTACATGCCGTTCTCCTGAAGACCGGGAGCTGGCTCTGACGGGATCTCAGGTTTTACCTCAATTCCTTTTTCCTGCTGAAGATACATGATGTGATCGTCGATAGCCGTGATCATTTCATCGGCAGCCTTGCGGATCCGGTCTAGGGAAGCCTTCAGCTCCGGCGTTTCCTTACCATGAGACCATCCGGCGATATAGGCGAAACTGTAATCGCTGGTCTCGATACCATAATGCTGGGCGACAGTATAGGCCACCGCCTCCGCCTCGACTTCTTTAGCGTTCCGGGTGAGCCTCGGTTCCTCCGGAGGCAATTCTTTCGGATCAATGGCATGCAGCTTCTGGTGCGCCATCTCGTGGATCATTGTCTTGACAGTCTGGACCTGGCTCATGCCTTCCTGCAGGGCGATCCTCTGGTCCACTGTGTGGTAGTAGCCCTTGGCTCCGGAAGGAATATCCTCAAATCCTACCGGAACCGGGCAGGCACGTTTCAGGGCTTCAAAGAACATCTCATAGTTCGTGACATTGCCGGAGAGTTCATCCACGCCGATTGTGGGAAGTGGCTTTCCGTCCGTCTGGCTGACATCAAAGACGTTCACGACCTTGAAGGCCGGGACCATGATCTCTTTCAGGTCCTTGGCAGTGCTGCCGTCCGGGTTCAGGACAGGCTGCTTAGTGACAGGATCGACTCGGTCCACTTCCATCTGTTTCTTATACGGCGTCGGGGCGAGGATCCGGATGCCAGTCTCGCCCTTCTGGACCTGCCTGCCGAAGTTCTTCTGCCAGGCAGTGTAACCGGCAACCAGTGTGGCGTCGGGCTTCTGCATGGCGATAAGGATCGTATTGTTCAGGGAATAATCGTGGAACTTGGAAAGCGTCTTCAGGTAGTTCTTGAAGGCCTCGCTCTCAAAGAGGGCCTGAATACCGGCTTCCAGCTTGTCGGTGATCTCCTTGACCTTTTCAAACTGGGAGGGGTAGGTCTTATCGGGTTTCTTTTCCGCCATGAGTTTTCTCCTTTCCGGACCGGGTTTCCTTAGTCCGAGGGCCTTTAAGATCCTGCAGCTGTTTCAGGACTGACTCCTGTACAGCCTCAGCCTTTTCTGTAACTTCATCGAACGGAACTGCCCGGCGGTTTCTCCGGACCATTCCATGCATCTCCAGGATCTGTTCGCGGGCCTGTTTCATTGTGAGTTCGGGAGCATCCAGCTGGCCGCCGTCCATCAGCGCGAAATTTTTGCTGTAGATGGTGTAATCAAATCCGGAATCTGTCCTCTGAAGCGCCAGGTATTCTCTGTGACCGAGCTGCCAGGCAGCCTGATCCGCTGTGATTTCAGGTTCAGGACGGACTGAACCATGTTGATGCTCCACCATTTCGGCAAATTCGCAGATGTGGAACACCGAGTCACCGACGAGCGTGTGATAATCGTCGATATACTCGCACTTTGCAGAGAATTTCCGGTCAGGGAACTGAACTTCCACGGTCCCGCCATCCGGAATGCGGAAGAGGGTGTCATAGCTGCTGTTGATAAACCGGATGCTGTGTTCTTTCTCATCCATCACTTACTGCCTCCCTTCGTATCAGGGAATACCATGGAGAACTGCGGCCTGCCGTCCGCTTCCGTAGAAAGCAGGACATCCGCATTATAGGTCTTGCCGGTCTTCTGGCTCTTGCAGTCCTTCAGCCTGGCGCGGCCATCCTTCAGAAGCTTTTCCACGATCTGGGAAGTCAGCCTTTTCCCGATCTTCGTGAAGTAGGCGTTGTCCTTCCAGAGAATGAACCGGCATTCCCGGTTGCTGCAGAACCAGCCTTTCTGTTTTTCCAGCACCTCGGACCCGCAGTGGGGACAGGTGCCGATCACTTTGTTTCTGCTCATTAGCGCATCTGCTCCTTTCGCTTTTTCATAGGTTGTCACAAGTCCGGCGATCATGCCGGAAATCCCAACCATGAAATCCTCAGCATCGTATTCGCCATGCTCAATGCCCAGGAGCTTCTGCTCCCATTCGGCAGTCGTGGAAGGTGACTGGATCTGCTCAGGCATGACGGTGATCAGGGCATTGCCTTTGTCCGTGGCGATCAGGTGCCTGGTCTTCCTGTCGCCCTTACGCTCGATAAAGCCGCGCTGAACCAGCTTTTCGATGGTGGCGGCACGGGTTGCCGGAGTACCGAGGCCCTTGCGTTCTGCCTCCTCCGGCGTCTCGTCGGCACCGGCAGTCTCCATAGCCGAAAGGAGAGTGTCTTCCGT